>JAZODM010000060.1:0-40654 GCA_045596985.1 Clostridia bacterium
GAGATTATCTCAAAGTTGGTTTCTATACAGAGGTAATGTTTGTTGAAAAAAATATCCGTTTTATTGCTATTAACAACGGCATAGACAGTGCTAATCAAACCGACAGTGATTTTACTCCGTTTCTCAATATCATCAATGAATGGTATGCAAAGGACACAAGCAAAAAGATAAGGGCAGTTATGAAAGCAAAAGGCGAATCAGGAAAGCATTTGACAACAAGACCGCCGTTTGGATATATGAAAAGTCCAGACGACAAAACAAAGTAGATTGTTGATGACGAGGCTGCACAAATTGTCAAAAAGATTTTTGCTTTATGCCTTGAGGGGTACGGCACATCGCAGATTGCACGAATACTGAAAGATAAAAAAATATTAACTCCGTTTTCATATTGGAACAATAAAGGACAAGCCTTTAAGAGTTCTGAAAATCCGTATAATTGGTCTGCTGATACCATTGCAGGAATTATTGAGAAAAAAGAATATTTAGGGCATACTGTGAATTTCAAAACCTATAAGCAATCATACAAAAGCAAAAAGAAATGTACCAATCCCGAAGAAAAATATTTGATATTTGAAAACACCCACGAAGCAATTATTGATGTCGATACTTGGGAGAGAGTGCAAGAGTTAAGAAAGAACAAACGCAGACCGACAAGAACAGGCAAAACTAATATGTTTTCCGGCATTGCCTATTGTGCTGATTGCAGACAGAAACTTTACTACTGCACAAGCAAATATTTTGAAAGCAGACAAGACCATTTTGTTTGCTCAACCTCACGAAAAGGCAAAGAAAACTGTTCAACGCATTTTATTCGTGCAACGATACTTGAACAGGGTGTTTTGGCACATTTGAAATATGTAGTTGGAACTGTTGCAAGTTATGAAAATCAATTCCGCAAGGTGTTGGGTGCAAAGCAAAAGGCAGAGGTTAAAAAGGAACTTTCTGCAAAGAAAAAACTGCTTGCAAAAAGCGAAAGCAGAATTAAAGAATTAGACCTGTTGTTTCAGCGTATTTATGAGGATAATGTCAGCGGGAAAATCTCGGACGAAAAATTTGAAATGCTATCTGCAAATTACGAAAATGAGCAGGCAGAATTAAAATCACTTATTGAAACTTTATCTGCTGAAATAGCCGAAACGGAAGAACAATCCGACAATGTGGAAAGATTTATTTCAAAAGTACATAAATATTTTGATTTACAGGAATTAACTCCGTCAGTATTAAACGATATGGTAAAGCGTGTTTATGTTCACGCACCACAAGTTATTGACGGAAAACGAACACAAGAAATTGACATCGTTTATGATTTGGTCGGCATACTGCCACTATCATTACTTAACAACGAAGAAACGGCATAGAAAGCCTATGCCGTTTCAACGAAAACATTATTACTGTTTTATCAAGGACACCCATAAGCACCCCTTTTTTCTATTTACGCCTTTACAACGCCAAGATATACCTTTTCACCGTTCAGGTTCCATTCTTTTGAATTCGCGCACTTTTCATCAATATTGATTGAAAGGGCAAGAACATCTTCCTTAATTTCATCGGCATTCTTTCCGATAATTTCAGCAATTTTTTCGTTACCTGATACATAGACATTGATGTTATCCATAACCTCAAATCCGCTGTCCTTACGCATTGTCTGGAGTTTACTGATGATTTCACGAACAAAACCTTCTTCAATAAGCTCGTCGCTAAGACGTGTATCAAGAACAACAGTGATACCTGCATCACTTTCGGAGGCAAAGCCCTCAACCTGCGCACTTTCAATAAGAAGGTCCTCTCTTTCAAGGGTGATTGTGCTTCCGCCTGCCTCAAACTTGATTGCGCCATTATTCTCAAGCTCATCCATTGCACTGTTTCCGTCAACATTTGCAAGGTAATCTCTTATTGCGCCAAGGAATTTTCCGTACTTAGGACCAACCGTTTTAAGCTGCGGCTTAAAGCTGTAGCTTGTGCATTCACGCACACTGTCTGTAAACACTACTTCCTTGACATTAAGCTCGTCTGCAATAATTTCCTTATAGAAATCATTAAGAGCACCATCTGCCTTTACAAGCATTTTACCGATAGGCTGACGGTTTTTAATGTTTGACGCATTTCGTGCCGCTCTTCCAAGTACAACAATTCTAAGAACCTGCTCCATATTGCTTTCAAGCTCGGCATCAATCTTGCTCTCGTCAAATGTGGGATAATCGCAAAGATGTACACTTATGGGTGCGTCCTTGTCAATACTGCATACAAGGTTGCGGTAAATATCCTCTGCCATAAAGGGAATCATCGGTGCAGTTACCTTTGAAAGTGTCACAAGCGCAGTGTAAAGCGTCATATACGCATTTATCTTGTCCTGTGTCATTTCCTTGCCCCAGAAACGTTCACGACTACGGCGTACATACCAGTTACTCAGTTCATCTGTAAATTCCTGAATTATTCTTGCAGTTTCAGTAATTTTATAATCTGCAAGGTTGTTGTCAACTGTCTTAACAAGTGTATTAAGCTTTGAAATGAGCCACTTATCCATTACGGAAAGCTTATCATATTCAAGGGTATACTTTGTTGCATCAAACTTATCAATATTTGCATAAAGCACAAAGAATGCATATGTGTTCCAGAGCGTACCCATAAACTTACGCTGACCTTCGCTTACTGCGCCGTCGTGGAAACGGTTTGGAAGCCACGGTGCACTGTTTACGTAGAAATACCAACGGATAGCATCTGCACCGTGCTTTTCAAGTGCGTCAAACGGGTCAACTGCATTACCCTTGGACTTACTCATCTTCTGTCCGTTTTCATCCTGAACGTGACCTAAAACAATAACATTCTTATAAGGCGCTTTGTTGAAAATAAGTGTTGAAATTGCAAGAAGTGAATAGAACCATCCTCTTGTCTGGTCAACTGCCTCACTGATGAAGTTTGCGGGGAAATTCTCCTCAAATATTTTTTCGTTCTCAAAGGGATAGTGCCACTGTGCAAAGGGCATCGCACCCGAGTCAAACCAGCAGTCAATAACCTCTTTTGTACGTGTCATCTGTCCTCCGCACTCGGGACATTTTATTGTCACCGCATCGATATAAGGACGGTGAAGCTCGATATCCTCGGGACAGTTATCGCTCATCTCGCGAAGCTCTGCAATAGAGCCGATTGAATGCTTATGACCACAATCGCACACCCAGATGTTAAGCGGTGTTCCCCAGTAACGGTCACGGCTCACACCCCAGTCCTGAACATTTTTCAGCCAGTCACCAAAGCGGCCCTTACCAATGCTTTCGGGAATCCAGTTAATTGTTTCGTTATTTTTTATAAGGTCATCACGCACTGCAGTCATCTTGATAAACCATGACTCACGCGCGTAGTAGATAAGCGGTGTATCACATCTCCAGCAGAAGGGATATGAATGTTCAAACGGAAGCGCTGCGTAAAGAAGTCCGCTTTCATCAAGCGCTTTAAATACTTCCTTATCTGCATCCTTACAGAACATTCCTGCCCAGGGGGTTTCTTCTGTCATTTCACCCTTTGAGTCAACCATCTGCACAAACGGCAAATCATATGTTCTACCCACTCTGGAGTCATCCTCACCAAAGGCAGGCGCAATATGAACGATACCTGTACCGTCTGTCAGTGTTACGTAGTTATCACATACAACGTAATATGCCTTTTTATCAGGATTTGCAAAATCAAAGAGAGGTTCATATTCCTTATACTCAAGGTCTTTACCGATATATTCCTCGATCACTTCATATTCGCCCTTTATAACAGAGGGAATGAGAGCCTCTGCAAGGATATAAATATTACCCTCGTTATTGATTTTAACGTATTTTTCATCAGGATTTACGCAAAGTGCCACGTTTGAGGGAAGTGTCCACGGCGTAGTTGTCCACGCAAGGAAATACTCGTTATCAGTACCCTTAACACGGAATTTTGCAATAGCACTCTTTTCCTTTACATCCTTATAACCCTGAGCAACCTCGTGGCTTGAGAGCGGAGTTCCGCAACGGGGGCAGTAGGGCACAATCTTGTAACCCTTATAAAGAAGGTCTTTTTCCCAAATCTGCTTAAGCGCCCACCATTCAGATTCAATAAAGTTATTATCGTATGTTACGTAGGGGTCATCCATATCTGCCCAGAAACCTACAGTCTGGGAGAAATCCTCCCACATACCCTTGTATTTCCATACGCTTTCCTTACACTTTGTAATGAAAGGCTCGAGTCCGTATTTTTCAATCTGCTCCTTACCGTCAAGACCGAGAAGCTTTTCAACCTCTAATTCAACGGGAAGTCCGTGTGTGTCCCAGCCTGCCTTACGGATAACCTTATAGCCCTTCATTGTACGGTAACGGGGAATCATATCCTTGATTACACGTGTCAGCACGTGACCGATGTGCGGCTTTCCGTTTGCCGTAGGCGGTCCGTCATAGAATGTATAGCACTCACACTTAGCACGATTTTCAATACTCTTTTCAAAGATATTGTTTTCACGCCAGAAAGCGCCGATTTTCTTTTCCCTTTCCACAAAATTAAGATTAGTGTCAACCTTGTTGTACATAAATCTTCCTCCTACCTATACTAAAAAACTTCGTCCTATGCTAAATAGGACGAAGTCACTCTATCACCTAATTAGCATACCATCATATGCGTCCCCTTAACAGAGGGACCCCCTGTCGCCGCTTAATCATAATAAATATATTTTCAGCAACGCAGCTCAGAAGTGATATTCACCGCCGGTTAATCTGCATCAGGCTCACACCGTCCCTGATTCGCTACGCCATTTCACCGTAGGCTACTGTCTTCGTCACAGCCTTTATATGTTCGCATTTAATTATATATCCGCTTTGGTAAATTGTCAACTGTTTTATTTCTAATTATTTATTGCAACACGCCACAAAATAATGTATAATTGAATTAATCATTTTATTGAGGAGAGGGCGAAATGTCACTGAAAATAATCTTAGGCCGCGCAGGATGCGGAAAAAGTACATATATGCTTGGTGATATAGAGGAAAATTCCGATGCCGTTTACATCGTGCCGGAGCAATTTTCGTTTTCAGCGGAAAAGAAGCTCATAGATGCCTTTGGCGTGGTGGGGCTTGGAAATCCGCAGGTGCTTAGCTTTATGCGCCTTGCCGATTTGGTTTTTTCAAAGTACGGTGCACCTAACTTTATTTCAGATACCGCATCTTTTGAGATGCTTGTCAGCTATTGCGCAAATTCCATCAAGGCAGAAAAGCTGCAGCTTTTTGACGGACTTGTGAAAAGGAGCGACCTTGCCGCCACTGCATCAGCACTTATTACAACCTTTAAGCGCTACTGCATAACTGCGCCTATGCTACGCGGTGCAATCAAAAAGACTGACGACCCTCTTTTAAAGAAAAAGCTTTCCGACGCACTTATAGTGTATGAGGAGTATCTTGAAAGCCTTAGAGAAGCAGGTGTAAGTGATAAAAATGATACGCTTACTACGCTTGCAGCTATTCTTGCCGATGAGGATTGCGACTATCTTTTGGGAAAGCACATATATATTGACCAGTTTTCCGACTTTGACCCCAGCCAATATGAATGTATAAAGGTTATGCTCAGTCGTGCGCAGGAGGTTTGTGTATCGCTGTGCACCGACGGCTCTGCCCCGTTTGATACGGTAAACCGCACATATAATACCCTTTTGCGTCTTGCAAGGGAATGCAGATGCGCTGTCATTACTCCGCTTGAAATTAACGGTGCAATGCACGGCGCGAAGCCGATGATTAAGCACCTTGAAAAATGCTATTTTGATGATGATGCGGCGCAGTTTGCAGGAAGTGACTCAAGCATATCCCTTTTCTGCGGGAAAAACCGATTTTCAGAAATTCATCACGTGGCAAGAAATATTGTGCGCCTCGTTCGTGATGAAGGTATGCGCTACCGAGATATTTCAATCATTGCGCGTGATGCCCAGCATTACAAAGGTATTGTCGAGCGCGTTTTCCCCTTTTATGATATTCCCGTATTTATTGACAAAAAAGCGCCGCTTTCAACCCACTGTGTAACACTTTTTATCACGAGTATTCTTGATATTGCAGCGGGCGGCTTTACATATGAAAATATTTTCAGTTACATAAAAAGCCCGTTTTCACCTCTTTCAATGGAGGAGGCGGACGAGCTTGAAAACTACGCTCTTGCCTTCGGCATACGTCATTTTTCGTGGAGTAAGCCTTTTTCCGCGCGAAACGGCGTGTATGATATGGATAAGAATATGGGAGTGCGCGCGCTTTCAGAAGAAAAGCTTGAAAAAATCAATTCCCTGCGCGAAAGAGTTTACACACCGCTTGATAGCCTTCTACGCGCACTTGGGAAAAAGGCGCGCGTAGAGGACACCTGCCGCAATCTCTTTGACTTTTTCGAAAAAACACGGCTTCGTGAAAAGATAGAGGATTATGCAAGCAAGCTTGAAGAGGACGGCGAAAACCTTTATGCACTGCAGACAAAGCAGGTCTATAACATTTTGGTTGACATTTTCACTGACATCTGCAATGTCCTGGGTAACAAGGAGCTTACACTCCATCAGTTTCATACAACGGTAATGGCAGGTCTCGGGTCTGTGGAAATAGGCACAATCCCCATTTCATCAGACTGCGTTACTCTCGGCTCTATTGACAGAATAAAGGGACATGGTGCAAGGGCGGTATTTCTTGTCGGCGCAAACAGCGGCATATTCCCTGCTGCAGTGTCAGAGAGTGGTCTTTTTACCGACGAGGATAAGTCGGCACTTGAAAAAATGGGGATTGAAATGCCCCCGTCGCTTTCAAACCTTGCAAAAAGCGAGCAGCTTCTTATCTACGATGCACTTACCTGCGCAGGTGAGAAACTGTATGTTAGCTATGCTGCTGCAGATAGCAGCCAGAATGCACTGCTTCCGTCAGAAATTGTTGAGCGTATCCGTACCCTTTTCCCCGACATTCCTTTTTCAGATGACCTCATCACTCTTCCCGACGATATAAGTATGATAAGCGCAAAAAAGGCAGTTTTTGATATGCTCGCCTCTAAACTTCGCGAATACGCTTTGGGTAAATCCCCCCTTTCCCCTGCTATGAGTGCGGCGGCATATTATTTCAGCAAGGATGCGACCTATGCTCCGCTGCTTCGTGATGCGCTTTCTATGACAGGCTTTGAAAACGCTTCTTCGACTATTGATGTGCAGCTTCTTAAGCAGGCTATTGGCGAAAATATGAAAACAAGTGTTACACGCCTTGAAAGCTATAACAAATGTCCGTTCTCCTACTTTGCAAAGTACCTGCTGGCTCTTGAGCCGAAAAGGGTTTTCGAGGTCAGCGTTTCAGACAGCGGCTCTTTCCTGCACGATTTTTTAGACAGATTTTCTCATTTTGTAGTACAAAGTGTGGATGAAAACGGTAATCCCCTTTCCTGGCACACCATTGGCAATGATTTTATACGGATAAATACACCAAAAATCCTTCAGGAGGTTTTGTGTGCGGTTAACCCCGGTATGCTTGAAATTCCGCGTATAAAAGCACTCTTTGACAGACTTTGCCGTGTAGCACTGCAGTCAGTCTATATCCTGCGCCGTCACATTGTAAAGAGCGACTTTGTCCCCATGGGCTATGAAATAAGCTTTGACGAGGACGGACGTTTTAAGCCTACAAAAATAAAGCTTGATGACGGAAAAACAGTTACACTGCGCGGCAGAATTGACCGCGCCGATGAATTTACACTTACAATGCCCGACGGGGCAAGTGGTAAATTCGTCAGAATTGTCGATTATAAAAGCAGTGATAAAACGCTCTCCTTAAGTGATGTGTATCACGGTGTACAGCTGCAGCTTTTTGTATACCTTTCAAATCTTTGCGAAAACGGTTACTCCCCTGCAGGTATACTCTACTATAACCTTTCCGACCCTATTGTCGAGGTTAATCCCGATGCAACCGAGGATGAGATACTGCAAAAAAGGTTTGAGGAGCGCAGGATGAGTGGCATTGTGCTTTCCGAAAACGATATGGCGGAGCATATGGGCGCGACAGAGACACTTAAAACAAAAAAGACCGCTACGGCAAAGAATTTCAACTCAATGTTTAAGCATCTTAACAAGGTCATAAAAAATACTGCCGAGGATATATACGACGGAAAGTTTCCAATCCGCTGCACATCCGATGCGTGTACGTGGTGCGAATTTAGCTCTCTGTGCCGTTTTGAGGAGTCTTTTGCAGGCTGTAGTGTGCGCGATGATGAAAAGCTCAGGGATGATGAAGTATGGGCGCTTTTAGAGGAAGGAGAATGCTGATATGAAATGGACAGCCGATCAGGAAAAATCAATATTTGCCAAGCCTTCCCGCATAGTTGTCAGCGCCGCCGCAGGAAGCGGTAAAACGCAGGTGCTGACAACAAGAATAATTGAACGCATAAAAAACACCTCCTCCCCCGTAAGTGTTGAAAAGCTGCTTATAGTTACCTTTACCAAGGCTGCCGCAACGGAAATGAAAGAAAGAATTGCAAAAGCTCTCCGCAATGCTGTAAAAGAAGCCAGCGATAAAGGGGTGCGTGACTACCTTAAGGGGCAGCTTTCACTTTTGGGAAGTGCGAAAATATGTACAATCGATTCATTCTGCTATGATGTTGTAAAGCAGAATTTCTTTAAGGTAAATCTCCCCTCCGACATATCAATCGGTGAAAACGGGGAGCTTTCCCTCCTGCGCCTTGCCGCATTGGAGGAAACGGTCGATGCACTTTACTGTGCTCTTGAAAAAAGCAAGGGAACAGCGCTTAGTGAGGAAAATCTTGCCCTTGCATCACTGTGCGAGGAATATTTCGGCGATGACCTCCCCTTTATCCTTCTTGGGTTTGAGGCGCTGACAAACGCCTGCTCGTATGACAAACGCGACAGTGAATTTACTGAAAACATCCGGGGCGGCGGTGACTACAGTACAATGATTATGCAGCTTTATCAGAAGGCACAGTCTGCTGCATACCCGGGCAAGTGGCTCGATTCTATGGCGGATATGTATAATGCCGATTATCTTCCATATAGCAGAACACCGTTTTTCGAATACGCATTTTCAGAATGCATCAGTACAATAAAAAATGGCGTATTATCTCTTAAAAGTGCCGCCCAAGTTTCGGAAAACGGTGGTATAGGTTATGAAGCGTGTCTTTTGGAGGAGGCAGAAAGGCTTGACGCACTCTCCTGCTTTGACGATTATGACGCTCTTCGCACCGCCTATATGAATACAGAAATTTTCGGCAGATTAAAGGGTAAAAAGCGTGGGTGCGATGAAGAGCTTTCATCCAGTATAAAAGCTGCACGTGACAGTGTGAAAAAGGTTGTGGGAGATACCCTCTCCTCCCTTCTTGAATTTTCCCTTTCAGATTGCGAATCACTGCGCACACA
This sequence comes from Clostridia bacterium, assembly GCA_045596985.1. GTDB lineage: Bacteria > Bacillota > Clostridia > UMGS1883 > UMGS1883 > UMGS1883. The sequence goes on from JAZODM010000060.1 coordinate 9,377, forward strand.
GCTATATCCGCAGATAAAGGCACTGTGCTCTGCGGCAAAGCTTTTAGGTAAGATTTATTATGAAAAAATGACCGCGCGCAGAATTATTGATTTTTCCACGTGTGAGCATCTTGCACTTCGCATTATTTCGGAAGATGCAGAAAACCTCACCGATGCGGGCGAGGCTATAAGAAACAAATATGATGAAATCTATATCGACGAAACTCAGGATTCAAACGAGCTGCAGGATATGCTTTTCTCGCTTATTAGCAAGGGACGCACATTTATGGTTGGTGACGTAAAGCAGAGCATTTACGGTTTTCGTAATGCAGACCCGACCATCTTTATGAAAAAATGTGATGAATCGCTTTTTGATGAAGACGCTTTAAAACGCAAGATTTTTCTGTCGAAGAATTTCCGCAGTTCAAAGGGTGTAATTTCAGGTGTTAACAGTGTTTTTGACGTTATAATGACCTCTGATGTTTGCAGTATTGATTACAAAGGGGAACATCGTCTTGATTACGGTGCTGACTTTATGCCCGAAAACTTCGGGAGCGAAAAATGTGAAATTGTTATTGTCGAGAAAGACGGCAATGCAGAAAATCAGCTAAAAAACGAAATGGAATATATCGCAGAGAGAATAAAGACACTTATAGCAAGCGGTAAGGAAATTTTCGACAAGGATGAGGGAACTGTGCGCCCGATTGCCTACAGTGACATAGCCGTTCTTATGCGCTCTGTAAGTTCTAGCGCACAAACGTGCGAGGCGGTATTTGCGCAAAACGGCATCCCCTGCTACGTTGACGGCGGAAGTGACCTTTTTGAAACGAGCGACGTTAGTCAGGTGATGGAAATATTAAAGTTGATTGATAACGCGCAAAGCGAAATTCCGCTTGCCTGCGCACTGCGCAGTCCTATGTTTATGTTTGACGAGAATGACCTGCTCAGAATTAAGCTATGCTCACGCGAGGGCTTTTGCGATGCATTTTACGGAATATGCAGCGGAAAATACAAGACGGAGAGTGCCCTCACGAAAAAATGTCTTGACTTTATGCGTCAGCTTTCCTCCTGGAGAAGGGCGTCAGGCTTCATCAGTGTGGAGGCTTTAATCCGCAGAATATATACAGACACCAATATTTATAGCCGCGCGCTCTCTTTCCCCGATGGGCAGATGCGCAGGGCAAATCTTGATTTACTGCTTGAAAAGGCGGAGGAGTTTGAGCGTTCAAGCTACAGCGGTTTATTTAACTTTGTAAACTATGTTCAGAAAATCAAAAAAACCGCCGATAATGTCAGCGGTGCAAAGGCTGTTTCCGAAAAAATGGACGTTGTCCGTATTATGAGCATACATAAATCAAAGGGACTTGAATTTCCGGTGGTGTTTGTTGCAAACTGCGCAAAGCCATACCACGCCCCAACAACGGGTGCAGGCGGTCTTATCATCAATTCACGCTGCGCAATCGGTATGAATGTAATAAATCCCCTGCTCCGCTGCAAATATAAATCTCCGATGCAAGCCACCCTTTTGCATATGGCACGGCGCGACGATGCAAGTGAGGAAATGCGTCTTTTCTACGTTGCGCTTACACGTGCACGTGAAAAGCTTTACACCGTATGTACGCTGCGTGACTACAGTGCATTTGAAAAAATGTGCTATAGCGCAGTGGAGAATCTTACAAAGAACGAGATTTTAGGGGCAAATAGCTACGCTGCCCTTCTCGCCCTTGCCTATGGACACGGCGGAGCGAAGCACTGGTCAGTGACGCAGCTTCCTCCTGCAGAGGCACAAGCCGAAGAACACGAATATTCTCATTCTCCCGATGAATTTTGTGAGGATAAAGCCGTAAGTGCAATGCTTGATTTCGAATATCCGTATAAGGCAGCTTTATCACTTCCCAACAAGGCATCGGTATCATTTCTCAAATCATTCGACATAAATCTTGCCCCGTCGGAGGGCGGCGAATTGAGTCTACTCGGCTCCCCGTCTTCAAAGAAAATCAAGCTGCAGAAAATGGAGTTTTCAAAGAATGAAGGCAGCGGTGCATTTTTCGGCACTGCGCATCATAAGATGCTGCAGTATCTTGATTATAGCTCGGATGACATTGAAGGTCAGCGCGATGCCCTTATAAAGCGCGGCGTACTCTCCCCCGAGGAGGCAAGCGTACTGCACATTGAAAAGCTGAAGACTTTTATCAAAACTCCGCTTGCCGCACTGATGAAAAAAGCGTCGTGCCTTTACCGCGAGGAGCCTTTCCTCATCAGTGTCAGCGCAAAAGAGCTATCCCCCACTCTTTCCGATGAGGAAACGCTCTGCGTTCAGGGTATTATCGACTGCTATTTTCATAAGGACGAAAAAACGATTGTTCTTGTCGATTACAAAACCGATAAATACGATGACCCGTCAGAAATCGCAAAGAAATATCAAAAGCAGCTTTATTACTATGAGATGGCACTCAAACAAAAATTTAAAGATAAAATAATCGAAAAATATCTTTACTTGCTTCATAAAAATGATATAATAGAAGTAGGAGATTGACCCTTATTTTTCAGATTACGGAGGTAATATGATGGCTGAAAGAATGGACGATACAAAGGCAATAAAAAGAAAATTTGATGACGAAACCGTTGAACAGCTCGTTGAAAACCGTTTTGTTTCCAATAAAAAAGTTTCGCATAAGGCTAAAAGAAAAGTTAAAAAGAAAACGAATTATGCACTTACCGCTCTCATCACGCTTCTTGCATTTGTGCTCGTATTTGTAATTTTCTTTATCGGCTCATACATAGTTTTTACTGCATCGCCGCAAACTGTTGATGAAGATATAAAGGCAAGCGACACAAAAAATGAAGAAATCAAAACAAATGACACGGCGAACGAGGATCTTGCAAAGGATTATACGCAGGAGGAAACTCCTGCCCCGATAAAAGAGAAAGAGGATAAGACCTTTGATGATGAACTTACGAAAGAAGATACAATTACAACCAAGCCTTCTGATAAAGCATCATCTTCAAAAGAAGAAGAACACGCCTCTTCACAGACTAAGCCTGATACTTCGAAAAAACCGCAGGCAAGCACTAAGCCACAAACAACCACTAAACCGCAAACAGAGTCTGACGTGAAGCCATCTTCCCCCAGCGCAGACAAAAAGCCGTCTTCTACCCAAACGGTTACGCCTGATTCTTCTTCGCAGGTAGTTAAAAAGAATGAAGAGTCGGAGGCTATAATCCTTGATTAATCAGAACTTAATATTTTGGAATTGAGGGAGGTTTTGTTATGAACAAAAACGGCGCAGAAAAACTTTTTTCCAGAATGATTGACCGCGAGTATGCGGAAATGGCAGATGTACCGGAGGATAAGCTCTACGAGGAAGAAATCCTGGACGAAGACGTGTTAGTTGACGAGAGTAAGGACGAAGATTATTACAAAAACAGGATAGCAAAAGGGTATGGATTAACCGACAACATTTTATAGTAAAAAAGTGAGTTGAAATTTTAGTTTCAACTCACTTTTTTACTATGCAGGGGATTGTTAAGGGCTGGCACGGTGAGTGCCGCGCGAGCGAAAGCCCTTACCTCGCGGCGAAATATTTTCTTTAGAAACTTTTTGTCGCGAAAGGCTGACCTTGTCAGCCTTAATACACATACGATTCGGGGTTTATTGCCACTCCGTCTTGCCAGATTTCAAAATGCAGGTGCGACGTATCCCTGCTTTCCACGCCGGCACTTTTTCCAACCTGCCCTATTATCTGCCCTTTTTTTACCTCGTCACCTTTTTTGACAGGGATTTTTGATGCAAGATTTTTATACACACTTTTTAAATCTGTGCTATGCTCAATCTCAACACAGTGTCCCCATAGCTTGTCCTTGTATACGCGTGTCACCTTTCCGTCCCACACGCTTTGAACCTCGCTCCCCTTTTCGGCGGCATAATCTATCCCCGTATGCGCACGCCAGTCCCCCATAGTTTCAGAGTATACTGCCGTTTCACTGTAGCCCTTGAGTACAGTTTCTCCGCACGGAAAAGGAAGTCTCGTCGGCACGTTCTCTGCCTGCGGCTCCTTTTTTGAGGACTCTGTAGTCTCTTCCCTGCTGCTTTCTTCCTGAACCTTTGCCCCCGCAGCGGCAGGGGCAAGCTCTTCCTCTTCCTCTTTTTTTGGAATTGTCACTGTTCCCATATATATTTTATTTTCTGCGGCATTTTCCTCCTTGTCGCGCAGCGCTGTGGCACGCCCTATCAAAAAGCTAAGTAAAAACACGCTTACTACTATCGCCGCAACAAGCAGCGCCCGTGCATTTTTCATACATATCACTCTCCTCATTTGTATTATTGCCGTATAATTTCCTTTTAAACGCCCTCAATTTCCGTTCCGCTGTAATAATGCGTCAAAATCTTTTTATAGTCAAAGCCTTCCTTTGCCATAGTGTTTGCCCCATACTGGCTCATTCCTACGCCGTGCCCGTAGCCGGTTACTTCAAAGCGGACACTCCCTTCGTCTGCAAAAACCTTAAAGCAGCTGCTGCGGAGATTAAAAAGCGTCCTTATTTCTCTTCCCGTAAAGTCAACGCCGCCGATTGTTATACTTTTTACGCTGCCACCCTCACTTATCTCGCACTCTCCTATATCCTGCGGCGTGCTTAGTTTTGCCTGTGCGTTTTGCGATAATATTTTTTCCTTGAATTCTTCAAAGGAGAATACTGCGGATGAATAAAAATTCGGGGCATTTTCCTCTCCGTGGCTTTCAACGCTTACAAGGTATGGAACATCACCGCCCCACACGTCAGAGGAATTTTCCGTCCTTCCCCCTCCGGATTGAGAGTGAAACACCGCCAGCGCCACTTCGCCGTTATATGTCAGGATTTCCCCCTCCGTTTCGCTGACCGCCTGCCTTATTTTTTCAGTGTATTTTTCGCTGTCCTTTCCCCAGTCCTTTTGGGCATTTTCGATTTTTTTATATGCTTTGCAATGTGCAAAGTCTGTACATACTGCCGCCTCGGGATGGTCGGCACTTTGATTTTCAATTCTGTATACTGCATAGCTGCGCGCCGCTACTGCCTGCGCCTTAAGTGCTTCTTTTTCAAAGGAGGCCGGCATTTCCGCACAGACAACACCCGTGAGATACTCCTCGATATTCATTACGTGCGTTGCTTTTTCATCGCTGAAATACACGCTGATGTCCTGCCCCGAAGGTTTTTTTTCATTTTGCTTTTGATTAAGGTTGTCCTGAAACTGCATAATAAAAAAAACGCACAGTGGCAAAATGAATGCAGATATTATAAAAAACACTACAAAAAAGAGATATCTTTTCAAAAAAACACCCTCCCCCCTATATAATTATATTTTTTTAGCCTTGTTTTAGAACTTTTTTATTGAAATTGCCATCATTTGGTGGTATACTAATATTTAATTAGTTTTTTGGAGTTGGTGGCATATGAAAAACAATGATGCTTTATTTGATAAGCTGTGCAATCTTTCAAAGGATGTTTACTCTATTGATTCAGAGCTTTACAACAGATACAGTGTAAAGAGAGGTCTTCGTAACTCTAACGGCAGCGGTGTTCTGGTAGGACTTACAAAGGTCGGCGACGTTCACGGTTACCTTCTTGACGAGGGTGAAAAACAGGCTATCGAGGGTGAGCTTCGGTATAGAGGTGTGAATGTAACCGATATTGTTGAGGGATGTGACAAAGATAACCGTTTCGGCTTTGAAGAGGTTGTGTATCTTTTATTATTCGGTCACCTTCCATCAAAGGAGGAGCTTGATGAATTTTCCGAATATCTTGGTACAAAGCGTCGGCTTTACCCCAATTTTACTGAGGATATGATACTCAAGGCACCCAGTAACGACATTATGAACAAGCTTGCCCGCAGTGTGCTTGCAAGCTATTCCTATGACGATAACCCTGATGAGGTTTCTGTTGAAAATGTACTGCGTCAGTCGTTTGAGCTTATTGCGCGTTTTCCGTGTATGATTGCGCACGCCTATCAGGCAAAATCGCATTACTATGACGGGAAAAGCCTTATCCTTCATTCTCCGCGCGCTGATATGAGTACGGCGGAAAATTTCCTCTATATGATGCGCCCCAACAACGAATTTACCCAGACAGAGGCGCATTTGCTCGATTTGGCACTCATACTTCACGCAGAGCACGGCGGTGGTAATAACTCTACATTTACAACGCACGTTCTTTCATCGTCGGGCACAGACACCTATAGTGCAATTGCTGCTGCAATTGGCTCGCTCAAGGGTCCAAAGCACGGCGGCGCAAATGCGAAGGTTATGGGAATGATAGATGATTTTAAGGCAAATATAACCGACATCACCGATGAAAAGCAAATCCGCGAGCATATTATTAAGCTCTACCGTAAGGAGTCTTATGACCACAGCGGTCTTGTATACGGCATAGGTCACGCCATTTATACAAAGAGTGACCCGCGTGCAGTTCTTCTCAGGAAGAGTGCAGGAATGCTCGCGCGTGAAAAGCATATGGAGGATGAACTTCTGATGTATGACCTTATCGCGAAGAACGCGATTGAGCTTTTCACCGAAATCACCGGCAAGGAAAAAGACCTTGCAATCAATGTTGACTTCTACAGCGGTTTTGTTTACAAGATGCTCAACATTCCGCCGGAGGTTTATACGCCGATTTTTGCTATGAGCAGAATTGCAGGCTGGTGTGCGCACAGACTTGAGGAAATTATGGTTTCTGACAGAATTATACGTCCTGCGTATAAGAATGTTTTAAAAAGCAAGAAATATGTAGATATTGAGAACAGATAAAGAGGATGACAGGGTCATCCTCTCGCAAAAGAAGTTTTCTAAAGTAAACATTCTTTTGCGAAGAAAGGGCTTTCGCTCGCGCGGCACTCACCGTGCCAGCCCTTGCAGGGTGTCAAAATCGAGGTACACGCCCCCGATTTTGACGGATTTTATGTGTTAAGGGAGTACCCTTAACAATCCCCTGAAAAAAATTGAAACAAGAAAAACGGAGGTATCTTTTTTATGCAGGAAGGTTACTCAAATTTCATTCACGATATTATTGACGAGGATTTGGCGGCAGGCCGCGAAAACGGCGTGCATACACGCTTTCCTCCCGAGCCTAATGGTTATCTTCATATAGGAAGTGCCAAGGCTATATGGATTAATTCTATGACTGCAAAAAAGTATAACGGACTTTTCAATCTTCGTTATGACGATACAAATCCCGTAAAGGAAGACGATGAATTCGTAAAGGCTATCGAGGCTGACCTACACTGGCTCGGTGCTGACCCTACGGGAGGTATTTTCTACGGCAGTGACTATTTTGACAAATGCTATGAATTTGCCTGCAAGCTTATACGTGACGGCAAGGCATTTGTGTGCGACCTTAGCCAGGAGGAAATGGCGCAGTATCGCGGCACACTCACTGAGCCGGGCAAGGAAAGCCCATACAGAGGCCGCAGTGTGGAGGAAAATCTTGACCTTTTTGAACGTATGAAAAACGGTGAATTTGAAAATGGTCAGCGCACACTGCGTGCAAAGATTGATATGTCCTCGCCCAATATGAATATGCGTGACCCTGTTATTTACCGCATACTTCATATGAATCATCACCGTCAGGGTGATAAGTGGTGCATATATCCTATGTATGACTTTGCGCACCCCATTCAGGACGCTCTGGAGGGAATTACACATTCGCTTTGCTCTATCGAGTTTGAAAACCACCGTCCGCTCTATAACTGGGTTGTTGATAATGTAGGCTTTGAGCATAATCCGCATCAGTACGAATTTGCGCGCCTTAATATGACATATACTGTTATGAGCAAGCGCTATCTTCGTAAGCTCGTTGAAACGGGTACTGTTGATGGGTGGGATGACCCCAGAATGCCTACTATTCAGGGACTTAGAAGAAGGGGCTACACACCAACGGCGATATTTGACTTTATTGAGCGCAGCGGTGTTGCTAAGGCAAACTCTATGGCTGACATCAGACTTTTGGAATACTGCATCTGTGAGGAGCTTAACGAAAACGCTCAGCGCCGCGTTGCAGTAATTGAGCCGCTGAAGGTTACAATCACAAACCTTCCCGATGACCATATAGAGTATTTTGAGCTTCCAAACCACCCCAAGCGTGAGGAGCTTGGATGCCGCAAGGTTCCCTTTACAAACAAGCTCTACATTGAACAGAGTGACTTTATGGAGGAGCCTGTTCCCGGATTTAAGCGTCTTAAGCCAAATGGCGAAGTAAGACTTATGGGCGCATATATTATGAAGTGTGACGAGGTTTTGCACGACGAAAACGGTAACGTGTGCGAGCTTTTGTGCACTGTTGATGTGGAGACGGGTAATGGTATGCCCGTCGACGGCAGAAAGGTTAAGGGTAATATCCACTGGCTCAGCCGTGAGAGTGCGGTTCCCTTCAGCGTTCATCAGTTTGACAATATCTTTAACAAAGAAAATGTTGCCACCTTACTTGAGGATGACAACTTTGATGAATTTATTAATCCCAATTCACTTATCGTTTATGAAACCTCTTACGGTGAGCCGTCGCTTGCCGACGCACAGATCGGTGAAAAATTCCAGTTCGTGCGTATGGGTTACTTCACGCGTGACAGTAAGAACACTAATGTGTTTAACCGCACGGCACCGCTCAAGAGTTCATTCAAGCCACAATGACGGATGACAATGTCATCCTCTCGCAAGAGAAGTAAGGGCTTACGCTCGCGCGGCACTCACCGTGCCGTCGTCTAGTCATCTCCGAAAAGATTTCGCTATCGCTGCTATCTTTTCGGTTGAAATTATTAAGGGACTCCCCTTAACAATCCCCGGATACAAAGTTGCATGAAAATAAGAACTGCGTACCAGAGTTTTGGTACGCAGTTCTTGTTCATTTTTCAATATTCTTCTCAAGCTCGCTAATTCTTGAATTTAAGTACAATATTTCCTCTCTTATATCATCACAAGTCCATTTGACTGCCATTGTAACAATCATACATATAATAAATGCAGTCATTATAATTCTTCTTAAATCCAGTAAATATTCAACATAATGCTCCTGACGCGGATATTCAAAGAAGCCGGTTAATTTAAAACTAAGCACACAAAAAATTATTAGTAATACTCCGTCAAGAATATAAAGCAATGTTTTCGCTTTTTTCATTTTCACTCCTCCACATCCTCATAGAAAAAACTAAACAGCTTTCTTGTTATGGCATCTGCCTCGGAAACTTCCTTTGCGGGTGCCGATATATAATTTTTATCATTTTGGTAAATCGACACTTCTTTAAAAAGTCCCTCTTTCCTTAGTTGACCGCCCCAACGGAAAGTATTTTCCTTTTCGTCATAATAGTGCATCCCTGCCTCTGCCCCCGAGAGCGAATTGATAAAGGTCAGCCGCGCATATCTTGTAAAGTTGCATACAATGTCCCCAACTTTGAAAACACCTGTAAAATAATTTTCTTTAAACATCGGAATAACATAGCAGAAATACCAGCCGTCAATATTTATCTGTATATTTTCAAAGCTTCCTTTGTTCTCTTCATTATATCTAATCCCTTCCATACTTTTTTCCACTTTCAGCGGCATAGGAACAAGCGATAAAACTACTACTACAGTGCTTATGGTTATAAAAATGTTTCTTATCTTCTTCATATCTGCCACTTCCTTTGTCCTATTTTAAGTTAGTGTCAAGACCGGGGAAAAAAACTCTTTATTTTCTTTACAATTTGAAAAGAATAAGCTAAATCTATTATAAATATTAACCAGAAAACCCCTAAACAAAAGTATGTTGCTGCATATTCAAAAACAAAAGCTACTAATTTGGTTATAACATATTTATGTAACACATAATAGTAAAGAATTCCTAACAATGTCCAATACAGTGAAAACAACGGACAAATAATACCATCTATATTTCCCCATCTATTTGAATAATCCCACAGTTCTCTGTTCATTTTCTTTACAAAGATTACACCTGCGATATATTCAATTATAGTCAAAGCAAGTCCATTTCCAAATATTATTAATAAATTTTTAAGAAATATATTTTCTATTGGAATTTTACTTCCTATACTTGATATAACATATAAAAACACCAAACCAAACCCGTAGATAGGAAGATACGGTCCTACTAAAAATCCCGGATTCATCCATCTTTTTGGCATCTCCGCAAATCGTCTGTATACCGTCTCCAAACACCACCCAAAAACACATCCGAAAGCAAAAATGAACATTAAAACATGTATTGTATTCACAATATCCCCCTCTTTTTTAATCAGTTAATTTTCACTGTTCCGAAGAACCATCCCTTTTAAGAAATTTTATGCAGTCCTTGTAAATTTGCGGAGTTTTTAGTTTGTTATAAAAATTATAAATTATTATTCCTAAAAACAAAGCCATTTCCATAATAAATAAAACAATAAATAAAATACTGCTTTTCATAATATGCCAAAGACTAAGTTCTTTAAAAAGCCATAAACTTATTAAAATAGCAAGAATAGCTGCCGATGTTGTAATTACTGTAAAGAAGCCCTTACCAATTGTATGCTTTTTATTAAGGGTTCCTTCATAAATCAAAGCTGTTATTTCATATTTTTCATGCAAATAATCGTCTATTGCCGATATATAATATCTTTGATTATTTCCGGTTATCAAAACCGCCTCTATAAATATAGCCATCATTATTGTTACTTGTATCAAAAAAAGAATAATTGTATTATTTGTATCCCTATAAAAACTTTCTGCTGCCACAATAGTTATTAATCCGGTAAAAAAAGCCAGTACAATTTTTTGAAATGTTGCATTGGTTTTACTAAGTTCATTCACTAGTTGGTCTCTTTGAGAAATCAACCATTCAACCTCTTTTGGATAATTTTCCATAATATTTACTCCTCTTTTGTATAATTTAAAACTATAATTTGTATCAATTCAGGACAAAAAATTTTATCTACTAAAGGCTCCCTTGTGTAAAGGGAGCTGTCAGCGTAGCTGACCGAGGGATTGTTTTACCAAACCATCAATATACGTACATACACCCTCAAAGTTTTCAAAATATCAAGTTTAATATTCTAACAACCTTAACACCATATTCCTCTAAATAAGCAGTTCTCTTTTCGTCACTTATTAGACATTCATCCTTATAATGTTCAGAATCGTCAAGTTCAATAACTATATTTGCCTTTTAATCGGCACGAAGCAACCCCTCAGTCACTTCGTGACAGTTCCCCTTACACAGGAGAGCCTTCCAAGGGAGACTTTTGCTCTGTTATGACAAACACCCGGGTAAAATTAAAAGGCGTAATTCATGAGCCGTAAGGATCAATTTATGGAAATTCCAATTTTCAATTCACTTCAAAGGCAATATAATGAATTTGCTCTGCAAACTCATTATATCACACAACTGTCTTTGTATCAAGAAAATTCCCCTTTTTTATTGTAACGAGCGATAAAAAGTGTTATAATAAAGCTACATAAAATGAAAGGATGTTTAATATGCTTGATTTTACATACTATACCCCGACAAAAGTATATTTTGGTAAAGACAGCCACAAAAATATCGGCGAAATTATAAAGGGCTACGGATATAAAAAAATTATGATGCAGTACGGCTTTGGCAGTATAAAGAAAAGTGGACTGTATGATGAAATTATGCACTCCCTTACCCAAAACGGTATCGAGGTTGTCGATATGGGCGGTGTACAGCCTAACCCGACAATTTCCTTTGTACGCAAGGCTGTAGAGGTAGCAAAAAAGGAAAATGTAGAAATGATTCTTGCCGTTGGCGGCGGAAGTGTGCTTGACTCTTCAAAATATACGGCTGCAGGCGCGCGCAGTGATTGTGACCCGTGGGATTTTCCAACAAGGAAAGCCGCTGTGTGTGACGCCCTTCCCGTGGGATGTATTCTGACAATAGCCGCAGCAGGAAGTGAGATGAGTTCCTCCGCCGTTATTACGAATGAGGAGCTTAATATGAAACGCGGATATAATTCCGACTTTAACCGCTGTCTCTTTGCAATATGTAACCCCACCCTTACCTACACGGTTGACAAATACCAGACCGCCTGCGGAATAGTTGATATAATGTCACATACTATGGAGCGTTATTTTTCCGTGTGTGAGCCTACCGATTTAACCGACAGAATCGGTGAAAGTATTTTAAAATCAGTTATAGATGCAGGGAAGGTGCTTATGGAAAACCCCACTGATTATGATGCGCGTGCAACTGTTATGTGGGCATCGAGCCTTTCGCACAATGACCTGACCGGCTGCGGCAGAGAGCATTTCTTAGCTGTTCATCAGCTTGAACACGCACTGAGCGGTGAATATGAAAACATTGCCCACGGCGCAGGACTTGCCGTTTTATTCCCTGCGTGGGCAAAATACGTATACCGCTCCGCTATCCCCAGATTTGCGCAGTTTGCGCGCAGGGTGTGGGATATAACCGAAAGCGATGATGAAAAGGCTGCAATCCTTGGTATTGAGGCAATGGCGGATTTCTTTAAATTCCTTGGTATGCCCTCTATGCTTCGTGAGTTCCAGATTACACCCGATTGCACCGCAAAGCTTTCAGATTTGTGCACCTTCGGAAAAAGCCGCGAGGTTAAAACATATATAAGCCTTGACTATGACAAAATCAAAGAAATCTTTGACAGTTGTTACTGAGGTTATTTAGATGAAACTGTATTTTGCCCCTCTTGAAGGGATTACCACATATATATACAGAAACACACACGCACAGTTTTTCGGCGGATGCGATGCCTACTTCTCCCCCTTTATCACGCCGAGCGATAACGAGAAAATCGGCAGAAAGGGTTTTCGGGATATTCTCCCTGAAAATAATACAACCGATTTAACGGTGCAGGTGCTTACAAATAACTCCGCCTCCTTTTTAAAGTTTGAAAAAAAGGCTGCAGAATATGGCTATAGGGAGCTTAATATAAACCTCGGCTGCCCGTCGGGAACAGTTGTCGGCAAAAACCGTGGTGCAGGCTTTCTTCGCGATAGTGATGCGCTTGATAGGTTTCTTTATGAAATATTTTCACAAACAGATGCAAAAATTTCCGTCAAAACGCGTGCAGGTTATTTTTCTGCCGATGAAATAGAAGAGCTTCTTTGTATATATAACAAATACCCCCTGTCAATCCTTATTCTTCATCCGCGCTGCAGGGAGGATTTTTATAAAGGCGTGCCTTCGAAAAAAGCGTTTTCCTATGCCTATGAAAATACAAATGCACCGCTTTGCTATAACGGCAATATTTTCACGCCCGAAGACTATGCTGATATAGTCACCTCATATAACGCGCTTGAAGGCATAATGATTGGCAGGGGCGCTGTCACAAACCCAGCCATTTTCAGGGAGATACGCGGTGGAAATCCCATCACAACAGCGGAGCTGATTTCTTTTACAGAGGCTCTTAAAGAAAATTACTCAAAAATACTTGACTCGGATGTTTTTACACTGCATAAGTTAAAGGAAATATGGCTTTATATTATGCAAAACTTTCCTGATGAGAAAAAGCTTTTAAAAACAATCAAAAAGACAAATAACCTGATTGACTTTATGAATGCGATATATTCGCTTCCTAAGATAAAAAAATAGTCTGTCCTGAGACAGACTATTTTTTTCTTAGTTACATTCTGCAACAAGCGGGCCTGCAAGCTCTTTAAGATAGAAAAGCTTACCGGGAAGTGTCGGCATATACGTTGAAGTGATGTTCATATCAGGTCCGTAGTGAAGCGTGGTAAGGAAGCTCATTCCCTGCCATCCCATACCTCTTCCAAGCGCTCCGTCACATCCGCCGATGATTGTATCAGCCTGCAGGAAAAGTCCGGGGCCGATTGTATTTGCACGGCAGGGTACAAGAGTTGTTCTGCTCTTAAAGCTTGTGATTGCATTTTGCTCAATTGTGAGGGGATGCAGCTTCGCACCTATTCTGTAGGGAGCTTGCTTCCACTGTTCCTCGTTAGCATAATCCTCGGCAAACTGCGGCTCCCAGAATGCGATATGACACATTCTGCCAATACCGAATATTAAAACAAGCTTTGCGCCCTCTGCCTTAAGTGCAGCAATCTTCTCAGGATATGTAGGAAGATTATCCTTTGTAGCAAAATTACGCTGCGCGGGCGGAATGGTGTTTTCACCAAGCTTATCAAAGAAAGCCTGCTTCATACTATACTCAAAAGACGCACTGTTGTCATTGGGAAGTGTGTTACCATCAGCATCTGCCCATTCGTCCATATTAAAGGTATATACGTGGTCACACTTTACATTCCACGAATTAAGGAAGTATACCGCCCACTTATACATACCCATAGGGCCTACGGGAAGTATCATTGCGAGCTTTTCCCCGCGCTCACGCGCATTTTTAATCTGCAGTGCAATTTCGTGTCCCATAAGTGTGTCAAATTCGTAAATGTTTTCACACTCCACGGGGGTAAAATCCTTATGCCAGAAAGGCTCACGCATTACACCCTTTTCGCAGCATTCATCAATTTTTTTCATATCCCATCCCTTGGGATAAAAGTTTTCGAGTAAGCTTCCGTTAACTGTACTTAAAAAATCCATCTTCTTTTCCTCCTTTATATTTTACGGCAACAATCTTCTTGTTACAACCTTTGGCCATACAAGCTCCTGAGTAAATCCCTCGGCATATCCTACGCCGCACTGAAGTCCGCGAAATCTTGAACACGTGCGCACAAATTCTGCAAAATCAATACCGTCATGGTCGCGCATCCATTTAAGCTGACTCACGTGACATTCGAGCATCTGCAGTTTAAGCTCTATTTCCTCTGTTATATCCACATATTCTGTGGGATTAAAATTCATACCTGCAAGATTGTCCATATAAAATATAGGAACAACCGCAGCTTTTCCGCCTTTTCCATACTGCGGAACACTTGCAGCAAAGGACGCGTCAAATACAAGCTTTGACACGGCTAAATGGTCAGGCATATAGTCTGTCGGACTGTGTGTAATAATAAAATCGGGCTGAACATCCCTTATAAGCTCCATCATTTTATCACGTTGGGCTATGTCGCACCCGTTGGGAAGTAAATCCCCTATATCAAGGCTTACTACCTCAATCCCTGCAAGCGCGCCTGCCGCCTTTGCTTCCTTCGCCCTCATTTCACGAAGCTCATCCGGCGGTATGATTTCGTGTCCCATATTTCCGTTTGCCGTGTGGCATACAGTAACCTTATCGCCGCGTTTTACACATTTTGCAAGTGTTCCGCAGCACGAAATTTCAATGTCATCAGGATGACAACCTACAGCAAGTACATTCATTACATTAATCCCCCTCAATTTCTAATTTTTATTGACTTTACGCTATTTTTATTATACAATCATCTTAAAATTATGTATTTAACAATGATTACGCATTTTTTATCATTTTGTTCGCAGGAGGATTCTCTATGTTTGAAACTCAGCCTATTAGGCAGGAAATTGAAATTTGCGGTTTTAACAGTATATACTATTTTGAATTCGGCAAGGATTTTACCCACGCACCCGAAAGGCATAATTTCTGGGAAATGGTCTATGTCGACAGTGGCAGAATAAATGCCATAACAAACGGCATCGGCTGCACCATTGAGCAGGGGCAGGCGATTTTTCACGAGCCTATGGAGATACATGCCCACGTTTCAGATAACCGCGTTGCCAATAATATGCTTATTATATCCTTTACCACGGACAGCGAGGTAATGCAATATTTTAAAAGCAAAACCTTCACACTTGATAAAACCGCAAAAACACTTCTTTCCCTTTTTCTTGAGGAGGCAAAAAACGCCCTCGGAAAAATACCCGGCGATTATGAGGATAAAACTAACCTTCGCTTCCTGCCGAATGTGTTTGGCTCAACGCAGCTTCTGCAGTGCTATTTCACTGAATTTCTTATCCGCCTTATAAGAAGCGGCAGCACACTCAGCGAAAATGTGCTTTCCTCGAAAAAGTCGCGCGACATTGCAAACAGTTCACTAAGCGAGCTTATATGCGAATATATGAAGGCTAACATTTATTCCTCCCTCTCCCTCAAGGAGTTGTGCGCACACTTTCTTCTCGGCAAAACGCAGCTTTGTAAAATTTTCCGTGAAAGCACGGCGCAAAGTCCGATGGAATATTATATGGATTTGAAAATTAAGGAGGCAAAAAAGCTTATACGTGAAAAAAACCATTCCGTCAGCCAGATATCAGATATGCTGGGATATTCCTCGATACATATTTTTTCGCGCGCATTTAAAAAAGCCACCGGACTTTCTCCGACAGCTTATGCAAAAAGCATACTATAACAGGTTTTCATTAACCTTTACCAATATATTTTTTATCGTGCAGAAAAAGAGCTATGACAAAACATCTCACTTTTGTCATAGCTCTCTAAAATCTTTTGTTATTTCTATAAGCTCGCCGCTTTTTACCACATACATATACACTCCGCCGAAAAGCTCTTCAAACCGCAGATTTTTATATATTTTACGAGGTGCCTCGCCCAAAAATTCAGGGAGGTATTTTTTTATATTACCCTCATTTTTTAAAAATTCAAAGCAGTTTTCCTTAAAACGTGGCTCATTTTCATACGACATTTTTGCCTTGCGGTTTGTCAGGCGGTCAGCCTTAACAGTGTCCTTAAAGGCATCATAGTCGAATATCTCCGAAAGCACCTCATAACGCATTTCAAGCGAAATTGATTTTTCAAAAAGTGCGTTTTTTTCATAATAAGCATAAATCTTTTCAAAAACCTCAAACGGCGATGAAGCGTTTTTAAAAAGAAGCTCCATACTCCTTTTAAAATCACCGCTGTTGTAATATTTATCGAGTAAGTCCTCAATAAATTTAAGCTTTATCAGCTCGTCAAAGGATATAAAATCGTTTTCCATAACCTCATAGGGTGCAGATGCCTTGAATTTATAACCAAACTTCTCCGCCTCACCCCTTATGCGGGAGCCTTTGAGAAGCTTTAAAAATCCAAGCTGAAGCACATCGGGGCAAAGTGAAATTACATCGTCAAAGGATTTTTTAAAGCTCTCATACCCTTCATACGGAAGACCTGCGATAAGGTCAAGATGGATATGTACATTTTTTAAGTTGATAAGCTTTTTTACCGTACCTCTCAGCTTTTCAAAATCAATCTTCCGTCCTATATCTTTTATTGTCTTCTCATTTGTTGACTGCACGCCTATTTCAAACTGAAAAAGTCCTTTGGGGGCGGTTTTAAGGATTTCTATTGTTTCATCATCAATAAGACTGCCTGCCATTTCAAAATGAAACAGGGTTTCCTTTGCGTTATCGATTAAAAAAGCGAAAATTTCCTTTGCACGGTTTTTATCGGCATTAAATGTTCTGTCAACAAATTTAACAAGCGGAACATCATTTTCTATAAAAAATAAAAGCTCCTTTTTTACACGCTCAATCTGAAGATAGCTTACACGTGAATTATTCCCCGAAAGGCAGTATGCACAGCTAAAGGGGCATCCCCTCGAGGACTCATAATAAATAATCTTACCCTTAAAATCACGTATGTTTTCATCATAGGGGAAGGTATATTCATTAATATCGGACGGCTTACAAAGCGGTGTACAAAGTATTTTTCCGTCTTTTTTGTAAGTAAGTGAGGGTACATTTTCCATCGGGGCAGAGTTTTTAATTGCATCTAAAAGCGCCTTTACTGCCTTTTCCCCCTCCCCCGATATTATATAGTCCACCCACGGATTATCCTGCATAATTTCTACCCCATCATAGGAAACCTCGTGACCGCCTAAAATTATTTTAAGCTGCGGATTAACCTCCTTAAGACAGCGGCATATATAAAGCACCTTTTCTATATTCCATATATAGCAGGAAAATGCAATCACATCTGCCTTTTGCATATGCAGTGATGCAATTATACTGTCAATATTATCGTTTATGGTGTATTCTTTGATTATCGGTGAAAACTCGCTGCAATGCTTTGCTATCGTTCTGATAGCAAGATTTATGTGTACATATTTGGCATTGAGCGTAGTAAAAACAACTTTCATAGCTACCCCTCTAATAAAACACTTCTGTCAGACAAAGTCCGCAGGCAGGAAGTGTTGCACCTGCCATTTCTCTGATTTTATTTTCAAAAATTTGCTCTGTAATATCTCCCCGAAGCTTTCCTGTCCCGATTTCAAAAAGCGTTCCTGCAATAATACGAACCATATTATAAAGAAATCCGTTTGCATTAATTCTTATTTTGATTATTTCACCGTCTTGCGTAATTTCAATGAAATTCACTGTTCTGACGGTACTTTTCTTTGTTTTGCCGACAGAGGAAAACCCCTTAAAATCGTGCGTTCCTATAATGCTTTGCGCCGCACTGCGCATTTTTTCAACATCGGGCGACATATCGGTTACAAAAACGTATTTTCGTCTGAATACATCAGGCTTTTTTGTTGCTATAGTGTATTCATACGTTTTTGAAACGGCATTAAGCCTGCTGTGAAAACGCTCATCAGCCTCACTAAGTGCGGTTACACGGATATCTTCAGGAAGGTATCTGTTAAGATACTCCATTATTTCTTCACAACGCATATCTGTCAGACACTTAAAATTAGCCACCTGCCCTACCGAATGAACACCTGCATCTGTTCTGCCCGATGCAAACACCTCAACATAATTTCCGCACATTCTTGAAAGGACATTTTCAAAACGTTCCTGAATTGTATTTTTTGTGTTCTTTTGCCTTTGCCAGCCATTATATCGTGTTCCGTCATACTCTATTGTCATTTTGTAATTTTTCATAAAATCACACCGTTTTTCAAGCCTTTTTAAAGCTTTCTTTAATTTTAATTGCCTTTTCTGCACCGTTTTTTAAGAGGTCATATGCCGTACCTGCCATAATTTTAGCGGCGGTGATATAGACTGCTTCCTTATCAGCGATAGCAAAATCCTTACCATGAAGCGCACCGTTAAACCCACCCATTGTAGGCTGAATTACGGGCATAACTGCGCCGAGGTCACCCATATCCGTTGATCCTGTCATATTTATGTTGTGGTATATATTTTCACTCTGTGTGAAAAGCAGTGCATTTTCCTCAAACACTGCCGAAAGGTTTTTATCCTGACAAAGCGGCTTGTAGCCCTTTACATTTTTAATACTGCACTCTGCGCCCACTGCCATTGCACCTGCACGAACGGCGTTATCCACCTTTTTGCCCGCATCCTCAATTGCCTCGGCAGTTGCGGCACGCACATAGGTTTCAATAACCGCCTTATCAGGGATTACATTTACAAGGTCACCGCCGTTTGTAATGATGGGATGAATTCTTACTCTGTCCTCATCACGGAAGGTTTCACGATTAGCATTAATCCCCATCAGACCAAGCATTGCGGCATTAAGTGCATTAATTCCGTTAAACGGCTCACTTCCGTGGGAAGCCTTTCCGCTGAAGGTTATTTGCTTCGTATCAAAACCAAGACTTGAGCCGTCAATATAAAATTTAAGTGACGGTGTGAGGGCGTGTGAATGTATCATCATTGCCATATCAACATCGTCAAATGCACCGATATGTATAAGCTCCTGCTTTCCTGCCATATAGGTTATTTTCCCGCTTTTTACAAGGCTTTCACGATAATCAAGCTCAACAAATTCCTCTGCAGGAACGGCAAAAAACGTGATTTTTCCGTCAAGCTCGTCAAGCACACCGCTCTTTACAATACCGTATGCCGCACCGAGCATTGCCGCAATCTGCACATTGTGTCCGCAGGCGTGTGCCGCACCCGTCTGCGCATCAGCAAACGGATGGTCATAGCATTTAACTGCGTCAAGCTCACCTATAATGCAGATGTTTACCTTTGCATCCTTTTTACCAACCACACCCTTAACGCCTGTGATGGCAAGGTCAGCCTCAAAAGGAATTCCGAGCTTTTCAAATTCTTCTTTAACACGTGCGCTCGTTTTAAATTCTTTATAACCAAGCTCAGGATTATTTAATATATACTCACCGCACGCAATAATTTCTTCTCTGCTTTTATCAATTGCGTCAAATATTTTCTGTTTCATATATCAAAACCGCCTTTTTATTTATTAATCAGTCCTGTTCCCGAATAAAAAATTCTTCCGTCCGCTATCAGCTCTTTTACTTTTTTTGCAAAACTGCTTTTGGGGCTAATGTGTTCTACATCTTCCCTTTTTGCGTTCCACTTTAACACATACTTTATTATGCTGTCATTTTCAGCCATAGAAATTATGTCAAAAAGCTCCTGAAATTTTAAAATATTACTGTTTTCATCAAGTATTTCGCCGAGCGTTTTATCGAGCAGCCAGGAAGAGCACATAAAATATTTGTAGTCAAATTCAGGATAATATTTTCTGAAAAACTCCCTTGCCATATCGAGCGATTTTTCACAATCCTCTTTAAGAAGAGGACCTGCAGCAGGAATGTGAATATCTATAACATTATCGCCCTTAACTAACCCTTTCTGCGGTATATCACGCCCTGCCTGTGATATAGTAAACTGTAATCTGCCGATTTTAAACAGCTTCATTCTAAAATGCCATATAAACCATTCCTCAAGCTGATTAAAATACATCTCTCCCTTTAAATCCGACCAGATATCAAGCCAGCGGGGCATATCTGAAAGGGTATCCATAAGTATCTCTTCGCCAATTCCTTTTTCTTTATATCTGCGCTCCAAATCTTCGCAGAAATAAAGAAAGTAAAGAAAATTCTTCTTTCCGTCTGTTTCCTTTAAATTATATTCTTCCGCACAAATTGATGTATCTATGGTTATCGCTTCAAGAGCTTCGTAAAATTCCTTGTCATAGCACTTTGGAAAGCCTATTTTTTTATACCATTTTTCTATTATTTTTGCAGCAAGGTTATTTCCTGACATTATTCTCACGCTCCGTTTCCCACTCATTTTATCAAAATTGTTTTTCATTGTAAATAGCTATGTTGTAAAATCACAAAAAACAAACTTAGTCATCAGTTAAATATATTGACTAAAAAAATTGTATATGTTATACTCACCTCAAAGGAGATGTAGCTATGAAAATTTATGATATGCATATACACGCAGAAGGCGGCGCCGCTGCCCCCTCTGTTCTTATAGAAAATCTTGAAAAGGCGGGCATATACGGGGGAAGTGTTATTTCTGTACGACCCAGGGAATCCTACGGAAAAATTAAAATGGATTACGAAGAGCGTATGAAAAATGTTTTTGACTGGGTAAAGGGATATGAAGACCGTCTTTTCCCTGTTTTGTGGATACATCCCAGAGAAGAAAACATATGCGAAAAAATAGCCGATGCTGCAAATCGTGGCATTGCCGCTTTTAAAATGATTTGCGACGATTACTATGTATATGACGACATTTCTATGAAAGCAATTGAGTGCATATCGAAAACAGGAAAGCCAATACTTTTCCATTCGGGAATTTTATGGCTTGGCAAGGCTGTTGCCGCAAACTATAACAGACCTGCAAACTGGGAAATTTTATTAAATGTCCCCAATTTAAGTTTTGCACTGGCACACTGCTCCTGGCCGTGGTATGATGAATGTATTGCCATATACGGCAGAATGATGGCTGCACACAGACATTACCCTGATGACGCATCCGAAATGTTTTTTGACATTACACCCGGAACTCCTGAAATTTATCGTGAGGACCTTTTTAATAAGCTTTTTAACGCTGGTTACGATGCAACGCATAATATTATGTTCGGCACAGATATGTCTGCAGATAATTACGATTTTGAATATGCAAAAAAATTGATAAACTTTGATAATATGCTTTATGATAAGCTCGGTATACCGGCAAAAACTCAGCAGCTTATATATCAGGATAATTTCTTACGGTTTATTAATTCTTAAATAACCGGGGCTGTAAAAACTAAGGTTTTACAGCCCCTTTATTATACATATAATTTTTCATCAATTGGGAGATTATTGTCCAGAAGCTCACCGAAGTTATTATTTTTATAAATAAGCTCAACAACCTCTTTCATTTTCCGCGCAGTACATACCTGCACTGTTGCATTTCCCAAACGTGCATCGGTAATACAGCCAAAATGCCTGAACGGTTTTTCAAACTTAGGAAAGTAAACCGATACGTCAGGTATCTTTTCGTCAAACCAATATAAATGCCTTTTTTCCTCAGTTCCATCCTTATGTATAATAGTTTTTTCCACCTTGTAATCTGTCAGGCGGTTGGGAACATCGAGCATTTCTTCAACGCAGTGCAAATATGTATTCTTTTCCTGCCCTACACCGATTAAAAGAACATACCCGTCATTTTCATATATTTTCCCGTAACAGCCTTTAGGATTTGCAGGACTGTCTGCAAAGCGTTCCTCATATGCAAAAGCCTCTGCCCTCTCCCTTTCACCAAACACTGCCATTGAATGTGTCGGGTGCAGAGTTCTAAGGGCATCGGGATGCGCCGCCGCAAGGCGAGGCAATACACCGATACAGCTTTCCGCCTTTCTTAAATCATACACATCACTGTTCCACGTATGTGTGGGCACACACAAAAGTCCTCCGTCCCTTGCAAAGCATTCAATTAATGCGCTAAGAAGTGTTTCTCCTCCGCCATCAATTTCCCCTATTGCCTTTAGCGAGGTGTGAACGGTAACAATTTTGCCCTTTTCTATATTAAGCTCCTGAAGCTGCTTTTTTATATCATTTTTAGAAAGCATTGTATGTCCCTCTTTTCTGTATTTTATTGTACCATAATGAAACGCTATTGACAAGCAGTATTTTGCGTGATATAATACACTTGTTTCGAAACAAAAATTTTAAATAAGGGGTGCTTGCTTAAAGCAGGCTGAGAGTAAACGTGTTTTCGTTTTAACCCGTAACCTGATTTGGATAATGCCAACGTAGGGAAATATTGAGTATTTTTCATTCGGGTTACAGTTTTTTCTGTAACCCGTTTTTTTACTCCTTTACGGATTATCCGAAACATTCAATTGAAAGGAGACAAATGATGACAACAACGAAAAAAATCACAACAGGCGCACTTATGATTGCGCTTTCAACCGTTCTTATGTGGGTGAGTAAGCTTATCCCTGCACCGTGGCTGCAGGGCGGCTCTGTGACACTCGCATCAATGGTGCCAATTATTATCTGCAGTATTACACTCGGAATAAAGTGGGGACTTTGCGCATCGCTTTCATACTCGCTTATTCAGATGATGTTTGGTTTCTACCCGCCGCCAACACAAACCTTTTCAAGCTTTGTTATGGTAATATTACTTGACTATGTGTTTGCATTTGGTATTCTGGGACTTGCGGGAATATTTTATAATATGCTTAAAGAAAGCCGCTTTGCCGCCCCGATTTCAGGCTTTATCGTAACTTTTTTACGCTACATATGCCATATTTTTTCAGGTATTCTTATATGGGGTGTTTACGCAGAGGAGGGGCAGAGCGTACTTGCCTATTCCCTGATTTATAACGGCACATATATGATTCCCGAAATAATAATTACAACTATAGTTCTTGCACTCATAATGAAATTCAAAATTTTCAGCAGATAAATAGTAAGGCAGACATCGCATACGATGTCTGCCTTCTTGTTTATTACATACTGCATTTTCAGAGAAATTATTAAGGGAACTCCCTTAACATAGAAATCGTCAAAACCGAGGGCGTGTACCTCGGATTTTGACTCCTATAAAGGGCTGGCACGGTGAGTGCCGCGCGAGCGTAAGCCCTTACTTCGCAAGAGAATGTTTTGCTTTGCAAAACTTCTTTTGCGAGAGGATGACATTGTCATCCTCTATAAGATACTATAAGTCCGCCCTTCTCCGCATAATAACTGTTAAGTCCCCTTGTATGCATAACAGTTATCTGAGTGTCTTTCCACTCACTCTTTATTTCATCACAAAGCTTTTGCGCCAAAACCTCATTATGACAATGACTGACAACAACTTCACCGCCGGAAAAGGAATTTTCGCGCATTACATCTATCATTGTCTGGGTCATTTTCTTCTTGCCGCGTACCTTTGCCTTAAACTTAATTCTTCCGTCCTCTTCCACGCCTACTCCACGAAAATCAAGGCTTGCTGCAAGAACACCTGCCAGCTTTCCCATTCTGCCTGCCTTTATAAGGTTATCAAAAGAGGAAAGTGCGAAAACAGTATTCATCCCCTCTATATATTTTTCCGTTTTGGAAACTACTTCTTCAAATTCAAAACCTTCTGATATAAGCTCTGTAAGCTTTCTTACCGCAAGCACCGCTGCAGGGCCGGTTGCACGTCCGTCTACTATTGCAGCTTTTCCCGCCGCACCTGCTTCGTTAAACATTTGCGCAGCAATAAGCGCACTGTTGTAGCTGCCTGAAAGATTTTTTGAGATAGTAACACAAATATTATAAGCGTCCTTATCCATTTTTTCAAGCCACGAATCGGGCGACGGGCAGGCTGTGGAGCTTGCTTTCTTGCTTTCTTTCATTTTGGCAACAAGCTCCGCTGTGTCAAGAGACTCATCATCAATATATTCCTGCGTTTCAATACTTATAATAAACGGCACATTCAGATATGCTATATCCGCACTTGCCTCTTCCAAATCAAATAAATCACAGCTTGAATCAGCAATGATATTCCATTTCATAGAGAGTTCACCAAACCTTTCAAGGTTTAGTATATCTCGGCGTTGTATTTTATACGTAAATAAAAGCAGGATTTTTGTTTACAATCAGTTTACCTTGCTTTCATTGGAAGGCTGACACTGAATTTACTGCCTTCGCCAAGCTTGCTTTCCACAGAAATTTCACCGCTGCATAGTTCAACAATTCTTTTTGCAATTGAAAGTCCAAGTCCGAGACCCTGACTTGAATGTGAGGCATCCCCCTGAAAATACGGGTCAAAAAGGTGTTTTTGCGTTTGCTCGCTCATTCCCTCGCCGTTGTCTGAAATGGTGACGCAGACATATTCTTCCCCTTTTGTAAGGGTTATTGATACCTCACCGCCCTGTGGTGTATGCTCTATGGCATTTGAAATAATGTTAAGCCATAAATGCTGCATCAGTTCCCTGTTTCCTACAAATGTAACCTGTGGCAGTTCACAGTCGAAATCAATTTCCTTTTCGAGCCATTTTTTTGACAATATGATTGAGCATTGACGGATTTGCTCACTTAAATCATACGGCTCAATATCACTGACAATCTGTTGCGAAGAAAGCTTGGAAAGCAAAATTGTATTTGTAGCAAGTCTTGAAAGTCTGTCTGTTTCCTCAATAATAATAGTAAGATATTGCTCCCGCTCCTGGGGCGAGAGGTTTTTTTCCAGCAAAAGCGATGCAAAGCCGTTAATTGATGCTATCGGCGTCTTAAACTCATGCGAATAACTGTTTATGAAATCATTTCTGAGCATCTGCACACTTCTTAATTCCTCGCACATTTTGTTAAAGTTTTCGTACACACGCGCAAGTGAATCCTTCTTTTTAATGGGTATTTTGTAATTAAAATCTCCCTCTGCAAGATGTGCTATCCCCTCTGACAAAATCCTTATTTCTTTTTTTCGCGACCTATAAAATATAATAATCATTGGGATAAGAATGAGCATCAAAAAGACGATTGTACCCACAACCTCAAACGATGCACTTATATATGTACCCTCAACATCAAGGATATCGCTAACAAGCCACGTCATAAAAAAGTAACCAAGCGTTACTACAATTACTACCGCTGTAAGCATTATAAGAAACTGCGGTATTATTTTATTTGTGTATTTTGAAATATCTCTTTTTTTCATTTTAATCTTCCTTAGAAAATGAAGCTTTATAGCCAAGTCCCTTTATTGTTGTAATCGTTATTTCGGGGAAGCTTTTAAGTCTGTTTCTTATCCTGCTGATATGCGTTTTTATCGTTTCCTCACCGCTTTCGGAGGTTATTCCCCACACATTTGTCATAAGCTGCTCCTTTGAAAATATCTGTTCAGGATATGAAAGCAGCTTGAACAGTAAATCAAATTCTTTTTTTGGAAATTCAATGTACTGTGTATTTGAATAAACGGCATACTTTTCAGAATCAACCGTAATATCGCCTATAACTATTTTTTTGTCCTGATTTATATTGGCACGCCGAAGAAGTGCCTTCACCCTCCATAAAAGCTCATCACTGCTAAAAGGCTTTGTCATATAATCGTCTGTTCCCAGTAAAAAGCCCTTCTGCTTATCATCATACGTCTCCTTTGCCGTAAGGAAAAGGAAAGGCATTTTGTACCCCTCGCTACGCAGTGTTTCAAGCAACTCATACCCATCCATATTGGGCATCATAATATCTGCAATTATTAAATCAAGACCACCCTTATGAATAATCCCAAGTGCTTCCTCCCCGTCGCAGGCACATTTTACCGTGTAATAATCTTTAAGCCGTGCCGAGGTTAAAAGCCGCATATTTCTATCATCTTCAACTATAAGTATTGTAGCCATCATATCACCTGAAATAATTTCATATCTTTCATATACTGTAATTAAACTCATTCTATCACACTTTGGCAAATATTTCAATTGGTAATAGGGGTTCCTTTTTAACAATTTCAGTTTTATGTTCATATTTTTCTCCTTGACAAAATATACGTTTAATTCTGTATAAGAATTTATTTAATTATAATTCCGATACAGAATTATGTAAAAGGAATTATACAACCATGAAAATCAGAAAGCATCTATACGGAAATAAAAACTTAGTTGGAAAAAATATTGAACATTTACGCAAAGAAAGAGGAATAAAGCAGAAAGATTTTATTGCTCAAATTCAAATAATGGGCTGTGATATGAACCCAACAAGTTATTCCAAACTTGAAGGACAAGTAAGAAGCGCAACAGATAAAGAGATTTTTGTTATAGCAAAAATTCTTGGTGTTACTATGGAAAAGCTTTTTGAAGGGAATTAGTGTGTTTTTTAAGAGCTATTGATTGGTTTGTTGCCTAAACTCAATAAAAAAAAACAGTGTACCAACAAAAGGTATACTGTTTTTGGTTGTGGTGGAGCCGAACGGTTTATATACAGTTGTTTTAGCTAAATTTTACACCAAGTTACAAAGCGAAATCATTTTCGCAATATCTAAATAACTCCTTCGGAGTAGCTAAATTAAATTCGCTTTTAGCGCGCGAAGCACATTTAGCTGCCGTAGGCAATTTAGCTGAGCTTGCTCAATTTAGCTCGTCGACAGGCAAATTTAGCTAAAAAACCTTGTTGGGCCCGATACCAGAGAGATTGTGCAGACTCCTTTACTTTTGTTTAAACCGCATCTTTGTGCATTCGACACCTTGTAGCATCACAGTTTGTGCGTGGCGAGTAAATCGCCATCTGCAAACTGTGGCTACTGCGTTTCTGCAAAACCTTCTTTATCTGCCACAGGCAGCGAAGGTCTTGCAGACTACCGACTTCGCACGCTCAGCCGGCAAAGCACCTGATTTTATAAAAGTACGTAGTTTAAATCCTATATAATCACCAAGCAAAAAAAGACACCACAGGGGTGTCTTTTTTGCTTGGCTTTTAAGTACGAAATAGATGCAGACGTATTTTTGCATTGGTGCCAAAATCGGTGTCATTATCGGTGACATTTTATATTAAAGTATCTTACAATTCAATGTTTTGCGTAAGCAAAATTTCCACAATTATTAATTATTCATCAGCGAAGCGACTTCATCATTCATTATTCATTAAAAAATCCTGTCGCATTTAATGAATGATGAATATTGAATAATGAAAAATGAATAATACAAAACAAAAAAATCCTATCTTTCGACAGGATTTTTGTTTTGGCAAAGCCGGATGGTTTAGATGCAGGCTCAAAAAAGCCCGATTTTAATAGGGTTTGCGGACATAGTCAAAAACAGCGTTTTTTGTTTTGACTTTTTTTAGTCGCAATCCGAACCCCCGACCATTTTTACGACATTCTCATCTAATACACTCTCTTAAATTGATTTCAACTACTTGTAATTCAATGACTCCTGTATAGTGGGTAAGTGCATGGTTCGAATTTGGAATGGGGTTCCAACCCTTTAACTGAAACCAGACATTTAAGAGCATTTGCTAAGTTCACATTGGTGACATTATCGGTGTCATAACCTGTGCCATTTTTATCGGTGACATTTATCACTCTTCTACAATCCACCTACCAGATTTATTTGTTCCCTCTCGTTTAACTACTTTCATTTCTTTCAGAAAATCTATATCACGTTTAATTGTTCGTGCAGTTACTTCTAAGCATTCTGATATTTCTGTTGCAGAAATATCTTCGTCTTTTTTCATCATTTCAATTATGGCAAGCAATCGAACTGCTTTTTTGCTTGAGCCAGACAACCTTATAGTCTTTGACAACTTATCGGTGACATTATCGGTGACATTATCGGTGACATTTTTATTCAATTTACCTTTTCTATAAAAATTCACTCTAAAATCTCCATCCATATCAACAAGCTCCGGTTCTGTTAAACCATATCTTGAGAACTCGTCAAACATACGAGGAATTCCACTTCCCCATTCTTCAATTATTCTCATATATGAAAAGGCATTGGCGATTGCTCTGTTACGGACTTTCGAGTACCCTTCCCGAATCTTGTCTATTGTAACTCCATTCAAGAGCATACCCGGCGAAGTAACTTCTAATCTATTGTCATATAAGGCAACCTGCACATTACCCGGTTCGAGGTAACTGCGATGTGTAATAGCATTTGCGATGATTTCACGAATGCTACCTATCGGCATTTCATACATGTCTTGTCTATATAAGCCTTCTATTTCAGCACCAAGATTGATTTTTGATAATACATATCTATATGCTTCTTCTATCTGATTCTGTATTGGTCCTGTAAATTCTCTGCGATCCACAAATATTGCTCTGTTATCCCCCTTAAAAACGCCACATTGAATTTTAGTAGGAATAACTTCATTTCCAGTTAACAATGCAAAGCTGTTTGTAGGATAAGTCTTTCCATCCTTTTCCGCAACAATTCCCCAAGAAAGGAGATTGTTCTTTGTCGGCTTTTTAATATCATGCTTTGCTTCTTCGGAGTAGCAATTATTAACTGCTGTTTCATATAGGCTATCACACAAATCATTTATATCTTTCTCAGTAATATCAAAGCCGAGACAAATTGCCTGATCAAAACTTTTGTTTGCTCCTTCAAACATCAATTCTTTTAACCTTGTATCATCAGCAGGTCTTGTTGTTCCGGCAACACGGATGTAAACGCCTTTTTCTTTACCAAGTGATTTAATATAATACGGTCTTTGTGTTGATGCAGCTATCTCAATTACAATGAGCTTTTTATTCTCTACTGTCTGTAAAGTTATGTCAGGGATTATGGCAGGTTCGCAGGAATCAGAAATTGCATTTGCGATTGAATCCATAATTTGAAATGCTTTTTCTTCATCTACACCTACAATTTCCCTTGTATCATTGTCAACTCCAACAATTAACTTTCCGCCATAAGAGTTAGCAAAAGCAACTACAGACTTCATATACTTTTCGCTATGTTCCGGAAGTCCTCTCTTATATTCAATTTCCTTATTTTCGCCATTTTTTATTTCTTCCAATAGCATAGAAAGACCTCCAATTTTAATACTACTTATTTATCATATCACAAATTGAAAAAAAAGCAATTCCTACATGCAGAAAAATCAATATAAAATTCCATCATTATTAATTATTGTTGTCAAATATTAATGCATCAATGCTTTCATCAAATTTCTTAGCATTAACATATTCTGGATTATGTAATATAAACAGTAATGTATGCCTTAAAAAATCTACTGCAATTTTTTCAATAGGCATCTTTTTACCATTTACTTGATAGAACATGTCCTTTTCTTTCATTCTTTCTCCATGTACTACCTTAGATCTGTAATTATAGATTTTACACATAATTTCTCGACAATTTTCCGATTCATATATTTCACTTTTTTCAGACTTGAATACAATTGGGATTCTATTTGAAATTTTATATGTGATTTCTCCCTTGCTTCCGCCAGCCAAAAGTGCTTCAAGACCAATTGATGCATCAATTGCCATATCATCCACTTCATTTCTTAACATACATCTATTAAGTCTTTTAAGCGCAAACAAAACATTAGAATTATCACCATTCATAAAATCAGATATTTGAACAAATAAATTTTTTATCTCCTCACCCTGTTTTTTATCGATATATCCAATCGATAAATCCATCCAATTTTTTTCAAGTTCTTTTGGATTTACAAAATGCACTTTGGCACCATACAATGGTATCAAATCTGTACAAATTCCATCAACCCAATCTACAGGAGCTGTCAGTACTTGTTCATATCCAACCGAATATCCAGTTACAATACGAATTGCGACCATTATATTATCTATTATATCCAATGGGTATGCAGTATATCTTCGAGTACGATCATTTATGTATGTGAATTCCTTGTTTTTAATACAATAATTGCGCAACACTATCATATGTGTAGCAGAAGCAGCTACATCTTCTTCCTTTGCAGATTCATATACACAAGCTTTCTTTCTTGACTTTTGAACAGATTCAGGCATTCTAACTATTTCAATATTTTCATTCAGGACTATTTTATCATTTTCAAATGTTACTAAATTGATCGGCACATAAATATCTATTTTCAATGATTCATATACATACCTTTTCAGTTTTTCAGCGATGAATGGCCTTATTTTTGCTTCAATATCTTCAGGAACGCTTGCATCCGCATTTATACTATACATATATCGTTCAACGATTTCTTTAATCATTGTTTTGATTTGATATTCTGATGGTTTGCTTTCATCTTTAAAAAATGCTTTTCTCAATTCGTTATTATCGATAATGTATTGATATAATTCTTTAAATTTTTCAAAATCAAGAATTTTTATTGTATCTGAATTATATCCATCAAAAATTGCTCCATATTGAATCCTATCTTCAGGGAAATCCTTTAATTCATATTGCGGTATATCATAAATCAATAAAGGTATTCTTTCATACATTTCTTTAAATTCAGGCTGATCTTTAGGAAAGAAATGATGTAAAACTGGATATTTACAATACCCCCTAATTTTCTCATGTGTTCCAATATATTTATGTGCCTCAATAGCTATCTCTCTCACGGTTTGCGTTGTCAAAGAAAGTAATTGTTTCACCTGATTTTCTGGAACCAACATTCAAAATCACCTCGTTATCTTATATTAAACTCAAAGCAATTTGCATAGCTAATGTACTTATAAACATTGCTTCTTTACATTATAACATACTTTATTTTGAATTACAATCAGTGCAATACACTATATTGAGTTATTATTTCTTTAGATAGTGTACAATTATTCTTTTGAAGAATTCCCTCACAATGACTCGTCTCATGTGGTCGTCAAACTCCAAATAAA
>JAZODM010000061.1:0-39349 GCA_045596985.1 Clostridia bacterium
AAAGATTTCACCTAATGCAAATCCCCCCGTATGTAAGATTATGGATTACGGTAAATATCGTTTTGAGCTTGCTAAGAAGGAGAAGGAAAATCGCAAGAATCAAAAGGTTGTTAACCTTAAAGAGGTGCGCCTTTCACCCTCAATTGACAACCACGATTTTGAAACGAAGCTTAAAAATGCCTGCAAATTCCTCAAAAACGGGGATAAGGTTAAGGTTAGTGTTCGTTTCCGCGGCCGTGAAATCCACCACGCTTCAATTGGTGAGGAAATTCTTGACCGTTTTGTAAAGGGTACGGAGGAATTCGGTATCGTTGACAAAAAAGCAAAGCTTGAGGGAAAGAATATGGCGATTACAATTTCGCCCAAAAACTGATTATCAGGCTTCCTTGCGGAGGTTTAGATATATACACATTGAGAGGAGAGATATTATGCCTAAAATAAAGACACACAGAGCCGCTGCGAAGCGTTTCAGTCTTACAAAGTCGGGGAAGGTAAAAAGAGCGAAGGCTTTCAAGAGCCACATTCTCACAAAGAAGGACACTAAGAGAAAGAGAAGACTGAGAAAGGGCGCCCTTGCAGACGTTACAAACGCAAAAGTTATAAAGAAGCTTATACCTTATAAATAAGAATTAGGAGGACTAAAAAATGGCTCGAGTTAAGGGTGCACTCAGCACCAGAAAAAGACATAAAAAAATATTGAAGCTTGCAAAAGGCTACAGAGGTGGCAAGTCCAAGCTTTACAGAATTGCCAATCAGGCAGTTATGAAATCACTTTCTTACGCATATGTTGGAAGAAAGCTCAAGAAGAGAGATTTCCGTTCTCTCTGGATTACAAGAATCAGTGCCGCTTGTAAGATGAATGATATCAACTATTCACGTTTTATGAACGGTCTGAAGAAGGCAAACATCGAGATCAACAGAAAGATGCTTTCAGAAATCGCTATAAACGATCCTGCAGCATTCACACAGCTTGTTGAAACTGCAAAAAGCAATCTTTAATTTATAAAACCGTTTCCGCGTATACGCGGGGGCGGTTTTTAAGTAAACAGAGTATGGGTTTAGTGGTGATTACTATGGTTATTACAAGCCGCGACAATAAAATATTTAAGCTTGCAACCCGTCTTAAGGGCAACCGCGCAAGGAATGAGGAAAAGCTCTTTCTTATTGAGGGGGCGCGCAGCGTGCGCGATGCTTACGATAAGGGGGCAGACGTTTACTGCATAATTACACAGGAAAATGCGAAAACAGATTTCAAGGCTGATTGTCCCGTTTACACCTTTGCGCCTAAGCTTTTTGGGGAAATCTCAGAAACAGTAACGCCGCAGGGAATTATAGGCATATGCCGTATGAAGGAAAGCTCTCTGCAGGATGTTATATCGCGCAATAAAGACCTTGTAATAATGTGTGAGGGGCTTCAGGATCCCGGAAATATAGGCACACTGATACGCAGCGCACACGCGGCATTTTGCGGCGGCGTAATCCTTACCAAGGGGTGCTGTGATTTGTATAATCCAAAGATTGTACGTGCTACAATGTCGGGCATATTTTCAGTGCCCGTTGTGCAGGGCGTAAGTGCGAAAGAGGCGGTGGAGGTTTTTTCCTCACACGGGTACGCTATCGTCGCAGGTGCGCTTTGTCCGGGCAGCGTTGATCTTTATACTGCCGATTTAAAGGGGAAGCATCTTATCATAATCGGTAACGAGGGAAATGGCGTTACGAAGGAAACCCTTTCTATGTGTGACAAGGTTTTGAAAATACCGATGCAAAGCGATGCAGAAAGCCTTAATGCAGCGGTTGCAGGCACTGTAATGATGTATGAGCATTACCGACAGAATATAAAAAATTAAATTTACTCTTTACAAAGTGCAAATTTTAGTGTATAGTGTGACAGGAGTTTAACTTCATTTTTAGGAAAGGTTTGAGCTGATGGATAAGCGTCTTATATGGGCGATAAAATCTTCATATGTTACTCCTACCCGCAGAAAGCTTACGGAGCTTTCACAGAGGGAGGATTTATTTGATGAATCC
This sequence comes from Clostridia bacterium, assembly GCA_045596985.1. GTDB lineage: Bacteria > Bacillota > Clostridia > UMGS1883 > UMGS1883 > UMGS1883. Next base: position 2,029 of record JAZODM010000061.1, read on the forward strand.
CTTATTGATACGAGGGATAAAAAATATATGAGGGCACTCGCCAATTTTGAAAAAGCTCTTGATAAGGGTTATCATATAGTTACTTATATTGATGATATTTATCCTCAGGCTTTCCGTGATATATCAATGCCGCCGCCCGTTCTTTATGTGAGGGGTAATGTCCACGCACTCAGTCATGGCGTTTATGCCGGTATGGTAGGGTGTCGTAAGTGTGACGACTACGGACTTAGGATGGCAATGCAGATTGCGCGCGAAATAGGGCAGACCGGCGCAGGCATAGTTTCAGGCGGTGCGGAGGGTGCAGATGCTGCATCCCACCGTGGTGCAATTATGGCAGGTGTGCCAACTATTGCAGTGCTTGGAAACGGCGTTGATGTTGATTATCCGCCTGTCAATAAGGAGCTTTTTGAAAGAATTGAAAAAAGTGGCGGTGCGTTGATAAGTGAACATCCCGTCGGCGCGCCTCCTGCCGGCACAAACTTTCCGCACAGGAACAGATTGATCGCGGCACTTTCAACGGCTGTTGTGGTTGTGCGTGCAGGGAAACGGAGCGGCTCGCTCATAACTGCCAATCAGGCGATAAATATGAATAAAACTGTTTTTGCAGTTCCGGGAAATATAGATGACGGTTTAAGTATAGGCGTGAACGAGCTTATACGTGACGGCGCGTTTCCGCTTCTTGGTGCAATGGATATTATAGATGAGCTTATTGCAAAGAAGCCTGATTTCTTTGTCAGGGAAAGAGAGAAAGCACCCAAAATAGAAATTGCGCCATACGAAAAACCGACCAAAAAGATGAAAACGAATGTAGTTCTTTCGGAATATGAAACAGAAATTGTAAATATAATAAGTGACGGATATACGGCGCTGCCCGAAATAGAGGGTCATATCAGCTTTGATGCTTCACGGCTTACGGCTCTTTTGGGAATGCTCGAAATTAAAGGCGTTATAAGAAGGGGCAGCGATAAAAAATATAAACTGACAATCGGAGGAGAATGTTAATGGCAAATTATCTTGTAATAGTTGAGTCACCGGCAAAGGCGAAAACCATTAACAAATATCTGGGCAAAAACTATACGGTAATCGCGTCTATGGGACATATGCGCGACTTGCCAAAAAGCCAGCTCGGAATAGATATTGAAAACAATTACGAGCCTAAGTATATTACTATAAGGGGCAAGGGAGACCTGCTTTCTAAGCTTAAAAAAGCGGCAAAGGCAGCAGATAAAGTTTACCTTGCAACTGACCCTGACCGTGAGGGGGAGGCAATCAGCTGGCATCTTGCGCAGATACTTGATATAGATACAACCAAAAAATGCAGAATTGCATTTAACGAGGTTACAAAGTCGGCGGTAACGGCATCACTCAAAGAGGCGCGACCGATTGATAGTAACCTTGTAGATGCTCAGCAGGCCCGCAGAGCGCTTGACAGAATAGTGGGATATAAAATAAGCCCTATCCTCTGGAAAAAGGTTAAAAAGGGCCTTAGCGCCGGCAGAGTGCAATCTGTTGCCACAAAGCTTGTGGTAGACCGTGAGCGTGAGATAAATGCGTTTGAGCCGAAGGAATACTGGACTCTCAGCGCAAATCTCAAGGTGGCAGGGGAGAGAAAGGCGCTTGTCTCTCGTTTTTACGGTGTTAACGGAAAGAAGAAGGAGCTTAAAAGCTTCGAGGAAGCGCAGAAGATACAGCAAATGGCATCGCAGGGTGATTTTGTTGTAACAAAGGCTAATTACAGTGAGAAAATGCAGCAGCCCTCACCGCCCTTTACTACAAGTACCCTCCAGCAGGAGGCAAGCAGAAAGCTTGGCTTTACATCAAGAAGGACTATGTCAGCTGCACAGCAGCTTTATGAAGGTGTTGCGCTTCCCTCAAAGGGAACTTTGGGTCTTATCACATATATGAGAACGGACTCACTCAGAATTACGCCCCAGGCGCAGGATGCTGCGCGAAGCCTTATTGCACAAAAGTACGGTGCACAGTATACTCCCAAGTCGCCAAGAATATATAAAACGGGAAAGAATGCGCAGGATGCGCACGAGGCAATAAGACCTACAGACGTTACTATTCTTCCCGAAAGCATTAAGGATGCGGTAAGTGCCGACCTTTACAAGCTTTATAAGCTTATCTGGGAAAGATTTGTTGCAAGTCAGATGTCAAATGCCATCTATGATACATTAAATGCAGAATTTGATGCATCTGGCGCAACCTTCCGTGCAAGCAGTAAGGCACTTAAATTTCCCGGATACCGTGCCGTATATATTGACGGCAGTGAGGAGGACGAGGAGAAGGATGCAAAGCGCCTTATAAAGATTGAGGAGGGTATGCACCTTCAGGCAGAGGAAATTGAGCAGGAACAGCATTTTACAGAGCCGCCTGCAAGATATACAGAAGCCTCTCTCATAAAAACAATGGAGGAAAATGGTATTGGAAGACCCAGTACCTATGCCCCCACAATAAGCACAATTTTGGGCAGAGATTATGTCGTGCGTGAAAAACGTATGTTAAAGCCGACAGAGCTTGGCGAGATTGTAACCGATATTATGGCTGAAAACTTTTCTGATATTGTCGACGTGGATTTTACCGCAAATATGGAAAAACAGCTTGACGATATTGAAGAAGGCAGTGAAAAGTGGATAGACGTTATCGACGAATTTTATAAGCCGTTTAAGACCGTTCTTGAAAAAGCTGAAAAGTCCATCGAAAAGATAGAAATAAAGCCCGAGGAAAGCGATGAAATTTGCGAAAAATGCGGCAGGAATATGGTTATAAAGCTTGGAAAATACGGGAAATTCCTTGCTTGCCCCGGTTTTCCGGAGTGTCGTAATGCAAAGCCTATTTTGCAGGATACGGGTGTAAAATGTCCTAAATGCGGCGGGCGAATTGTTGCGCGCAGAAGCCAGAAGGGTAAGAAATATTTCTCCTGCGAGAATGCGCCCAAATGTGACTTCCTTCTCTGGGATGAGCCTACCAAGACACCCTGCCCCTCTTGCGGCGGTATAATGACAAGAAAGTATATCAAGAGAAAGAGCATAACAGTTTGCTCTAATCCTGATTGTGAAACAAACAAACAAAAATAATAAAATTCGAAATGCGAAGTTCGGAGTGCGGAGTGAAGGTTGATTTTCGCAAAGACGAAAATCTATATTAATTTAACAAGTAGCGGAGCTGTAAAAAATTCGGTTTTTTACAGCTCTGATTGTTTCGAAGAATGAAGAAAATGAGGAAAAGTTATGAAGCTTAAAATAATCGGCGGCGGACTTGCAGGGTGTGAGGCTGCCTGGCAGGCTGCAAACAGAGGTATAAAGGTTAAACTTTATGAGATGAAGCCATCTGTTTTTTCGCCTGCACATACAAATGAAGATTTGTGTGAGCTTGTCTGCTCCAACTCCTTGAAGGGAAACGGGCTTGACAATGCCTGCGGACTTTTAAAGGAAGAAATGCGCAGAATGGACAGCCTTGTTATAGCGTGTGCAGATAAGACAAGTGTTCCTGCGGGCGGTGCATTGGCGGTAGACCGTGACAAGTTTTCTGCCCTTGTGACAAAGCATATAAAGGAGCATCCCAATATAGAGCTTATAAATGAAGCTGTAAGTGATATAAATACAGATGAATATACAATTGTTGCAACGGGACCTCTTACTCACAGCTCCCTTACGGAGCCTATATTAAAGCTTACGGGGGAAAAATCACTCTTTTTCTTTGATGCGGCGGCACCCGTTGTCACGCGTGAGAGTATTGATGAAAGTATAACATATCTTGCGGCACGCTACGGTAAGGGAACGCCTGACTATATAAACTGTCCTATGGAAAAGGACGAGTATGAGGCTTTTTATGATGCGCTTATAAGTGCCGAGCGTGCGCCCCTTCACGAAAATGTGGAGGATGTTAAGGTTTTTGAGGGATGTATGCCCGTTGAAATTATGGCACAAAGGGGAAAGGAAACGCTATGCTTCGGCCCACTTAAACCAAAGGGGCTTCCTAATCCGAAAACGGGCAGAGAGCCGTATGCAGTGCTGCAGCTGCGCAGGGATAATACCGAAGGAACTCTGTATAACCTTGTAGGCTTTCAGACAAACCTTAAATTCGGGGAGCAAAAGAGGGTTTTCTCAATGATCCCCGGACTGAGTAATGCTGAATTTGTGCGCTACGGTGTAATGCACCGTAATACGTATATTAACTCTCCGCTTGTCCTTGAAAACGACTACAGCCTCTTAAAGTACCCTAAAGTCTTTTTTGCAGGACAGATAACGGGTGTAGAAGGCTATGTGGAGTCGGCATCATCAGGTATGGTTGCAGGAATAAATGCCGCACGGAAAATTCTCGGTAAGGAAAGCGTCGTATTCCCGCCGTCAACGTGCACGGGCGCACTCATTAAATATATAACAGACAGAGAAAATAAAAAGTTCCAGCCGATGAATGCCAACTTCGGCATTATCGAGTGGAACAGAGTAAAAATCAAAAACAAAAAAGAAAGATATGAATATATATCATCACTTGCGTTAGAAGCATTGCAGAATATACAAAACGGACTTTAATTTTAAAGTCTGTTTTCCTTTTGTAAAAAAAGGTTGTAAATACATTCCTCGGATGATATAATAAAAATGCCAAACAAACTTAATATATAGTGACGAGGTATATTTTTCTTTTAGAATAATATGCTTTTTCCTGCATACACTTATTTTATGATTTTGCTAAAAATGCAAATCCCATTTATAAGTGTGTGTATCTCGCGCTATATAAAGTTTGTTTGGCGACAATCGGGGTTTGCGTTTTTATGCGCCAGCTTCGGTTGGCGCATTTTTTTATGTTATAAGTCAGGGAGGAGGAATAATACAAAAGCTTCGCAAAAAATGCGCACCATACAAACGAAAGGATGATTTAGAATGAAAAAATTTTTGGCAGTATGTTTAGCAACCATCTTGTGCTTTGTTTGTTGCAGTGGAGCGTTTGCTGCGCAAAGTGACAATCAGATGGAATCTGACGCACAGAAAACTCCTGCGGAGGAACTTGTAGAAATGGGCATTATGAAAGGCTATCCTGATGGAAATATGCACCTTGATGATATAATTACACGTGCTGAGGCAACAGCACTGCTTGTGAGATTGGATAATTTGGAATTTAACGGTAGTAACGCTTTTAAGGATATGCACGGGCACTGGGCGGAAAAAGAGGTTTCCATGGCATATGCAGCAGGTCTTGTAGAAGGAACAGGGGAAGAAACCTTTTCACCTGATGAAAAAGTGACAGTACAGGAATTTGTTAAAATGGTCGTAACTCTTTTGGGTTATAAGGATATTGCTGAAAGCAGAGGCGGATATCCCGTAGGATACCTTTCTCACGCAAATCAGTTGGGCGTTTTTAACGGATTGAAATTTATAACAACTGATAAAATTAATCGGGGAGATGCCGCAGCAATTCTCGTAAACTGCCTTGATATACCGATTATGCAACAATCCTCTGTAAGCTTTGATGATAAAGTCGAGTACATAATTGCAGACGGAAAATACGGTCGTGACTACGTCACACTGCGTACAAGATTTGAAGAAATGCAGAACTGATAAACAATAAACTTTAACAATTTCTTTAAATCTATTGACATATTTTCAAGTTTTGAGTATAATAATATTAGCAACAGGCAACAGGTGTGTCTGTTAAAGCGTGGATGTATGTCGGCGTGCCGATATGCGTTGGCATACGGAGCTTTCGGGAGGGGTTTGTGTAGTGTAACCTCAAATCGGTGTAGGCTTAATGCCGAAAGAAAATGCACTAAAAGTCGTTCTGCTTTCTTGGTGGAACGGCTTTTACTTATGTGAAAGGGTTTTTACAATGGTAGATAAACTACAAAGGTGTGCTTTAGCTTTTCAAAAGCTAATTGATACACAGTATGAAATCATTATTGGCAGAAAAGGTCAAATGTCAAAAATTATACTCAATTTTTCTGAAACAGAATTTGTTCATTTAACCGGACTTCATAAGCTCGTTGACAACGACTTTTTCCGTACTGCTTCAAGGAAAAAGGTGTTTGACTATGCTTTAGACGGAAAAATATCTTATGACACTTTAACTAAAAGTGAGAATTTATTGTGTAAATGAAACAATACGGGCGGCATAAAAATGACACACATTGGGGACAGTTCCCAATGTGTGTCATTTTGGCTTACAGCGCCTTATTTTATCAGCATTATATTTCGTAAAAGAACGTTCTTACCGCGCCATGAAAAGGCGCGGTTTTTGTATTTTCGCATAAATTCTTTATTTGAAAGGTTTTCAATATCCTCTAAACTAAGTGAATGTATTAAGCCTTCGGTAAATTCGCACAGAGGCTTTGGCGTAATATTATTGTGCGGACAGACGCGCTGACACGTGTCACAGCCGAATATTAGTCCTGATTTTTTCAGTATATCAATTTCACTTTCTGTGAGGTCGCCCTTTTTCTGGCTTATATGCGAGGCGCATTTTGATATATCAAACTCGCCTCCGAGAGCGCCACCCGGACACGCATCAATACATTGGTTGCAGCCAAAGCAGCTTTTTTCAAGGGGCAAATCAGCCTTTAGCGGCAAATCACACAGAATATAACCGATAAAAAAGTAGCTCCCGAAATCATCATTTATAAGCATACCGTTTTTGCCGAAGAAACCAAGTCCTGCGTTATACGCAAGCTGCCTTTCAATCTCGGGACCTATATCGGCAAAAGCATCGCAGGAAATATCAGGCGCAAGCGTGTGAATAAACTGCGTAAGCTGCCCCAGCTTCTCTTTAATAATTAAATGATAGTCAATACTCCTTGCATAAAGGGATAGATTTCCCGCAGAGTACCCCTGAAAATACGGAAAAAGGCAGACTATAGCGCTTTTCTTATTATAATGGGTAAAGCCACATTTTTCAATTCCTATAGACTTAGCAAATGTGCGTATTTTCTGCTCCATAATCTGTCTCCTTTCCTTTTGTGTAGTGTCATTAATCATCCGTTCTTATGGCGGCAATTGCAAGATATACCCTGTCAAACCCCATTTTGCGAAGAAGGCTCGAACAGTGGTTTGCAGTAGAGCCAGTTGTGTAAATATCATCTGTCAGAAGAACTGTTCCCGAAAATTTTTTGTCAAGCGGAAAATAGCACTTCTTTACATTTTCTCTGCGCTCTTTGGCGCTTAAGGTTGCCTGCTTTTTACCGTCGTTTGTTCTGTAGAGTGTAGCAATACACGGCACGTTTAAAAGCTTTGAAAGCTCCTTTGCAATAAGCTCTGCCTGATTATATCCGCGCGTAAATCTTGACGCCCTGCTTTGCGGAACATAGGTTATATAGTCAAAGGAAGTATAGTAGGGTGAGGATAAAATTTTATCCGCAATAAGATATGCAAACGCCTTTGCATAGTATGGGTGATAGGAGCTTTTAAGTGCTAGCAGTGTATTACGTGCATTTTCTTTATAGATAAGCGGTGCAAAGGAGTGCGTAAAGCTTGTTTTGTTGCTGCGACAGGATGTGCATATACTATGCGAAAATTCGCCCGTCGGTCTACCGCAAATACTGCAAGCATTTTCATCTATGAACGGCAAGGATGAAAAGCAATCTCTGCATACCGGAACAGAGCTATCAAGTATCTTTTGACAGAACGGACACTTTGGTGGGAAAATAATATCAAGAAGCTTGTCCATCATTGCCAAACAACTCCTTCAACCGTTTCTTTAGTCCCGTAAACCTTAGTTGTACCTTGTTATTATCTATCATTGTGCGTATACTCTCCTGACTTCCGACAAGAATTACGAGGAGCCTCGCCCTTGTAACTGCAGTGTATAGGAGATTTCTCGTCATAAGCATTGGCGGAAAGGAGCATACGGGAACGATAACGGCGCTCCACTCACTGCCCTGACTTTTGTGCACGGTAAGCGCATATGCAATTTCCAGATCCTCAACAGAGGAAAAGTCGTATTCAACAATTTTGTTATCATCAAAAAGGATAGAGAGGGTTTTATTCTTGTTTGAAATATCAAGGATTGTGCCTATATCTCCGTTGTAAATTCCAAAGCCGTCTTCCTTGCCGTCAGGTGTCGACCATATCATATCATAATTATTTCGCGTCTGTATAACCTTGTCCCCAACGCGGAAAACCCTTTCACCGAAGGCTTTTTCCTTTTTATCGGAAGAGTGGGGATTAAGGCGGTTTTGCAGCACGCGGTTAAGGTTTATTGTACCGACAATGCCCTTTCTTGACGGGGAGAGCACCTGTATATCATTTATCGCATCAAAGCCGTATGCCTTGCCAAGTCTGCCTGAGCAAAGCTCGCAAATTGTTTCAAGCGCCGCTTCAGGAGTGCGCCCCATAAAGAAAAAGTCTGTCCTACTGTCATTTTCAAGAGGCATTTCGCCTCTGTTAATTCTGTGTGCGTTTGTTACAATGCGGCTTTCTCCCGCCTGACGGAAAACCTCGTCAAGCTTTACGGAAGGTATAACACCGCTCTGGAGCATATCAAGAAGTACATTTCCTGCACCTACTGACGGAAGCTGGTCAGCATCACCTGCCATAATAAGTGTACTGCCTCTTTTAAGTGCCTTTAAGAGCGAGCCGAAAAGGACAATATCCACCATACTCATTTCATCTACAATTACAACGTCAGCATCAATGGGGTTATATTCATTTCTTGCAAAACGCTGGTTTTCGGCATCGCTTACCTCAACCTCCAAAAGACGGTGGAGTGTTTTTGCCTCCATTCCGCATGACTCGCTGAGTCTTTTTGCCGCCTTGCCCGTCGGTGCGCAGAGTGCAATTTTATATTCGTTTGAGAGGAAAAGCTCCATTATAATTTTCATTATGGTGGTTTTTCCCGTTCCGGGGCCACCCGTAATTACAAGAACGCCGCCATTATTCGCCATCATAACTGCCTTTTCCTGCATAGGGGAAAGGCTTATTGAATGAGTATCACAAATCCGCTTTATATTTGTATCAAGATTATCTGTAAGCGACTTTTTTATATACATCAGGTCACAAAGTCTGCGTGCCACCGTAATTTCCATATTGTAATACAGGGGAAGATACACAAACTCTTCCTCAAAAATAAGCTCTCCGCTTTCTCGGAGGGAAAAGAGTGATGCGGTAATTTCTTCGTTTTCGCATCCTAAAAGAGCAGCGCAATAAGCAACAAGCTCTGCCGATTTAAGGCACGTATGCCCCGAAAGCGCCGCATTTGACAGTGCGTATTTTATACCGCTGGCAATTCTGCCGGGATGATTTTTTGAAATCTTCATTTCCCCTGCAATTCGGTCAGCCGTTTTAAATCCTATTCTTTCTACACTGTCGCAAAGTATATACGGATTTTCCTTTATAAGGTCAATTGCCTTCTGCCCGAAAATCTTGTGTACACGCAGTGCAAGATTTGGCGTTACACCGTATTCCTGCAGAAAAATTACCGTTTGTGCCGCATCCTGACGAATGAGAAAGGACTCGGATATTTTTTTTGCACGTGCAGGCGATATACCACGTATCACCGCAAGCTTTTCAGGGCTTAGTGCAATAATTTCGAGTGACTCCTCACCGAACTTGTCCACAATTTTCCTTGCAGTAGATTCCCTGACCCCGCTTATAATCCCCGAGGCAAGGTAGGATAGAATTGCACTCGTTTTCTTGGGCAGGGTACGCTCAAGCGAAGATACAGAAAACTGTTCGCCATAATCAGGGTGCGTTACCCATTTCCCGTAAAGGCGCACCTGCTCCCCCGGGGCAATAAAGGGCATATGACCGCATGCCGTTACAAGGGAGTTGTTATAATTTATGTCGCATACGGTATACCCGTTATCCTCGTTCTGATATATAATTTCGTAAATTTCGCCTTCAAGAATTGTCGGCTCCTGAGTGTTCATATAACTTCCTACCGATCCAAATAATAGTATCATCGGGCAGTGTATCGATTATTGATGCAAGCTCCGATTTTTTGCAAATTAGACAATGACTGCCGCATATATGTGCCTTGAAAATAACAAGGGCTATCATCACGGCGGTTATTATAAGTGCAAATATTGCGCCATACATAAACAAACACCCCGATATATCATATGAATATCGGGGATGTATGTGTTACAGATAGCTTTTGAGGGTATTAACCATATCAAGTCTTTCCCACGGGAGGTCGAGTTCGTTTCTGCCGAAATGACCGTACGCCGAGGTCTGTGTATAAATAGGTTTGCGCAAATCGAGCGTCTTTATTATTGCTGACGGACGAAGGTCAAATTCCTTATTTACAATTTCGCTTAATTTATCATCACTGAGCTTTCCTGTGGAGAATGTATCAATTCTTACAGAAACGGGGCGTGCAACGCCGATTGCGTATGCAAGCTGAATCTGACACTTATCGGCAAGTGATGCCGCAACAATGTTTTTTGCAATGTAACGCGCCATATAGCAGGCACTGCGGTCAACCTTCGTCGGGTCTTTTCCTGAGAAAGCGCCGCCACCGTGCGGAGCGTATCCACCGTATGTATCAACGATAATCTTTCTTCCCGTAAGACCACTGTCGCCCTGTGGACCGCCTATAACAAAGCGTCCTGTCGGGTTAATAAAATACTTTGTATCTGCATCAATAAGGGAACTGTCAAGCACAGGCTTAATCACGTTCTCTATCATATCCTCACGAATCTGCTCCTGCGTAACTTCGGGGGAGTGCTGGGTGGAAAGAACAACTGTGTCAATTCTTTTAACCTTATCACCATCATATTCAACCGTAACCTGAGTTTTTCCGTCGGGGCGAAGATAGGCGAACTTCCCGTTCTTGCGAACTTCTGTAAGCTTTTTCGCCATTTTCTGTGCGTAGTATATGGGCGCAGGAAGATATTCGTCCGTTTCATTTGTTGCATAGCCGAACATCATACCCTGGTCGCCTGCACCGATTTCAAAGCCGTCATCCTCGCCGCTCTTTGTTTCAAGGGATTTATCAACACCCATAGCAATGTCGGGAGACTGCTCGTTAAGTGTATTCAAAACGGCTATATTATTGTAGTGAAATCCCATCTCAGGGTCGGTATAGCCAATATCCTTAACAGTGTTTTTTACAATTGCGCGTATGTCGCAGGTGTGCGTGGTGGTTATTTCGCCAAAAACCATTACAAGTCCTGTTGCCGCACAGCATTCGCACGCAACCCTCGCCTCGGGGTCATGTGCCAAAATATCGTCAAGAACTGCATCTGAAATACGGTCACAAACCTTATCGGGATGCCCCTCTGTTACCGATTCAGAAGTGAAAAATTTCTTATTTGTATTCATTAGTAAGTCCTCCTAAGTATATCAGAAAATAAGCCCAAGTAATCCGTAAGAAAATACGCCCATAATAACACCTGCTGTAATTACGCCGCCGATAATGGAAATAAGCGCATCCTTAAATTTAAAATCGAGAAAGCTTGCAATCAGCGCCCCCGTCCATGCCCCCGTTCCAGGAAGCGGAATGGCAACAAACAAAAACAACCCAAATTTTGCATATTTTGTAACCTTTTGGCGGTTTTTTTCAACCTTACGCTCCAAAAATTCCGGAAACCACGCGAAAAGCCGTGTCTCTTTCAGCCACTTACAAACGGGTGTAATAAGAAGCAGTATAAAAGGTATGGGCAGAAGATTTCCCACTATTGAAACTAAAAAAGAAGGAATAACGGGAAGTCCCAGCGCAAAAGCTACCGGAATAGCGCCGCGCAGCTCAATAATAGGGAGCATTGAAATAATAAGCACATACACATAATTTGCAAACGCCTCTGAAAGTCCTACAAGACCTACAAGGGAAACTGCAAAACTGTGGATGATGCTTTTTACGGTTTCTATCATAAATTACCTCCGATACATAACCATACATAATACATTTTAAACAATTCACACCGTTTTGTCAACCTAATAATATGCTTAAAGAAGAGTTTTATGAATTATAAAAGTAAATTTACATATAATGCAGAAAAAACCATCCTTTCGCAGGATGGTTTTTTAAGTTTTGGACAAAGCCCTGCCTTAAAAGCAGAGCTTTGAATGTTTTCTGTCTGCACCATATTAGTGCATAAAGTCAGCTTGCGGTTTACACATATAACCCGCCCGAAGCTCCACGAAGCACTGCACGCTGACACAGCCCCTCGCTTCAACGCCTTAACAGACACTCTTGTTGCCCGTCTCTAATATTATTATGCTCAGATGCAGGAAATATGTCAAATGCTTTGAAAAAATTTTTAATTGAAGAAGTATATCAACTAAAGACGGGTTTTTTTCTATTTCCTCATTTGTCAAAGTGTTTTTCTTGGAAATCAAAGTTGCTTTATCAATTGCTCAAACTGCTTCATACACAGCTTTGATGCTTCATATCCGCCTTCGGAAAATTCTGCTCCGCCGGGCAACTTCAACTTGTCCTCAGACAAGCTTGATTTGATTCTGAAATGCGGCTCCTGAACAACAAAGCCCTCGTACCCTGTTTTTAACAGAGCTTTCAAAATTCCTTTTACGTCCAGCATACCTTCACCGATAACAACTCCAACCGTATTGCCGTCCTCTTTGCGCACGGCATCCTTAAGATGAATATGAGCAATCTTATCCTTTATCATCTCATAGCCGTCCGGATAAGGAATTTTATAATTCTCATTATATATCTGGTTACCCCCGTCCCAAAGCACCTTCACATTGTCAAAATCAATAGCATCAAACAAAACCTTCATTTCCTCTGCATCGCAAACACTCACCGATGGGTCAGCCTCAACAACCAGTGTAACGCCCTGTTTTTTTGCAATTTCAGCAGCCCTGGCGATATATCCTTTAATAATATCAAGGTCTTTTTCGATTCCGTTATTTTTCCAAAATGTAAATATACGCACAAAGTGTGCATTTGTTTTTACGGCTAATGTTACACATTTTTCAAGAATACGAAGCTGCTCCTCTATCTCTGAAGGCTCATTCATACTGCATTTGAATACGGCAGAGCTAATTGCACAGATTTTAAGGCTGTGTTTTTTTGCAATGTTATTAATTTGCGCAATATCATTGCTTGTAAGTTCATGAGGCTTTTTCTCCCATACACTGCGGATTTCCACTGCTTCGTAGTTAAATTTTGCAGCCAGTGCACATGCCTCTTCAAAGTCCTGCGTCGCTTCATCGGTAATAATCGCCTTGCGAAACAGCACATCCTGCGCACTGTCCTTATCACAATATAGTATCGCATTTGATTTAGTCCTTAAAATACTAGCCGGACATTTTTCTCCTATTTCGCCTCTCAGCATATGAAATACAGCATTTCTTTTAGTAGTTGCCGGAACAACACAATAAATATAAGCTGAACTCACGAGAGCAGGCACTGTCAACGTAAGTGCATGAGTTGGAACCTTATCAATCGATGAAAAGCATCCGTCATTAACCTGCTGATTACGACAAATTTCATCAAGCTTTACCGCCTTTACAAGTTTTTCATCGTTAAAATCTGCAACAGGCGGGTCGTTAAATGCAATGTGACCGTTTTCGCCTACTCCCATACAAACAATATCAACGGGATATTGTTTTAGTAATTGAGAATATCTTTGACACTCTTCTTCAATATTTTCTGCCTGACCGTTTATGTAATTAACACTTTTAAAGCTCACTTTTGAGAAAATTCTGTTTCTTAAAAAGTTACCAAAGCCTTGCGGGGCATCTTTATCAAGACCGATATACTCGTCCATATGGAATGCATTTATTCTTGACCAATCTATGCCATCAGTATGAATAAGTGCATCAAGCATATCATTTTGAGAAGGGGCAGCTGCAAAAATCATATTAATAGTTTCTTTTTCATTAAGAAGCTTTATTATGCACTGTGATATGTCCTTTGAAGCAGCTTTTCCCATTTTGTCACGGTTTTCATAGATTTTGACTTTTAATTCATCTGCTTTAAATGTCTTTAACATAATGTTTTCCTTCCTGTCACTTATAGGGATTTTCTATCCGTATTTCCTCATTGTGTTCAAACGACCTGATTGTTGCATCGAGTATATACACAGGCATTGCAAACTCTCTGTCTGTATAGTCAGATTTTCCGTTTTTTAGATTGTTGTAAAATGCTGTGATTTCTTTTGTATAGAAATCATCTCCCAGACTAATTTCTTCACAAACAAGGCTGACGCCATCCTTATAAATTGTTATGGAATATCCACTGCCGAAAAATGCACTGACATCATAATTGTCATAATGATAAATTGCATTTACGCCGTTAGCAGTTTTCTTGGCAGAAACACTCTTTACCTCATAACCGAAAACGCTTGTAATCATCTGCACCAGATGCTGTGTGTAAAACCAAAAATCTCCATAGGGATTTTCCATATTAACAGGTGCAGTTACGTGTCCGCCCCTTAAATCATCCATATTTTCCTTTGCAATTGAAGCAAGCTTTTTCACCTGTTCTACATACGGAAGTCCTGAGCCCCCCAGAAGGAGCGCATTATTATTTTTCGCAAGCTCAATTAATTCGCATACATCATCTGTGCTACAGGTAATGGGCTTATCAACCCAAACGGGAATGCCCTTTTTTATATAATCTTTTGCAAACTTAAGATGATTTGCTCCATAGCGAGCGGTAACCATAACTACATCTGCATCATCTAAAAAATCATTATAATGCTTTGCAAAATTTGTGCAAGCACTCATTTCCTTCATTTTTTCAATGCCAAATCTGCCTTCTTCTGTGTTTTCATCCGCATACGCTCCTAAAAGCTCGACATCATCAAATAAGCCTTTGCCGTCCTTTGGATTAATTGCCTGAGCAAAAAACCAGGCATGACTGTTTTCAGCACCTAAAATTGCTAATTTCATCATTTTATTGCAGTCTCCTTATTAATAAATTGTGGGAAGCGGATTTTGTGCATGGATTAATTCCATAACACGAATCTGCTGTGCAACCTTTTCAGGCTTTATAACAAGCTCGCCGCCGTTTACCATATGCTCGTATATGTTTTCGTAGAGTTTTCTTGTACCTACGTCAAAGGCTGTGCCTTCAAAATCCTCCTTAAATTCGTTCCACTCAAGTGTCTCAGAGCAGTATGCAGGAGTTATTCCGTCTTCAGCGCATAACGGCTCCAGCACAAGAGAGGGAAGCGGCTTATCGTTATGATACTTCCACTGTATTGCGGTAGGCGTTGCCTTTACTGAGCCTTTTTCAGCACAAACCTTGATAGTATAATCACTGTATGCATCAATGGGCTTTGAATCTATCTGCATAAGAGGTCTGTCCGGATATGTAAGCACTACCTTAACATAGTCCTCCGCATCGCCTACTGAATTCGTAATTTTAAGCCACGAATTAACAGTGGGCATATCGTATGTATCAAGTAAATCGAGTGCCATTTCCATCGGGTGAGGACAGGTGTTGAGCAAATTTCCTGCATAAAATCTGTTTGAGCACTGCCAGTCCCATCTACGGAAAAATCCGCTGAATTGAAAATGAACTTCAAAAACCTTACCAAGTTTTCCGCTTTGTATAATTTCCTTAACCTTTTCATAATAAGGTGCAAAATGTGACTGCTGGAAAACGAAAAGTTTAACGTCGTTTTCCTTTGCGGTGTTAATCATTTTTTCACATTCCATAACGTATTTTGAAAAAGGCTTTTCAACAAGTACATTCTTTTTATGCTTAAGTAGATCCATTGTAATGGGAAAATGCTCATGGGAGAAGGTTGAATTTACTACAAGGTCAATGTCATCTCTTTTGAAAAGCTCTTTATAGTCCTCGTATACATCGCATCCGAATGCCTTTTTTGCACGCTCCCTGCGTCCTTCTATTAAATCCACAATAGCAACTACATTAAAAAGCTCTTTTGCTGCATCGGTTAAAAAATATTGTCCGTGAATATCTCTTCCGCTTCTTCCCTGACCGATAATTGCTACATTTAATTTTTTCACTGTAAACACTCCTTATAAATTATAAAAATATTTCTTTTCCTGTTTTCGCTGATTCATATATCGCCAAAATAACATTTACGCTGTCACGGGCATCCTCGCCTGTTATCATCGGGTCTCTATCTTCCAAAACAGCCTTTGCCATATCTTCTATCTGAAGTATGTGTCCTATATTGCCGCCTTGATAAGCACAGTTCACACCTCCCATATTGCCTGTTGTTTCAGGCTGTACTATACTCTCGTCCATAAACTGCCACTGATAAATTCCTTTATCACCAAATATTACATTACCCTCAGAGCCACTTACGTGGAAAACTGTGTCAAGACCGGGATAGGCTGTTGTGCAACACTCAATTGTTCCTATTGCGCCGCATTTAAACTTCACAACAACAACTGCCGTATCTTCAACATCTATATCCCAGCACAGCCTGTCACACTTTGCGTACACACTTTTAATGCCGCCCATCATCCACGAAAGCATATCTACACCGTGCACACCCTGATTCATAAATGCACCGCCTCCGTCAAGCTCCCATGTTCCTCTCCAATCCCCGCTGTCATAATATTCCTGATCACGGTAATATCGGAGGTTGGCACTACCAATAGTAAGCTTTCCAAAGCTTCCTTTTTTTATAGCCTCTCTTACTGCTATTGCCGCATCAAAGGTACGCCTTTGAAATATACATCCCAGCTTAACCTTATTCTCGTTGCAGGCAGCAATTATAGCATCCATTTTTTCTTTTGTGACGTCAAGCGGTTTTTCACAAAGAACATTTACACCGTGCTTAGCCACCCTGATTGCATGTTTCGCGTGCATTCCGCTGGGGGTCAGAATACAGCATACGTCCGGATTTTCTGCTTCTATCATTTCATCCATATCAGTATACCATTTATTAAGTCCGTTTTCTAAAGCTGTTTTTTTCGCCTTTTCTTCATCAATATCACATACAGCTACCAGCTCCGCAATAGGAACATTTCTAAAAGCATCCAAATAATTAACAGATATTCTTCCGCAACCTATGATAGCAAACCTTACTTTCATATCTTCACTCCCAAATTCTATTGATGATATTCCTTACTGTTTTTTATTTTAACAAAAAAATTCGCCTATTTCTTTAAGAATATTTACAAAAACATTGCGAATATTATCTTTTTGTGTTATACTTCTCATAGATTATAAGATAAAGATAAACTACGAAGGGGAATGCGTATGAAAGAGTATAAGGAAATAATATCAGCTCCTGACAAGGATTTTTTTTATGCTTACAAAAATGATGAAACAATAAGTCCCGATACATTTCAAATTCATTCTCATAAGTCTTATGAAGTTTTAATTTTTATAAAAGGTGATGCCAGCTTTGCGATTGAAGGGTCTTTCTTTCCCATTTCGCCAATGGATGTTCTTATTACGCGTCCGGGTGAGATGCATCAGATTTGTCACCACTCTAATGGAAGCTATGAACGTATAATGCTCACTATAACCGACGATTTTTTTATAAATAATGACTGTATCAGGTATCGCGACATATTTACAGAGAGAGAAATAGGAGAGGGAAATATTCTGCATTTGGGCGAGGAAGAACTTACAGAAATGATGAATATTTCCTCCAGAATAGAAAGATACATAAGCAGAAATGAGAACAACGAGGTTGTAATACGCAGTGCAATAATCGAATTTTTGTATGAATTAAACCGCCTAAAACCTTCCAACCGCGCAAAAGTTCGCTACCATGAGCTTGTCCTGAGGACTACTGCATATATAAATCAAAATCTTTCAGGGAATTTATCCTTAGAAATAATTGCCAAGGAGTTATTTACATCAAAAACTTATTTATGCCGAATTTTCAAGCAAAACACAGGTATAACTATAGGACAGTACATTACTAAAAAGCGGTTTTTAAAAGCTACCGCACTCATTAAAAGCGGACATTCATTGAGCTCTGCCGCAATGATTGCAGGTTTTTCCGACTATTCTTCGTTTTATAAGACCTGTGTAGCAGAAACCGGCAATTCTCCACGAAAGAATTTGCGGCTGTAGTTTCACTGTTATAAATTAAGCTTGGTGGAAAAGCGTTTTAACGTGCATTAACGCCCCTTACCCTCAAGATTGAGGATAAGGGGCGTTAATGCACGTTTTCTTAGTGTTTATACAGTTCCTTGCGGTATTGTCCGGGGGTTACGTTGTAATAAAGCTTAAATGTTCTTATAAAAAGCTTACTGTCTACAAAACCACAGTTCTTTGCAATCTCTTCAACTCTCATATCTGTTTTGAGCAACTCTTTAGCGTGGGTCAGGCGGACTTTTTTGATATATTCCTTCAGCATTTCACCCTTTTTGAGCTTGAACAGATTTGAAAGGTATGACGGCGTCAGGAAAAAGGTCTCGCCAAGCATATTGATGTTAAGGTTTGTGTCTGCAAAGTTTTTGTCAACATAGTCCTTTACCTGGTCTGCTATATCCTGCGGCTGCTGCACACTTGAAATTATGTCTATCATATCAAACATTACACTGCGAAGCTGCTTTACAGTTGTTATATGGTCAATCTGCTCGATAAGTGATTGAAGCTTCTGTGCGGAAACATCAGACTCTGTCAAATGCGAGATATTTATAAGCTTGTTTAAAAGAGTATGCTTTATCACTATAAACTGCGAGGGGGAGAGGACATTTGGGTAATCCTCCAAAAGCTCTGCAAGCGCCTCCTTCGCACTATCTGCATTACCTGTGCCGATTGCATTTGTAAGACGTTCCTCAAACTCGATTTCAAGTCTGTAGCTATCTGTATTTTCCTTGAAATCATCGAAAAACAGAACCCTCTTACCATCCATATCACTTCTCTGCTCAAACATACAGATATGGTTAAGCTGCTTGTAAACAGTACGCGTTTTTTCAAGGTCATTGAAGCAGTCACTTATATAAACAAAGGATTCAATTCCAACCTGCTCGCTTATTGTGCGGTTGGCATAATCTGTTCGCGTGCCTGCAAGGTGGCGCAGTGCCTCGGGGCTTTTAATGTTTGTACCGATAAGGCAGAAAATAGTATCGGGGCTTGTGCTTATGGCGAGAAGTCGGAAATCATTCCCCAAAATCTCACTATAGATATTTGTTATTGCAAGGGGGATAAGGCGGTCATTTGAGTTTTCGGCGTCATATGAATCAGTTGTCCATATTTCCTCGTTAATACTGCTGATTGATATAATCGCAGTGAGATAGTTTTCATACGAAAAATCAATATCATAAAGGGAAAGCAGGTCGGGAAGATTTCTGTGATAAAAATCGGAACGCAAATACGCCGAAAAATCCTCGGAAAAGAGTTTTTTGCGGTAGCTTTCCTTGATACGCTGCCCGTTTTTTTCCTGCGCAATCAATGTGTTGAGGCTTGCCTCGATTATAGCAAATTCATTGCTCTGACCGTTGTGGCTGTCCTGATATTCGTTAAGCATCGCAAGAAGGTTTCCGATAGGCTTGTAATGCTTTTTGGAATAAAAGAGCATCAGCCATAAAATAAGTAAAATAAGCGGCACAAGGCAAACCGTTATAACAGTAATCAGAATGTTAAGCCCTCTGTAAACAGTGTTTTCCGCAACGGCAAAAACACACCTGATTTTTGACTGTGGCTGCGAGGTATACACAATAACCTCCCCGCGGTCTGCACGGTAGGTTTTGTCACTTTTTTCAAAATCAATCGTGCCGCTTTCAAGCAGGTTTTTAAATAATGTACCATTCTTGGAAAAAATAGGCTGATTTAAGTGGTTTACAACAACAATATCTTCAAAATTGCTGCTTCTGCTGTCTGTAAGACGTTCAAGGGCATATGGATTAACCGTAATTATAATAACATTTGCCGTTTCTCCGCTATTGCCGGCGGCAGAGGTGATATGAAACACTTCACCGTTTGGGGAACGGTAAAACTCGTGAAAATGATGCTCCATCATCGCTTTTTTCCACGAATTGTAATCTGTGTGCGCGTTCTCATCAAAAATATAGTTCTGATAATATGTATGCGCGCGTATTATACCGCCGCCCAGAAGAATTATGTCTGTGGTGGGATTATAAATGCACACTTTTTCCGCACAACTGTACGGGATAAGCATATTTTCAATTTCACTAGAAGACTCCTTCAGCGCCAAAAACGTATCGGCATTCCACTCGACAGGCTCTAAAAACGGGGAAACAACCGAGTTTGTCTGAAGCTGCAGGGAAAGACTGTCCATATCCTGCTTGATTTGGTTAAATTCGCTTGTTAAAAGTGACATAACATTGGAGTTAGTCTGGTTTATCTCTCTTTTAATCGTGCTGCGGCTTACAAAAATAACGCTAAGCAGCGCTGCAAGAAACAGAGCTATAATAAGTGAATATGAAACAATCCACGAGCTGCGTATGCTTTTTTTATCCAAAAATGAGCGCATAAAACCAAACCTCCTCCCAAGCAATTTCTTTTCATACTTTAGCATAAAAAATATGCACTGTCAAGCAAAAGCACTATGGTAAAATCATGAAAAATGCCCGCAAACGCCGCTTTTTCATAAACAGAGAATTTTATTTTAGAAACAGAGAATTGACCATAAAGGCTGCAGGGGGTAAAATTAAAGCGTAACCAAAATAACTTTATGCGAAAAGGAAGGAGAACAAAAATGAAACACAGAAAGATTTGTGCAGTTTTAGCAGGAGTATTGGCATTGACCGTTTTGGCAGGTTGCGGCGGCCCAAAACAGAAGACAACAAATCTGTCAGCAGAAGACATTGCCAATTTGGAGGTAATGGAAGAAAATACAATGCCTATCAGTGAAGAGGGCATTACAATTGATGTATGGACGGCTAACCGTTCACAAGGTTATGTAAAGAGCTTTAATGAGTTCGAGTCGTTTAAGGAGCTTGCAAAAATTACCGGCGTAAGCCTTAATTTCATTCACCCCACAGGTAACACGGCAGAACAGCTCAACATTATGCTTTCTTCCGGTGACTATCCTGATGTTATTTACCATAACTGGACAGCAAAAAACGGTAAAAATATGATTAAGGACGGCGTAACGTTTGACCTTACCCCTTACATAGAAAAGATTGCACCGAATTTCAGAAAAGTTCTGGAGCAGCCTAACTATGCAAAGGCATTTGCATCTATGAGTGACCAGATATACAGTATGCCGGTTATATATGATAACCCAAAATTCCAGGCATACAACGGTTACTTTATCAGAAAGGACTGGCTTGATAAGCTTGGTCTTGACATTCCCGAAACAATTTCTGAATGGGAAGTTGTCCTCAAGGCGTTCCGCGATAACGATATGAACGGAAACGGAGATGCAACAGACGAGATTCCCTTTGCAACAACGAACAACGGCGTAATGTATCGCTATGCATTTACAAGCGGCTTTGGTGCGATGGATATGCTTTATCATCTTGATCAGGAAGACCCGACAAAGGTTACACATCCCGTGTTGACACCTCAGTTCAAGGATTTCGTGACAACTATGGCAAGATGGTATAAGGACGGCCTTATCTACAATAACTATATCTCAGCTACTGTAAATGAGCTCGACTCTTTAATCCTTAACGATAATCTTGGTGCTATTTACATAGATAACAACAACTCACTTCCCAAGTATATGACAATGAATCCTGAGATGGAGCTTGTTGCAGTACCTTATCCCAAGAATGAAAACGGTGCTACATTCTATCCCAGACCTTCATTTGAAGACTTACAGGTTGGTGCAAACGGTGCGATGATTACATCAAAGTGTAAATACCCCATCGAGGCAATCAGATATTTTGACTACCTTTATTCAAAGGAAGCATCTGACCTTATGTACTGGGGTGTAGAGGGTGAGTCCTACACCGTGGAGGCAGACGGCAGCTACAAGTTCACAGATATGATTTTAAATAACCCTGATGGCAAGGTTCCCTATGAGGCAATCTGTAAGTATATGACAAACACAGGCTTCACAGGAATGCATCAGTATGAATCAATGGTAGGACTTGAAGCAAATCTTTCGCCCGAATTTAAGAAGGTTAAGGAAGATTCCGTTAACTATGCAATGGAACTGGATCGCTCAAGAAGCCTTAACAATGTTCCCACAACCATAGAAGAGGATAAGCAGATTGCGTCCTACGAGGATTTGAGCACCTACCTTTCAACAATGTTTGATAAGTTTATCATCGGTGCAGAGCCTATCGAAAATTATGACGCATTCGTTGAAAAGTGTAAAGAACTCGGTATAGAGGAAGTTATAAAAATCAAGCAGCAGGCTTATGACAGAATAGAGAAATAACATTTGGAGGAACTCAGATGAAAGCAAATATTCAAAATGCCGCAGGCAGCCGGGAAAACCCCGGCCGTCTGCGGGCGTGGTTTTTAATGGCGGCAAAGGATTTGAGGGTTAACAAGGGCTTGTACCTTCTTGCAATCCCGGGACTTTTGTTTTACATACTTTTCCACTATGCGCCGATGTACGGACTGACAATCGCGTTTAAGGATTATTCCCAGGCGTGGGGAATTATGGGAAGTCCATGGGTGGGTCTTGAACATTTCAAGACATTTTTCGGCAGCATATACTCGTGGCAGATTATAAGAAATACACTTCTTATTAATTTATATGTACTGGTTTTCTGCTTCCCGATGCCGATAATTCTGGCACTGCTTCTTAACGAGCTTCGGTCGCAAATGTTTAAGAAAACCGTTCAGACGATTACATACCTTCCGCACTTTATATCAATGGTTGTTATGTGCGGTATGATTGTAAACTTCGTTGCGCCCAGCGGTATTATTACGCAGCTTGTAAACTTCGTTACGGGGAAAAATTACGTAAACCTTCTTCACGAGGCGAAGTTTTTCAGACCGATTTACATAATTTCAGCACTGTGGAAGGATATTGGATGGAACAGTATCATTTATCTTGCAGCAATATCGGGTCTTGATATGGAGCTTTATGAGGCGGCACAGATTGACGGTGCGAAGAAGCTTCGTCAGCTCTGGCACATTACACTGCCCGGAATTGCACCGACAATCATTATCCTTCTCATTATGCAGGTAGGTCATATGATGTCTGTAGGGTCAGATAAGATTCTTCTTCTCTACAATCCTGTAATTTACGAAACTGCCGATGTAATTTCAACACACGTTTATCGTAAAGGTCTTGTAGAAAATGACCCCAGTTATTCTGCGGCAGTAGGACTGTTTAACTCTGTAATTAACTGCGTATTGGTTTACGGTGCAAACTGGTTCAGCAGAAAAGTCAGCGAAACCAGTCTTTGGTAAAGGAGGAAGAAAATGAGAAAGCATAGCAATAAAATTAAGAAATCAGCGGCGGAACAAGCCTTTAACGTGTTTAACATAATATTTCTTACCGCACTTTCGCTTGTTACGCTTTATCCGTTCTTATACGTAGTATTTGCTTCGTTTTCAAATCCTGCGGAGTTTTTGAAGAGCAGCGGGGTTTTGTTAAAGCCTGCAGGCTTCTCCCTTGAAGCATATAAAAGGGTGCTTGAAAAGCCCGAAATTGTTACAGGATATATGAACACAATCTTTTACGTTGTTGCAGGAACAACTGTAAGTATGCTCCTTACAATGTCACTGGGATATGTACTGTCGAGGAAAAATGTGTACTTTACAAATGCTATAATGCTGCTTATTGTATTTACAATGTATTTCCACGGCGGTCTTGTACCCAAGTATCTCGTTGTAAGAAATCTCGGACTTACAGACACAAGACTTGCAATTATACTTCCTATGGCGATTATGACCTCTAACCTGATTATAATGCGAACGGCGTTTCGCGGCGTCCCCGAGGTTTTGGAGGAAGCGGCAAAGGTTGACGGAATGGGACCACTTGGAATACTCTTTAAGATTATGATACCGCTTACCGCCCCGACGATTGCAGTTTTGGTGCTTTATTATGCGGTACAGCAGTGGAATGAATGGTTCCAGGCGGCAATTTATCTGCGCGACAGCGCGCTTTATCCGTTGCAGCTTTATCTTCGTGAAATTTTGATTCTTAACAATCAGGATGATATGCTTATCGCATCGCAGTCGGCAGAGCAAATGGCGCTTAGTGAAACGATTAAATACGCTACAATAATGGTAGCAACTGTACCGATTTTAGTACTTTATCCTTTCCTGCAGAAATACTTTACAAAGGGAGTTATGATTGGTGCGGTAAAGGGTTAAGCGGAAGGAGCGTTTCTATGATAAAAAAAGGAATAAGTTTACTTTTATCATTTTGCGTGATGATGTCAGGCTTTGGTTGTAGCTTGGTATTGGCAGCAGATGCAGAAGAAAAGAACCTTGCTTTGGCAACAAACGGTGCAACAGTTACGAGCGCCGGTGCTCGTAAGGATTACGACTACACTGAGAGAGTAAATGATGGTGTAACTGATAAACAGGGTTGGATGAGCGACAATACTACCGATACCGACAGCTTCGTGCAGCTAAAGCTTACTGCGCCCGCATATGTCAACAGAATTGAGTTTTATACAAATAGCGGAAGCAAGGCAAATTTTGCTTTGAGCTATTCATTAACCGGAGAAGACGATAGCTGGACAAGTGTAGAAGTTCCAACCGCCACCACAATCACTGCTAATAGTATACATCACTACTCCAAATCGCTAAGTGGTGTTGTGGCTCAATATATCAGAGTTGCGGTTCCAATAGCATCATATCTGTGGATAAGAGAAGTTGAGGTCTACGGAGAACTGCTTAACCCATACCTAAGCGAAATTAAGGTTGATGGCGAAGTCTTAGCGGGTTTTGAAAAAAATATTACTTCATATAATATAGAGGTGCCGTCGGCAGATGACCTGCCCGTTATCACCGCCACAACGGATGACACCTCTCTTCCCGAAGAAAATATCGTCATAACTCAGGCGGACAGTGACACACTGAAAGCAACCATTGCCGTTACAGTTAGCGGAGAAGGCTATGAATATACGCATACATATACGATTAATATGGTGCCGCTGATGGCGGGTGCCGACCTTTCGGAAATTAGCGTTGATGGTGTACCTTTAGCTGATTTTGACAGAAGTAAAGACGAATACACCGTGTATCTACAGAAAAGTCAATTCCCCGATCACAGTATAGTAAGCGCCACGGCATTATCACCTGACGCAGATGTTACCTACGTACAGGCGAGCGCGGAAAATATGACGGCAACTATTACGGTTACATCGCAGGGTGGAGAGGCGAAGTATTACTACGTACACTTTGTCCTGACGGATGATAACTTGGCTTTGGCAACAAACGGTGCAACAGTTACAAGCGCGGGTGCTCGTAAGGATTACGACTACACTGAGAGAGTAAATGATGGTGTAACTGATAAACAGGGTTGGATGAGCGACAATACTACCGATACCGACAGCTACGTTCAGCTGAAGCTTGCCGGCCCTGCACTTATCAACAAAATTGAGTTTTATACAAATAGCGGAAGCAAGGCAAATTTTGCTTTGAGCTATTCATTAACCGGAGAAGACGATAGCTGGACAAGTGTAGAAGATCCGACCGCCACCACAATCACTGCTAATAGTATACATCACTACTCCAAATCGCTAAGTGGTGTTGTGGTACAATATGTCAGGGTAGCGGTGCCGGCAGCCTCTTATCTGTACATAAGAGAGGTTGAGGTTTACGGCGAGCTTCTTAATCCGTATTTGAGTGAAATCAGGGTTGATGGAGAGCTTCTGGAGGGGTTTGATAAAAACGTTAACTCCTATGATATAGAGGTGTCGTCGGCAGACGATTTGCCTGAAACTATAACTGCAACATCTGATGACCCTAATCTTCCTGCGGAGAATATCGTCATAACTCCTGCAAACAGTGAAACAATGAAGGCAACCATTGCCGTTACAGTAGGCGGCGAAGGCTATGACTATGAATATACGCATACATATACTATTAATATGATATCGCTGGCGGCGTGTGCCGACCTTAAAGAAATTACTGTCGGAGGCATAGCACTGGAGGATTTTGACAGAAAGAAAACAGAATATACAGTTTATGTTGATGACGCGGAAGAAGTTCCCACAGTAAGCGCTTTGCCGCTTGTTGACGGTGCAACCGTAGGGGAGATGGTAGTAGATAATGAAGCGTTGAAAGTAACAATTCCCGTTACTTCTGCAGATGGAAATACCACCGAGGAATATATCGTACATTTTATCCCGACAAGTGACAAGTTAAAAAGCATTAATGTAGTGCCTGACTCTGAATTTAACGAAAATGTCACAGAATATATTGTAAAGGTGGATGACCTTACAAGCCTTCCGCAGGTAAGTGCCGAAAGGAAAGACGGCGCACTTAACGCAGATGATGAGCCGGATGTTACCATAACGCAGGCAGACCCGGGTGCGCAAAAATATCAGGCATCCATCAAGGTTACGTCAATACTCGGAAGCGCGAAAATATACTACGTCTATTTTGAAAAAAACCACGGCTACAACGATTTAACAGATTTAGAAAATGTTAAGATAACAACAAAAACTTCGAGCAGCAGTTATCCTATGAAAAATGCTATCGACAATAACTACGCGACACTTGCGCAGGCAGCAAAAAAGGATAACGACCTGCCGTGGACAATGGTAGAATTGCCAAACATTTCATACATAGATAATTTAGCTATATATGAAAGAATGTCAAGTGACAGAAATGAGTATTTTGAGGATATACAGTATTCGCTGACAGGCGAAGAGGGTGACTGGACGGATGCAGACACAACGCTGATAAAGTATACAAATAAGGTTCTCGGTAGTTCAGAGGGAAGAAAGCGTGTGTATACTTTTAATGGTACTGTAGCTGCAAAATATATACGAGTTGCAACAACAAGGTCTGAGCACATAAACATAATGGAGCTTGAGATTTACGGAAAAGAGCTTAATCCCTACCTTAATAATATTGTGCTGCCGGAGGGCTACACCCTTATGCCGGAGTTTGACAGCAGCATAACCTCCTACGATGTATTGGTTAACTCGCTTACGGACTTGTCGCAGGAGGGGGACATCGTTGCACTGCAGTCTGACCTTGGTGCCGAAATTTCAATAAGCGGTCAGGACAGTGCGCAGGTGACAATAGCTGTCACTACAAGCGGCGGCGAATATACGCACCCATACACAATAAATAAAATCCTAAAAGGGTCTGACACAAACCTTAAATCGCTTACCCTGTCAGCGGGAAAGCTTTCCCCTGCGTTTTCAAGGGATGTGACGGATTATACCGTGTATATTGAGGGAAGTGATGAAATTCCAGAGGTAAGCGGTGTTGCACTTTCCGATACTACAAGCGTTGTGCCTACACAGGCAACTGCGGAGAATATGACGGCAAGTGTGCTGGTAACTGCACAAAACGGCTATCAAAAAACATACACAATAAACTTTGTACGTACTTCCGCAGCGCTTAAATCCATCAAGATAGATGGTCAGATTATAGCGGATTTTGACCCCAATGTGCTAATATACAATATTGATGTAGATGATTTTGATAGCTTTACATTCCCTGAAATTACGGCAGAGGCACTCTATGCCATCGATAATGACAATGTTAGGGTTACACAGGCAACCGCGGCAACAAAGCAGGCGGTAATCACTGTAACGTCAAAGCTTGGCAGTACAAAGACATATACTGTAAGCTTCACGGAAAGAATTGCGTTTTCAAATCTTGCACTCAATTCGCAGGTAAAGGGAAGTAAGAGCTATACAACAACAGGTGCTGCTATGGCGGTTGACGGTGCGTATAATACGATGTGGCAAACCAATTTAACGGCAGTGGACTATGCACAAATTACAATCACGCTGCCTGATATTGCAAAAATAGACACCATAGCCCTTTGGGAAGTTTTTTCAGCCTCTAACGAGTGGTGGAAGAATGAGAATATTACATATTCCATTGACGGTGAAAACTGGAGCGCTATTTCGGCGGAGCAGACAACCTATGGTAATCTGCAGTTAGGAACTTACAGCAATCCGGGAAGAGAGCATATCTATAAGCTTACAGAGCCGACTTATGCAAGATATGTGAGATTTGACTCACCAAAAGGCGGAAATTTCCAACTGATTGAGTTTGAGATATATGGCGAGTACCGCACAGGCTCCTATCTTAGAAATATAGAGCTTTCCCACGATGAGCTCAGCGGAAGGTTTGACCCGCAGGTAAATATTTATGACGTTTTTGTAGCGTCTGAAGATAATCTTCCGACAATAACCGCTACGGCGGAGGCAGAGGGCATAACGCCGGTAGTAGTCAATGCTACAAGGGAAACTATGAAGGCAACAGTTTCTGTTACAAATGAAGGGTTTACCAATGTGTATACCTTCAATATGATTCCAAGGTTTGCCAATACCCAGCTCAATGCACTGACAATTGATTCGGGTGACCTTATCCCTAAATTTTCGAGGGATGTGACGGAGTATACAGTATATCTGGAGCCTGATGATAAATTCCCCACAGTCTCGGCAGAGGCACGCTCGCCCCAAGCAATTATAAGCTACATATATCCTGATACGGATGACGAAAATCCGCAGACAGTGGTACGGGTTACATCGGGCGGCGATGAGAATGTGTTTACAGAATATAAAATAAATCTTGTAAGAACGAGTGCCGACCTTAAATCCCTGACAGCTGGCGCAAAACCTCTTACACCTGCCTTTAGTGCGGAGCATTACAGCTATAGTGTAGTGCTTGAAGATGGGGAGGCGCTGCCCACAGTCAGCGCAGAGGCGGCATACGCCGTTATGAGTAAGGAAATAAAGCAGCCGACAGAAGCTTCAATGAAGGCGACTGTAACAGTCAAATCATACCTTAATATAGAAAGAACGTATACAATTAATTTCTACAGAAGGAAAAATAACCCCGGCAGTGCGAGACTTTCCTACATTAATTTTTCTGACAGTAAATATTACATTAATGAGGCATTTGACCCCGATAAAACAGAATATACGGTTAATGTAGACGATAGAACAAGCCTCCCGGATGTTATTCCCGTTACAGAGGATAGCGGTGCAAGCTTCAGCGTTACCCCCGCAGATCCCAAGGGACTTACTGCAACGATTACTGTTACGGGCAGCGGCGGCGAAACTAAGACGTATACGGTTTACTACCTTATTAATACTGCGCTGGGAAAGAGCGCTTGGGAATCTTCACGATATAACGGTACTGAAGGCCCCAAGGCGATTGACGGCAAATTTGATACATACTGGAGTGCATCCAGCGGTGCTACACCGGAATGGATTATATGTAATCTGGAGGAAGGTGCAAAAATCCACAGCATAGTTGTTCATACCAGATACAGCAGCAGACCGGAATTTTACAACGTAATTATGGCATCGGATGATGGCAGAGAGTGGAGGACTATTAACGTCACACATAAGCTGGAGTCCCTTCCGGGATCCTTTGGTTATCCGCAGTATTACAGATTTACATTCAGCTTCGAGCCGTTTGACGCAAAATATGTCAAGGTTACGGGAACGGGAGTAGGAAAAACAACTATACTGGAGCTGGAGCTTTGGGGTATTCCCGTGCCGACAGTTTCGGCAAACTCCTATCTGAAAAACCTTGAATTTTCAAACGGAGTGCTTACCCCCGCATTTAGCCCGTATATAACGAATTACACAATTTCACTGGGCAAAAATGACCCCCTTCCAACCATTACAGCGTATGAAACAGTAAATGAATTTGCAACTCCTGTTATAACGCAGGCAACGACCTCAACTATGCAGGCAGTGGTAGAAGTAACGGCGGAAAACGGTATCAGTAAAACTTTGTACACGGTGAATATGGATAAAGAGGTTGACCCCGAAAAGAATACGTATCTTTCAAGTCTTACTCTTAGTTCAGGGGAAATATCCCCGGCATTTTCACCGAAAAATTCGAGCTACACAGTATACCTTACCCCGGGTGCGGCAATTCCCGATGTTACGGCAATTCCACAAGTATCGGGCGCAACGGCAGTAAAAAGCACAGCAGGAAATACAATGCAGATTACTGTAACGTCACAGGACACTACCGCAAGCAGGATTTACACGCTTAACTTCGTTCACGTAAATGCAGACCTCAGCGCGATAAGCCTGCCGGGTGCAATTCTTAAGCCTGCACTGACCCCCGGCGTATATACCTACACTGCCGAAATGGCAGCAGGGGCAAGCCTTCCGACAGTGGATGCAACTGCGGCAGGCGATGCATCGGTTGTTATAACACAGCCTGATGAAAAGACGAAGAAAGCCATTATCGTAGTAAGGGCAAACGGCAGTGACTATACAAAGAAGTACACGATTAACTTCACCTTCAGGCAGTCGCTTGAGGATGCAGTGGCAGCAGCACTTGATGCAGTGAAAAACTGCAGCGTGACCAACGCCACAACAGCAGGCAATATTATGAGCGCAGTGCAAAGCGCAGTGACGAATGGTGATATTACCCTTACATGGAAAACACCCTTTAGTAAAACCGAGGCAACGAGCAGTAGCAGTGGACTTATAAGCGGTGTAATCAGCCTTACCTTGAACGGGGTAAGTGCAAATGTAGAGGTACGCAAGACCCTTTCAAAGCTATCAGGCGGCACGCCTTCAGGTGAGGGCGGCTCCGGCGGTGGCGGCGGAGGTGGAGGCGGTGGCGGAAGCAGTAATGTTTCCTTCGGAACACCGTCTATCGATAATGAAACAATCCTTGACGCAGCCGCAAAGCCAAGCGAAAACACCGATATTTATAAGGAAGTGCGCGGCCACTGGGCAGAAAAAGAGGTTATCGCGCTTAGTGAAAAAGGCATTGTACAAGGTAACGGAACATCCTTCGCACTGGAAGCTACGGTTACAAGGGCAGAATTTATTACGATGCTTGTCCGTGCGTGCGATATTGAGTTGCTTCCTTATAATAATGCATTTACCGATGTTAATAGCAGCGATTGGTTTGCGCAGTATATTGAAGTAGCAAGAAGGTGGGGCATTGCATCCGGCTATGACGGAAAGTTTAATCCCCAGGGTACAGCAAGCCGCGAGGAGGCTGTGAAGATGCTTGTCTCCACCTACGAGCTTTTGCAGGGCGAAATTGCAATTGAAAATGATATAGACTTTACAGATAGTGAGGATATCAGTGCTTGGGCAATGCCCTATGTGCAAAAGGCAGTAGGCAAGAACCTTGTTCAGGGCTTTGAAACAGGCGAATTTATGCCAAATGCAACCCTTACAAGGGCGCAGGCAATGGTTCTTATTTACAGACTTATCGGCGCTAATGAAGATACTGAGGAAATGAGGTAAAATATGAAAAAATTAATTTCAATAACACTAACACTCCTGCTCCTTTTGGGGCAGGTGGTGTCGGCATCGGATACGCTCAGTGAAAAGGCATATTTCGATGTTGTCTCCCTCGGTATTTTTGAGGGAGACGAAAACGGCGATTTGCGCCTTAATGACCCGCTTACAAGGGCGGAATTTGCAGCCGTTATGACAAGGGTGCTTCGGTGCGACGATATGGCAACAGCCTTTAAGGAGGTTGCGGCAATCTTCACCGATGTACGTGAGGATGACTGGTTCTGCGGATATATCGGCGCAGTATGTGCAAACGGCCTTATGCAGGGAGTATCGCAGAGCAGTTTCGACCCGTATTCATACGTAACGTATGAGCAGGCGGTAAAAACCCTCGTTGCAACGCTCGGTTACACAACTGTGGCGGAGAAGCTCGGCGGCTATCCTACGGGCTATATGGCGCAGGGAATGAAATTGGGTATTACAGAAAATGTTCAGGCACAAACCCCTCTCACACGCGAAAGCGTTATGAAGCTTATTTATAACTCTCTTGATGTAGATATGCTCGTTATGGAGTTTGGCGGTAAGGGCGGCTATTATATAGAGGAAGGAAAAACCCTCCGCAGTATGTACCTTGCCCCAAACAGTGACGTGCAGATTATTAAGAGCGAGGGTATCGTAACTTCAAACAACGATACTTATCTTAACAGCGCAAATTCCTCCCTTGAACGTGATGAGGTGGAAATTGACGATGTGCGCTATAAGGTGGGCACCACAAATGCGTATGACTTTATCGGTCAGCGCGTGGAGTATTACGCAGTAGATGACGGCGGCAGAAAAACACTTATATCTGTGCGCGCTGCACGTAATACAGAGGTAATCGATATTGATGTTTCAGAGCTTACTGCAGCATCGCTTTCGGAAATTGTGTACAAAAAGGACTCCAAAACAAGCCGCGAGGATATAAGCGGTGCTAAAATCGTGCGAAACGGTAGACTCGTGCTCGTTCCGACGGATAGTGACCTTGATACACGCCGCGGCAGCATCAAATTGGTGGATAACGATGATGACACGGATATAGATGTTGTTTTCGTAACCGATTGGGAGACAGTAAGAGTTAAAGCGGTTAAGGATAACACAGTAGAATTTGAGAGCGGCAGCAGCTTTGACGGGGCAAGATTTTTGCATATTGATATAGATGATGAGGATGAAGAAATCCATTATGTATTAAAAAACAGTGAGGGTGTATCCATTACCCCCTCCGAAATTGAGGCGGACAGCATTCTCAGCATCAGCGCAGATAAAGACCGCAAATTCTATACAATCGTTTCTGCGGTAAATACTAAAGAGGGAACTATCACTGCAATAGGTGACGAGGATATCGAGCTTGACGGGGAGAGCCTTCTCATATACGAGGGGGATGTGTTCACCTTCGAGCCGGGCGATGCAATAATTGCATACCTTGATTTTAAAGGTCGCCTTGTAGCCTTTGAGGAGCAGGAGGAAATCCCAAGCTACGCATACATTCTTGCTGCAAGTGCAAAGGGCGCAATAGGAAGCAAATTCCAGGTAAAAATGGTTGTCGGCACACTTGTTGATTTCCAGTATGACACGAACAAGGAAGATTTGGACGATACAAACCTTATCCCCACGGTAATCTGCAAAAACTCGGAGATTGCAGTCTATGACGTGGCAGACAGAGTTGTTGTGGACGGTGTTTCCAAAAAAACAGCGGATGAAAAAAGCGCGGCACTTACTACGGGACTTTACCTCTATGAGCTTAATGCAGACGGCGAGGTGAAGGAGCTGACAAGGGCGCAGAGCGCAGGCGGCGGCACCAATATGACCTATAATCCCTATGACAAGACATTTGCGAAGAATAACCGCAGAACACCCTTTGCAATTGATAAGGATACTGTGGTTATATGCCTGCCGACAAACGGCGATGCAGAGGACGAGGATTATTTCGTTCCACTCAAGATAAAAAACAGTGGGTCATCAACCTTTACTGCATACGGTTATGACTATGATACCGATACGAAAAAGGCGAAGGCACTCATTTTCTACGAAAGAATGAAAAAGAGCGACGCACTTACCGCAACGGAATCATCTTCTATAGGAATGGTTAGTAAATCCACGATGATTCTTGACGAAAACGGTGAATATGTTCCAAATATCAGTATCGCCACAAAAAGCGGCACAGTGGAATATGCCGTAAACGAGGTTTCAGGCAGAAATGATATTTTAAAGACACTCAGATGCGGCGACCTCATTTATTACGAGGTAGACCTTTCGGGAATGCTCAGCAATGCGAGTATTATCCGCTCGTTTGCAGACGGCAGCGAGGCATTCGACGATATGCAGGAGCTTTACGGAAATATCACTGACGTGGAATTTGACGAAATTCATTTAAATAGCGGAAATCTTGTTGCCAGAGTTATGGCAGATACCTCCAAGGGCACAGGCACTGTGGACATTCCGCAGAGAAATGTCCCCCCGATATTTATCTACAATAAGGAAATCAAAACGGTAGAAATTGGCGGAATCAGTGAAATATATCCGCGCGGTGATGAAATCTTTTACGCACTTATGCCTGCCGCAAATGACGGTATGGCGAAGGCGTGTGTAATTTGCAGATAGGGGGAAGAAATATGAAAAGGATTATTTCTTTGATTTTGATTTCCTCGATGCTGCTTGTAAATTCATCAGCACTTGCAAGTGATGCTGTAAGCCTTTTGATAGCTGATAATGAGCTTTTAAGCGGTGCACAGCTTAGCCGCGAATATATGGAGCAGACAATCGCAAAGTATAGCGAAGAGGATGCTGCATTTGAGGCGGCACTTAATGACCCGACCTCCGTCTATCAGGATGAGGTTAGCGATGATGAGCTTTTCGGTGTGTGGGATGACATAGCGGGAGAGTGGTCTGTGGAGCCACTCCTCGATTATGAAGAATACAGAGGCCTCCTCGCAGTACAGGATGCGGCAAAGAGCGGCGATATCGCCCTTGCAAAGGCGGAGCTTCTTGATTACTATGAATCAAAGTTTGACTCTACCGACCTTGGCTATTCTCCAACAACGAGCCAGGCAAACTTAAACATTGCGAGAATGTATCTGGAGAATATTGATACAGAGCTTTCCATTGCGGACGTAATTTCCCTGACAGATGAGTTTACGCAGTACCAGATTGATGTAACGGCAAACGTTAAGGGTGTTGCAAGCGTGGCGGGAAAGCGCGCGGAATTTGTGATGATGGGTCTTAGAAAGGACGGCAATATGGGTCTTTTCTACACATCAGAGGCATCCGAGGGCAGACCCTATATACTGCTGACTGTTGACGGACGTGTAAGAGATCCCTATTATCCAATAGAGGACACGTATGTTCAGGCAGGTAGTTACAGAAATGACTGCTACGGCGATGAGAGCGTAATGCTCGTAGAGGAATCCTACAGTACAATAGGCGACCCGATGCCGTCACGAACGGACTCCTATACAAAGCGGAGTGCGCTGCTGTTTGACTTTTCAGATATTAATGAGAACAGCACAATTACAAGTGCAACACTGTATCTGACGGGAAAGATGATGCCGTCTGATAACCCAA
Source organism: Clostridia bacterium (assembly GCA_045596985.1). GTDB lineage: Bacteria > Bacillota > Clostridia > UMGS1883 > UMGS1883 > UMGS1883. The sequence continues at coordinate 36,714 of JAZODM010000061.1, forward strand.
CGGCGCCCGAAACGCTCCCCGCATACAAGGATATTGTGGTTGCGCAGGGAACTAATTTGCAGTGGACGCAGGACAGTCGCACATGGGACACAGCCTCGGTGAGCGGCTTTACATCCTATAACGGGGAATATAATTACGAAATTTCAGGTTCACTTAGTATAGACTCGCTGAAAACAGGAATACAGGTCTACCTTGGTACAAAGGATGAAACGTATGCCTACCACGCTGTGCGTATGATTACAACAGCGATGGCAAATATACTTACCATTGAAAACGGTATCGACGGACAGATTACACTGGCGATATCGCAGTCGGTGGCAGACCTTCCCAATATGATTGCGGAGCTTTCACGCATACCGTATATGACGCCGGAGAAGTTCACACTGATTATGAAGTACGTCTATCTAACGGCGCAAAGGTCTGTAACACAGTGGTCAAGCGCGGACGAGAATAATAACTTCGGTAACGTAAACTCGGCTGCCGTGATGATTGCGGCGCTTGTCTACCCTGAATTTAAGGTAGTGCGCGCACCGCTCGAAAATGACGGCAATCCGGTGAGCGCGTCGCTCCCCGGAAGCTATATGGGCGGTTGGAAAGCCGTTGGCGAGAAAAGAGTTTTGTACACGGCGGAGCTTTCACTGTTTCCTGACGGCTCGTGTAAGGAGGTATCCTTCTCCTACGTGAAATATATTCTAAACGCCTACACGAGGCTTTTCTCGATAATTTCAAAGCTTGGCATAGATGCACAGGATGTAGTTGCACAGGAGGTACTGGATTGTTTTGAAAAATATCTGCTGTACCTTACCAATATGTCAAACCCCAGGGAAAACGGCGGCGGATGGCAGCAGGGTGACGCGGCGGCGTATACCTCGGCTGCAATAAGCTCCTACGGCGATATGGTGGAGACTATTGATAACCCCATTATTAACTGGATGTATTCGGGAAAGAAGCAGGGGGTGGCACCATCCTACCTGTCCTATGCATATGACGATGCAGTAAAGGCGGTTTTAAGGTCGGGCTGGGACACGCAGGCGGTAGCGGCACAGATTAATGCCGATGCAGGTAAGGATAGTCACGGACACAGTGACGATATGGCACTGAACGTGCACGCATACGGCAGAATGTTACTGGTTGACCCACTTTATGAGAGCTATGATTCAACCAAGCCTATATCGGCATGGCTCTATACGACAAGGGCACATAACACTATCGAAATTAATGATACAACGCAGGATGCTTCGGGCAGAAATACAACGCGTGATATAACCTACACCACCCCTGACGGCGAGGAGGAAACAATCTATGCGGCAGGTGAGTGCGCTATGGGCGATATCTCTAACCGCGAATTTAACGAAATGTATAACTTTATCCGCGCGCAGTCAAACGGGTATGAGGATCACGGCGGTCTTTCCGATACATTTACTACATACCGCGACGTCCTCTTTATAGAGCCGGAATATTTTATTGTGACGGACTATATAGAGCCTAAAAGGTATAAGGAGCAGGAAAATAAGGTTGCGCAGTACTGGCACACACTTCCCGAGGCAGGTTTGATGCTCGATAGCAGCAGCGGCAGCGTGAAGACCAATTTTGAAACGGGTGCGAACATTATCATTGCACCAATAGAGGGCAGTGTTCCTACACAAAGCGCGATTAAGTGGGGCTGGTATCAGTCGCAGAATAACCCTGCCGAATATGTAAAGTATGAAAAGAACGCAGCGGGTACAATTACATTTAACACAGTGCTCTACCCATTAAAGGCGCAGGAGAATAAGTCGGTAGTAACCCAAAGCCTGACCCTCGATGTGACAGAGGGGGAGGCAAGCGGGGCAAAGCTCACCATTACCGATAACAATACCGGTAATGTGAAGGTGGCGCACTACTACAATCTGCACGACCTTTCAAAGAAGGCGGAGCGTGCATTTGGCGATTATAAAACCGATGCAGAGCTTTCCTTCGTACAAAAAGCGCAGGACAGCTGCGAAAAGCTTGTTATAAGAAACGGCACAAAGGTTACACTCAGCGAAAACGACGAGGCACTTTTGCAGTCGGCAAGCACTGTATCAGACCTTGGTATTGTGTGGAACGTGGATGAGCTTTCACTCTCTACATCAAGGGATGATATAACCTATACCGATATTAAGATTTATGCGCCGAATGCTACAAAGGTTTTCCTTAACGGGGAGGAGGTTACCTTTGCACGTGACGGTAATTACATTATACCAACATCAAGCGGCGTTATAGCACCTGCGCCCGAAAACCCGACAGAGGGTTCAACGCCATCCGTTCCCGAACACGGCAGCGGCGGCACCGATGCAGGTACATCAGGCGGTGACACAGGCAGTGATGACAGTGGCAGCAGCGGCAGTGATGGCGGCTCAGGCAGCGGCGGCTCCGGCGGCGGAGGCGGCGGTGGAGGTGGAAGCAGTAATGTTTCCTTCGGCACACCGACAATTGATAACAATGCAGTTCTTGATGCTGCAAAGCAGGAGAATACCACCGATAAATATAAAGAGGTGCGTGGACACTGGGCAGAAAAAGAGGTTATCGCACTTTCTGAAAAAGGAATTGTAAAGGGTAACGGAACCTCCTTTGCGCTCGAAGATACTGTGACAAGGGCAGAATTTATTACGATG
>JAZODM010000062.1:0-7520 GCA_045596985.1 Clostridia bacterium
TAAGCTCAACATCGCCAACCTTAGCGCCCTGCATATTATATAATACCGCTGTAGGCATTTATAGCATCTCCTTTCCGTATGGCTTACGCCTTTACTGTATTCTTGATAGTTACTATACCGCCCTTGGGTCCGGGAATAGCACCCTTAACGAGAATGAGGTTTCTGTCCATATCAACCTTAACAACGTCGAGGTTCTGAACTGTAACCTTCTCACAACCCAAATGTCCTGCAAGCTTCTTGCCTTTGAAAACACGTGACGGTGATGAGCAAGCACCCATTGAACCGGGTCCTCTGTGGTAGCCGCTACCGTGTGTCATAGGTCCACGGTGTGTGCCCCATCTCTTAACTGTGCCTGCGTAACCCTTACCCTTGCTGATACCGGTTACGTCTACACATTCGCCTTCACTAAATACGTCAGCCTTAACTTCGTCGCCGACATTAAGAGTGATTTCCTGAAGTCTGAACTCCTTGAGAACCTTCTTAACTGCTACACCACTCTTAGCAAAGTGACCCTTGAGAGCCTTTGTTACGTGCTTCTCTTTCACTTCACCAAAGCCCAGCTGAACAGCCTCATAACCGTCTGTCTGGGTTGTCTTTCTCTGAATTACGTTGCAGGGACCGGCCTCTATTACAGTAACCGGAATTACCTTGCCTTCAGCATCGAAAATCTGTGTCATACCGATTTTCTTACCGATGATTGCTTTCTGCATGATTTGTTCCTCCTTGTATGGTTATTGGTTGACTTTCGCCAACATTACCTTCCACTCTTATCAATAAGCTTGATGTCGATTGACACACCTGCGGGAACATCGAGCTTACCAAGAGCTTCCATGGTCTTGGGGGTGGGATTGAGAATGTCAATCAATCTCTTGTGTGTTCTCTGTTCGAACTGCTCACGGCTGTCCTTATACTTATGAACTGCACGAAGGATTGTTACAATCTCTTTCTCTGTGGGCAGAGGAATAGGACCTGATACTGTGCTTCCTGTTCTCTTGGCAGTATCCACAATTTTTTCTGCGGACTGATCAAGAAGAACGTGGTCGTAAGCCTTTACCCTGATTCTGATTTTCTGCTTTGCTGCCATTGCATTGCCTCCTAAAAAAATATTTTATGCTGACTCATGCGACGGTCTGTACACGGCGCCGGGTGTTTCACCTTTTGCCATATTAAAACCCAGAGCCTAGTCTCCGGGTACTACATGAATGTGGGCGCGTAATGCGCAAAGCTTTATCATGTTGTACAGTGACTGCCGCCCGGTTTCACGAACCGGACATTCTCCACGGAAAAACCTACCTATATGGTAGCAACCTCCCGCTTCATCGTCTGTCATGTCACAGCCTTGCCATTTTACTATATATTGAAAGGAATTTCAACCCCTAAATCACATTTTTTTTATGTTTTTTGAAAATTTGTATACTTGCACAATTAAATTTTAATGTTTTATGCAACATTCATAATGTTTTATAATAAAGCAGCTTATTTTTGCACTAAGTGCGAGTTTTTTCAGCGGAACGCCGAGGCATTATGCACTTTTGCACGCCAAAAGTACCAAAAGCGCCGGGGTTCCGATTCCCCGGACCCTAAAACGGCCCCGCAGGGGCGTAAGGAATAATGGGCGATGTATCATTTATACATTGTGGGTTTTGTTTTTCCGTGTTTTCCGCCTTTGAACCGCCGCCTACAAAAAGGAAACACCCAGTTTCCTCTGACGGCTGAAATTGCGAGCCAGCAAAGGAAAATGATGCTCGCAATTTCTCGGTAGTCGGCAAAAAACACGAAAAAACGCAACTCTATCGTTATAATTAGTTTATTACAAAACTAACTATCGAGAAATTATCTTCGGTTTCTTTTTATTTTTTGTTGACTACCGAAAAAACCGTCCGCAACATTTTCCTTTGCTGGCGGACGGTTTTTAGGATATACCGCCGCTAAGTGCGGCGATTATGTACGGCGGTACAAAAACAAAAAATATAAAGAAACAAAAACTTGATTAGTCATTAAAAACCACGCTCGATATTCATTGCGCCCCTGCGAGGTCGTTTCAAGGGGTTCGGGGGAAATCCGAAATCCCCCGACGCTTTTCGCCATTTTGGCGCTCAAAATGGCAATGGCTTATTGCACTCTGCAATATATTTCACGATTTTCAATCGTAATTACCGCTTCCTTCAAATCCGTATTTAATAAACACTGTTTCTATATAAGGTGTTTTTTTAGTTTCATCTATATTGTCGTCAAGGAGTACATCCTGAATTTCCTTCAGAGCTTTTATCGCCCTTTTATCAACAAGCTCATCAAAGTTAAGTTCTTCCAAAGCTCTTACTGCATACTTTCCTATCTCCCTGTATAGCAGTTCTCTATATATTTCCTCCATTTAATATCACCTCAAAAAACATTGTAACACTTTATTTTAAAAAATACAACAGAATTTTCTAATTTATTATATATTTCTGTTAAATGGTAAAATATATTACGAGGTGTTTGTTATGAGTTTTAAAATAAAAAATACTAAGCAAAAAGAACCTGCTATTTACAAGACATTATATATTAAGGAAGCTCTTGCAGATAAAATCGAAAAGATTGCTGCAGAGAATGATACAAGTTGGAACAATGTTGTAATTTCAATGATTGAAAGCTGCCTTGCAGAAAACGAGTAAATACAACTTGACAAATAGCTTTTCATTGTATATAATAAAAATAGAAAAAGGCAAGACCTCAAACGGTTATGCCAAAACTGTTTTATTTTTTAAAATAACACGGCTTTGACGGGGCGTGTTATTTTTTTATGGTTAATGCTAAAAGCATAAGGATTATCATAAATGTTATTATGTAATCTTTATCCATAAGCTATCACCTCCTTTAAAAAGAGATGATGGCATAACCGCCCAGCATTTACACTGTTTTAAGTCTTACCTTTGTTTTACATTATACACTATATTTTGCAATAATTCAATATTTTTTATCAGGTGATATTATGATAGAATATATAATAGGAAGAAACTCCGCCTCTCTTCGTGCAGACAGATTTCTTTTAAAGGCTACAACTGCACCCTCGTCTTTAATTTACAAGGCTTTCCGTAAAAAAGATGTAAAGATAAACGGCAAATGGATTAAGGAAGATTATGTTCTTTGCGAGGGCGACGTACTGCGCATATATATAAAGGAAGATTTTCAGAAAGAAAAGGCGGTAAGTGATACTCCTCTTACGGCGCCGATACTGTATGAGGATGAAAATATTATTATTTTCAACAAGCCCTCTGCACTCCCCTGCCAGCCTGATGCAAACCATAGAGGCGGCACGCTTTCCGACATGCTTAAAAGCTATCTTTCCAAAAAAGGTGAATACGATGCAGAAAATGAGGTAAGCTTCTCCCCTGCACTTTGCAACCGCCTTGATACTAATACGAGCGGACTTGTAATAGGTGCAAAAAACGCAGCGGCACTGCGGGATATGAATGAACAAATCAGGCTGCGCAATGTTCGTAAATACTACCTATGCAGACTTGAAAATATTCCTGCTGAAAAGGCAGCATTTGTAAACACACATATTATTAAGGAAGAAACAACTAACATCAGCCGCATTTCTAATGAAGGCAAAGAGATTTCTATGGAATATATTGTTCTTGAAGAAAACAATGGCACTGCCCTCACGCAGGTTTTACTGCACACGGGCAGAAGTCATCAGATACGTGCGTATTTTGCCTCTATTAATTGCCCGCTTGTCGGCGATAAGAAATACGGCGCAAAATCGGGCGGCGGTCAGGCACTTGTTTCGCATAAAATACTGTTTTCCTTTCCCGAGGAATATGACGGCATCCTTTCCTATTTAAAAGGACAGCAAATTCAGCTTGATAAGGTTGACATTTAGTTCTTGACATTCTTTTCTTTTTATGATAGTGTATTTTGTAGAAATTTGTTGAAAGGAAAGAATTAAATGAAAAAATTTATAGCTGAATTCAAAGAGTTTGCACTCAAAGGTAATATGATTGACCTTGCTATAGGTATAATCATAGGTTCTTCATTCAATGCAATTGTTAACTCAATCGTTAATGATGTCCTGATGCCAATTTTCGGTATCATTCTTGGTGGAAAAGATTTCTCGGGACTTGCAATTACGATTGGTGAGGCACAGATTAAGTACGGTATGCTTATTCAGAGCCTTATTAATTTCGTGATTATCGCATTCTGCCTTTTCCTTATAGTAAAGGTTATGAACAAGCTTAGAAATCCCAAGCCTGCAGAGGAAGCACCTGCTGCTCCTCCTGTAAAGCCTGATGACATCGCACTTCTGGAAGAAATCAGAGACCTTCTTGCAAAAAACAACTAAGCACTTCGTGCAATACAAAAACATATCAAAAAAGGATTCGTAAATCATTTTACGAATCCTTTCTTTAATTTCACATTTCGAACTTCGAATTTCGCATTTACTGCAGGGTATTGTCCAAATCCCTTTCACGGATTGTACTTCTCTTAATTTTACCATTGAAGGTTTTAGGAAGCTCCGCTACATATTCCACTATTCTGGGATATTTGTAGGGGGCTGTATTTGTTTTTACATAATTTTGAAGTTCTTTTGTAAGCTCATCAGAAGGCTCATACCCTTTTGCAAGAACGATTGTCGCCTTTACTGCAAAGCCACGAATCGGGTCAGGAACACCCGTTACTGCAACCTCGTTTACAGCAGCGTGTTCAAGAAGAACACTTTCAATCTCAAACGGTCCTATTCTGTAGCCTGATGATTTTATAACGTCATCATTTCTGCCCACATAACGGAAAAGTCCTCTTTCATCACGGTATGCAGTATCACCCGTATGATAGAAACCGTCGTGCATAGCCTTTTTAGTGTCTTCTTTGCTGAAATTATATGTATCAAGAAGTCCGCACGCCTTTCTGTCACGGCTTAATACACGTATGGAGATTTCACCCGTTGTACCACGGGGGCAAGAATTATCTTCACCATCAAGGATATGAACATCAAAACCGGGAACTGGAAGACCGATTGCACCGGGAACAGGCTCTGTCCACGGATATATAGTCGCAATACAAAGTGTGGTTTCCGTCTGACCGAAGCCTTCGTAGATTTTAAGACCTGTGGCCGCAAGCCACTTGTTATAGATTTCGGGGTTAAGAGCCTCACCTGCCGTACAGCAGTGTGTAAGGGCGGAAAGGTCATACTTTTCAACCTCGTTAAGGAGCATCATTCTGTACATTGTCGGCGGAACGCAGAAGGTAGTAACCTTGTACTTTTCAAGTACACCTAAAATGTCTGCACCGTCAAACTTGTCAAAGTCATAAACAAGAACTGCCGACTCACCAAACCACTGACCGTAGATTTTACCCCAGAGGGATTTAAGCCATCCCGTATCAGAGATTGTGAAGTGAAGTCCTCCGTCAACTACTCTGTGCCAGAAAACACCCGTCATTATATGACCGAGCGGATATTTAAAGTTATGTGTGATGATTTTGGGGTATCCGGTTGTACCTGACGAAAATGCCATCAGCATTGTGTCATTAACATTTGTATCCTCTTCCCCGGTAGGTCTTTGCCACTGGTCGCTCGCCATCTCGAAGCCTGTTTCAAAATCAATCCAGCCTTCACCCGCATCCTTATGCTTTGTAACAAACTTCAATATAGGATGGTCATAGCCCTCCTGCATTTCATCGAAATATTCTGTAGCATGACCGTCACCTGTAATAACTGCAGCCTTTATATTACCTGCGTTACAACGGTAAACATAATCCTTGCCTTTAAGCATATCCGTTGCCTGAACAACAACAGCACCGATTTTATGAAGTCCAAGGATACAAAACCAGAAGTAATAGCTTCTCTTGAGGGTGAGCATTACTGTGTCGCCCTTTTTGATGCCCATATACTTAAAATAGTTTGCTGCCTTATTTGATGCAAGCATCATATCGCGGAAAGTAAATCTCTTTTCCACACTTTTATCTGCTGACAGCCACACCATTGCAAGCTTATCGGGTTTTTCTGTTCCGAGAACATCTATTACATCATATGCAAAGTTAAAATCATCACGGTATTTGAGTGTATAGTTTGCCTGTGCATCCTTGAGGGAAAGGAAATCATCCCTCGTCGCACCGACGAATTTTTCATATATTGCCATAACGGCATCTCCTCCATTTCTTACTACTCTTACTACTCTTATTATTTCATTACTACAGCGATGAACTGTGCAGGCTCATCACCGTCTGCCTGCTCTGCGTGGGGAACGCTTGAGTCAAAATACACACTGTCCCCTTCCTCGAGCTCGTAACAAATATCACCGATATAAAGCTTCATTTTGCCTGAAATTACATAGTTGAATTCCTGACCTTCGTGTCCGTGAAGTACGGGCGCTGACTTATCGGGGTTAATTGTAACAAGAAACGGTTCTGCCTTTTTATTACGGAAGGTATAGGCAAGGTGCTTATAGTCATATTCGTGTTCGCGCTTTACGCTGTAGCCCTGCCCCTTTTTAACCATACTACACATTGAAAGCGTCGGCTGGTCTCCGCTAATCAGGTCAAGAACGTCTACGCCTAAGATTTCTGCAGCATTATAAATAAAGCTGAAAGAGAAATCCATTTCGCCGTTTTCATATTTTTTGTAAATTTCTATATCTTCCCCTAACTTCGATGCCATTTCTTCAATTGAAATTTCAAAATCCTCACGAAGTGAAGCAAGACGCATTCCGATATCTTTAATCTGTGTATTCATAGCTATACCTCCTGTTTTATAAACTAATGCGGTTCGTGGTGAACAACACCTCATCCACCGCAAGCGGTCCCCCTTCCCCTCAAGGGGAAGGCTACCTAACTATTACGCGTTGTATTCAAAGCCAAGCTTTACTGCTTTCATATTGAGGTCGAACATATTCTGCTTTGCAGCGGGAACAACCTTCTGCATTGCCTTTTCGATATTTTCCTCGGGGATAATACCACTCTTTGCAATCATATGACCAATCATAATCATATTTGCAAGACCGCTGAGCCCCTCGTCTGACGCGATTTTTGTTGCAGGAATGTAGTAGGTTTCTACATCGCTGCGCTCTACCTTTCTGTCAATAAGTGAGCTGTCAACAAAAATCTGTCCGCCCGCCTTTGTTTCATTTTCGTACTTATCAAGTGACGGAAGGTTCATCGCAATAAGTATATCGGGATTTGATACTATGGGTGAACCGATAGCACTCTCACTTAAAATAATACTGCAGTTTGCCGTACCGCCACGCATTTCAGGGCCGTATGAGGGAAGCCAGCTTACCTCCTTGCCGTCGATAAGACCTTCGTATGCAAGAAATTTTCCCGAAAAGAGAATTCCCTGACCGCCAAAACCGGCAATTAAAATTTCTTTACTCATTATACTTTCCTCCTTACTTCTCTGCGTACTTATCTTTATATACACCTAAGGGATAGTAGGGAAGCATATTTTCCTCAAGCCACTCAAGTGCCTTTTCAGGAGCAAGACCCCAGTTCGTGGGACAGGTTGAAAGCACCTCTACAAGTGAGAAGCCCTTACCCTCAATCTG
>JAZODM010000063.1:0-32157 GCA_045596985.1 Clostridia bacterium
CCATAATTCGCATTGCAGTAACCACGCATAAATAAAGAATTATTGTGCGAAAAAATATTGTCAGCATTGCCATTCTGCTTTTATTTGTGCGATTGTTGATATATATTATTTGCAGTAAAAAAAAAGAAATTCCCAAAATGAGAATTTCTTTTTTAAAGAGAAATTTTTAAAGGGGGATTGATAAGGGAACTCCCTTATCAATAAAATCTGTTAAAATCGGGGGCGTGTACCTCGATTTTAACTCCTTTCAAGGGCTGGCACGGTGAGTGCCGCGCGAGCGTAAGCCCTTACTTCGCAGGAGAATGTTTTTGCAAAAAACTTCTTCTGCGAGGGGATGACGTTGTCATCCCCGGTCAGCTTATATCAGTTAATTCAATATATTGCTTTCCGTTTTCGGCAATAAAGTCCTTTCTGCCCTGTAGGTTGTTGCCAAGAAGCAAATCAAACATTTGCGCCGTTTTTTCCGCTTCCTCACTCATAACCTTGATAAGTCTGCGCGACTCGGGATTCATAGTCGTCTGCCACATCATATCGGGCTGGTTTTCGCCAAGACCCTTACTGCGCTGAATGGAAACACCCTTTTCAGGAAGATTTGCAAGAATTTCCGTCTTTTCCTTTTCGTTATACGCAAAATAGGAAACATCCTTATGAATAATTTCAAAAAGCGGTGATTCTGCGATATAGACCTTTCCCTCATCAATAAGGGTGGGAACGAGCGTGTAAAGCATTGTCAGGATAAGTGTTCTTATCTGGAAGCCGTCTACGTCGGCATCGGTACATATAATGATTTTATCCCACCTGAGACTTCCAAGGTCAAAGGAATTCATATCCTTATTATGCTTTGTTTTAAGCTCTACACCGCAGCCGATAACCTTTATAAGGTCAGTTATAATTTCGCTTTTAAAGATTTTTTCAAAATCAGCTTTAAGGCAGTTAAGGATTTTACCCCTTACGGGAATGATTGCCTGAAATTCAGCATCCCTGCCCAATTTACAAGCACCCAGGGCACTGTCACCCTCAACTATATAAAGCTCACGCTTGGAAATATCCTTCGTTCTGCAATCGACAAATTTCTGCACACGGTTTGTAACGTCCATAGTTCCTGTAAGCTTTTTCTTAAGATTGGTACGTGTCTTTTCCGCCGTTTCACGGCTGCGCTTGTTTACAAGCACCTGATTACAGATACGCTCCGCCTCGGGACGGTTTTCAATAAAGAATATTTCCAAATTTTTGCGCAGAAAGTCCGTCATTGCCTCCTGGATAAATTTGTTGGTGATACTCTTTTTAGTCTGATTTTCATAGCTGACAACGGTTGAGAAACAGTTCGTTACCAGTATCAGACTGTCGGATATATCATTGAAAGTAATTTTTGTTTCCGTTTTTGTATATTTATTATTCTGCTTTAAATAAGCGTCTATTGCACTGACAAAGGCACTTCTTGCCGCCTTATCAGGTGCGCCGCCGTGTTCAAGATAGCTTGAGTTATGGTAATACTCTATAAACTGTACATCGTTTGAAAAGGCGAATGCGGCACTCATCTTCACCTTATAATCCTTCATATCCTCACGGTCACGGCCTGTACGTTCACCCTCGTAAAAAGCGGTGTTTGAAATGCGTTTTTCGTTTTCGGGACAAAGCTCGTTAATGTAGTCAACGATACCGTTTTCATAGCGGAACTCAAACTTTTTAACCTCACCGCCGTTTTCGTGGTAAGTAAGCTTGAAGGTAAGACCTGCATTTACAACTGCCTGACGTTTCAGTGAGTCAGTGAGAAATTCAAGAGGGATATTTATGTCGGTGAAAACGTCAAGGTCGGGACGCCATTTAATCGTAGTTCCCGTAGAGCGGTACTTCTTTTCCTCTTTATAAAGACCGCCTACATTTTCACCTTTTTCAAAATAAAGCGTATGTTCATACCCGTCACGGTTAACCGTGACGTTCATATACTCGGCACTGTACTGTGTTGCGCAAAGACCAAGACCGTTAAGACCGAGGGAATAGAGATAGTTTTCGCCCTCGCCCTTGTCATATTTACCGCCTGCGTAAAGCTCACAGAAAACAAGCGCCCAGTTGTATTTTTCCTCTTTCATATTCCAGTCAAGGGGAATACCTCTGCCGTAGTCCTTTACCTCGATAGACATATCGGCAAAGCGTGTAACCTCAATAACCTTGCCGTAGCCTTCCTTAGCCTCGTCAATTGAGTTTGAAATTATTTCAAATACGCTGTGCTCACAACCCTCAATTCCGTCAGACCCGAAAATTACGCCCGGTCTTTTGCGGACACGGTCTGCACCCTTGAGGGCGGTTATACTTTCATTACCATAGCTTTTTTTAGCCATTGTATATCCTCCGTTTGTTATAATACTCTGCTTAGGGGATTGTTAAGGGAACTCCCTTAACATAAATTTCGTTAAAATCGGGGGCGTGTACCTCGATTTTAACTCCTTGCAAGGGCTGGCACGGTGAGTGCCGCGCGAGCGAAAGCCCTTACTTCGCAGGAGAATGTTTTTTATAAAAAACTTCTTCTGCGAGATGATGGCATTGCCATCATCTTTGTATTTGAGCGGCTTTAACGGTGTTTCTCATCAGCATTGCTATTGTCATCGGGCCAACGCCGCCGGGAACGGGAGTAATTGCTGATGCCACAGAAGATACGCCGTCATAATCAACATCACCGCAAAGCTTTCCGTTTTCATCGCGGTTCATACCTACGTCGATTACAATTGCGCCATCTTTTACCATATCGGCAGTTATGAATTTAGCCTTACCAACTGCGGCAACAAGGATGTCTGCACGGCGGCAAACCTCCTTAAGGTCTTTTGTACGGCTGTGACAGATGGTAACTGTGCCGTTTTCGTGCAAAAGAAGCATTGCCTGCGGCTTTCCAACTATGTTGCTGCGTCCTACAACAACACATTCCTTGCCGCTAACCTCAATTCCTGTTAAGCGGATAAGCTCCATAACACCTGCAGGTGTGCAGGGGAGAAAATCAAAGTTACCTATCATAATTTTGCCCACGTTTACGGGGTGGAATGCATCAACGTCCTTTTCGGGCAGAATACGCAAAAGTACCTTTTCGCTGTCAATGCCCTTCGGCAGCGGAAGCTGTACGAGTATGCCGTTTATATCCTTACGCGCATTGAGTGTGTCGATAAGCGCAAGAAGCTCCTCCTCGGTTGTTTCCTCGCCGAGTGCGTGCTCCTCAGAATAAATTCCGCAAACCTCGCACGCCTTTTTCTTATTATTTACGTATACGCGGCTTGCACTGTCATTACCCACTATAATTACTGCAAGTCCGACATTAATGCCGTTTTCCTTTAACTGCGCTACCTGCTCTCTTAAATCCTCTTTTATTTTTGCTGAGAGTGCCTTTCCGTCTAATATCTGTGCTGCCATTGTTAGTTCTCCTTTCAGGTTTTATCAGGCAATCGCCGCCAAAACCGATAAGGTCTGTGCGGTTAGCCTTTACGAGTGCTTCGTGCACCAATTTATAATTTTCTTTACGCGACGACTGCAAAAGTGCCCTTTGAAGAGCTTTTTCGTGCGGCGTTTTAGGCACATATACTTTTTTCAGTGTGCGCGGGTCAAGCTCCGTATAAAACATCGCCGTGGAAAGCGTTCCCGGGGTGGGGTAAAAGTCCTGCACCTGCTCGGGACGAATGTTATTGCGCTTAAGATAGACTGCCAAATCTATCGCATCGCGCAGCGTGCTTCCCGGATGACTTGACATCAGGTAGGGAACAAGGTATTGCTCTTTCCCTAACTTTTTATTTATATCATAAAATTTGCGGCAGAATTTTTCATACTGTTTTACGCCCGGTTTTCCCATATAGCGAAGAACATTATCACTTATATGCTCGGGCGCAACCTTGAGCTGACCGCTTACGTGATGCTCACAAAGCTCATAGAAAAACGTATCGTCCTTATCACTTATCAGATAATCGTAGCGTATACCGCTGCGGATAAAAACTTTTTTTACACGCGGAAGCGCCCTTAATTTACGAAGAAGCTCCACATAATCACTGTGGTCAACCTCCGCATTCGGGCAGACAGACGGATAAAGGCACTGCCTCTGTCGGCATGTACCACTCTTAAGCTGCTTTTTGCAGGCGGGGGCACGGAAGTTTGCGGTAGGTCCGCCTACGTCGTGTATATATCCCTTAAAATCCTTGTCCCAGATAAGCTTTTGCGCCTCGGCAAGGATTGATTGATGACTTCTTGACTGAACAACCCTGCCCTGATGAAATGTCAGCGCGCAGAAGGAGCAACTGCCAAAACAACCCCTTGACGAGGTAATTGAAAACTTAACTTCTTCAAGTGCGGGGATGCCGCCGTCCTTATCATATACGGGATGCCACGCACGCATAAAGTTAAGAGAATAAACTCTGTCCATTTCCTTTTGTGTAAGCGGAGCAGACTGCGGCAGCTGCACAAGATATTTCTCACCGTGCTGCTGAACAAGTGTTTTGCCGCGCACACTGTCCTGCTCATAATACTGCGCCTGGGCGGCACGTGCATAGCTTTCCTTGTCAGTGCTGACCTTTTCAAAAGAAGGGAGAACAACACTGTTTTTAGGAACCTTATCAGATATATAACAACTACCCTTTAAATTTGTAATATGGTTTATCGGAATACCATCGGACAGAGCCTCGGCAAGTGATAAGAGCGAGCGTTCACCCATACCGAAAAGGAGCATATCTGCGCCCGAATCCACAAGGATACTGCGCCGCACTTTATCCTGCCAGTAGTCGTAGTGGGCAAAACGCCTTAAACTCGCCTCTGTTCCGCCTATAATTACGGGAATATCGCCAAAGGCACTGCGTGCCATATTTGAATATACAATAACGCATCTGTCAGGACGAAGCCCTGCCTTTCCCCCCGGGGAATAGACGTCGCTGCTGCGCCTCTTTTTTGATGCTGTATAGTGATTTACCATAGAATCAATGACACCGCCCGAAATCAGTACGCCAAGACGCGGCACACCGTAAGAGGTGAGTGCTGACGGATTATTACGGTCAGGCTGGGCACAAATACACACCCTGTAGCCGTTTGCCTCCAGAAGACGTGCAAGAAGCGCCGTGCCGAAGGAGGGATGGTCTACATATGCATCACCCGATACAAAAAGAAAATCGTAGTAATCCCAACCTAAAGCGTCCATATCAGATTTTGAAATGGGCAAAAAATCACTGTTCATAGTTCTAACTCCTCAATCTACTTAATTATAATATATTATAAACTTCATTTCAAGCAAAAATTTCATTATGCTGCGCGGCAGGCGCGAAAAATAGCATAAAACGCAGAAAAAAGGGGGCGAGGGACAAAAATATTACAAAATTATTATTTTTTGTGCACAAGATGACAAAGAATTGTATTGAAAACATATGGAAAATTTTGTAAAATATTTTTTGAAATATATGCAAAAAAGTGTTGCTTGAAAAGCGGAATACACACAGCTATAATGGTATATAAACGGGAGGGGAATAACTATGGCAGAACCGATGTACATAAGACAGACCGAAACAGAAAGCATCCTTGGCGACAGAATAGTGCTTTACTATTTCACCACTGAGAAAAAAGAGAAAATAGGTGAAACTGAGGCTGTAAGATACGGAATAGGAATAGATATGTATACACAGCTTCCGTATCAGCGAACAACAAAGGAAAGAAAGGTTGTAGATGCAGTATTCAGGAATAAGCGTGATGCGCAGAAATTTATTGATGTTTTGTGCGAAGGCTGCGTTACGCCTGCAACGCTTGAGGATATAATAAATGATAATTTGCAGCAAGAATATGTAAGCCTAGGATAGCCCAGCCCAATATGGTTTAAAAAAAGTTGAAAAAAACACTTGCAATTATATAAAGATTGTGATATAGTGCTTAGGTAAAAAGCGGTCCTCTGCATTTCTTTCGTACGAACGCTTTATTTTTACCGCCTCAGATAGCGTAGTGCTACGAACGGTGGGATAGAAAGGAGAGATTTGAGTGGACGTTTTAAAGGCGATTACTCAGGAGCAGATCAGAACTGACCTTCCCAAGCTTGAAATCGGTGATTATGTAAAGCTGTACGTAAAGGTTAAGGAGGGTGCAAAGGAAAGACTTCAGATGTTTGAGGGTACCGTTATCTCTAAGAAGCATGGCGGCATTCAGGAAACATTTACTGTAAGACGTCTTTCATACGGTGTCGGTGTTGAAAGAACATTCCCTGTTAATTCACCCAGCCTTGATCACATCGAGGTTGTAAGACACGGTAAGGTTAAGCGTGCTAAACTGTACTATCTGCGTGACAGAGTTGGTAAGGCAGCTAAAGTTAAGGAAAGACTTTAATAGTCAAATGAGAGGGAATCTGTCACCTTTGGCAGGTTCCCTTTTTCATTAGCCGAAACGAAGTAATCCGAACCCCCCTGAAGCGGTGGAATTTCGGCATCTTTCGGCTTGTCGTCTTTGCAAGGCACAAAGCCTTGCTGCATCCTTCGCACCAAAATCTGCACAAAATTTCATCCGTTTCAGGTCTTTGAATTTTTAGAGAGCGGATTTTTGGTTGCGCAAGGCAAAAGCGCAGGGAATACTTTGTGTTTTTCCGAGCATTTTAACACAGCAGAAGCGGAAATCCGCCTCTAAAAATCGAGTTCGGATTATTTCGTTTCGGCTACAGGAGGTTTTATAATGGAAGAAAAAGAGTTTAACACTGAAATTGAAAATACAGAGGAGATAGAAACTGCGTCAAAGAAAAAAAGTGCCAAGAAGGAGCTTCTTGAATGGCTTCAGGCAATAGTTATTGCCGTTGTTCTGGCACTCCTTGTGCGTAATTTTATATTTACAGTGGTGCGTGTTGACGGTCAGTCGATGGAGCCAACGCTGCAACATAATGACAGAATGATTGTATGGCGCCTTGGTTATGTGCCGGCGGAGGGTGACATTGTAATATTCAATCCCCCGGGATATGATAAAAATGTTTACTGGGTTAAGAGGGTAATTGCAACCGAGGGACAGCACGTTGAGATTGACTATGCTACAAACAGTGTTTATGTAGATGGTGAAAAGCTTGACGAAACGTACTTAGGCGAGAGGATGCAGAATATGGCAACGCTTACCGAGATTGATGTTCCCGAGGGTTGTGTGTTTGTACTCGGTGATAATCGTAATCACAGTACAGACGGACGTGTTATCGGCCCTATCAGCGAGGATAGCATCGTGGGTGAGGCAGTGCTGAGATTCTGGCCGCTTACGAATATGGACGTATTCAGATAGTAGGAAACGAAAGGAGCGCACTTTTTATGAATATACAGTGGTTTCCTGGTCATATGACCAAGACAAAGCGTATGATAGCAGATAGTATAAAGATGTGCGACTGCGTTATTGAGCTTTGCGATGCGCGTTGCCCGCAGAGTAGCCGTAATCCTGAGCTTCCAAAGCTTATCGGCGATAAAAAGCTGCTCCTTGTAATAAATAAAAGCGATATTGCAGACCCCGTGCAGACACAAAAATGGCTGGAACGGTTTAAGAAGGACGGCATCAGTGCCGTTGCGGTAAGCTGCAACGATTCAAAGGGTACGCTAAAGATAATTGACGCGGTTAAGGAGCTTTTAAAGGAAAAAATTGAGCGGGATAAAAGCCGTGGATATGTCAATAAACCAATCCGTGTAATGGTGTGCGGAATACCAAATGTCGGCAAAAGCTCGTTTATAAATAAGCTTTACGGAAAAAGTGCCGCCAAGGCGGGTGACAGACCGGGCGTAACGCGCGGCAAGCAGTGGATAACACTGAAAAACGGTATGGAGCTTCTTGATACCCCCGGTATACTCTGGCCCAAATTTGAGGATAAGGATGTAGCGCTGCGTCTTGCGTTTACGGGCGCAATAAAGGACGAGGTGCTCGACACAGAGGAGCTTTGTGCAAACCTTTGCCTGTATCTTGCACAAAATTATCCTGAAAGGCTTAAGGAGCGTTATAAGATAGAGATAGAGGAAAACCTTACAGGCTTTGAAATACTTGAACGTATTTCAAGAAAGCGCGGCTTTATAGTAAAGGGCGGCGAAGTGGACTTTTTAAGAGGGGCAAGTGTTGTCCTCGACGAGTTCAGGGGTGCAAAGCTTGGCAGAATTACATTGGAATAGGAGTAGTCGATGACTAATATGAAGGAAGAAGAGCTTTTAAGATTACAGTCTATGTGGGAGATAGAGCATAGCCTTTTTGATAAAGGCTATGTTAATATTGCAGGTGTTGATGAGGCGGGCAGAGGCCCCCTTGCCGATGAGGTTTATGCAGCAGCCGTAATCCTCCCCCACGATATATGTATTGAGGGTCTTAACGACTCGAAAAAATTGACGGAGAAAAAGCGTGAAAAGCTTTTTGACGAGATTTTAGACTGCGCACTTGCATACGCTATAAAAACGGCAAGTGTGGAGGAAATTGACAAATATAATATACGCAACGCTACATATATTGCAATGAACAGGGCGATAGATGCACTTTCTGTAAAGCCCGATTATGTTATTGTAGATGGTGACTGTATAAAGGAATGTCACTATCCGCACGAATGTGTTGTAAAGGGCGATGCAAAGAGCCTTTCGATAGCGGCTGCATCAGTACTTGCCAAGGTTGCAAGAGACCGTCATATGATCCAGATGGCAAAAAAATATCCCGAGTATGGATTCCAGCAGCACAAAGGCTACGGCACAGCGGCGCATATTGCCGCAATTAAGGAGTTTGGTGCGTGTGAAATTCACAGAAAAACTTTTATCAAAAAATTCATCTGATAAAAACACGGCAGTTTCCATAGGTCAAAAAGGCGAGGAAACTGCCGTAAAAATACTCACAAAAGAAGGATATAAAATAATCGAGCGTAATTTCAGGACAAAGATGGGCGAGATTGATATAATCGCGCTCGATGATGAATACACCTGCTTTGTGGAGGTAAGGCTGAGGAAAAATAACAACTACGGCACGCCTGCCGATACAATTGATGCGCGAAAACGCCGACGTATTATTAATACGGCAAAATATTACGCACAGAAAAAAGGAATTTACGATTCTCCGATGCGATTTGACGTGGTAGTGATAAATGCCGATACTTTCGGCACGGAGCTTTCAAATATCAGTGCGGAGGTAATAAAGGATGCGTTCAGGCTTTGAGGTTTTTGACGCCCACTGTGATACGCTGACGGTAAAGGGACTTTTTCATACAAAAACGCAGCTAAGAGTGCGCGATATGGAAAGATACCAAAAATACATTCAGGTTTTTGCAATCTGCGCAGATGGAAACCCTGCTTTTTTGCACGCAAAAAAGCATATCAGAAAATATAATACGCTTATAAAAAAATGGAATATGGACCGTGTTGAAAGCAGACAGGATTTAAAAAATGCGCATTTTGGTGCGATTTTAGCCCTTGAGGGGGCAGATGCACTTTACGGCTCATTAAGCGCTCTTGACTTTTTTTATAATCAGGGTGTGCGCCTTTTAACACTGACGTGGAATTTTAGTAATGCCGCTGCATCAAGTATAACGGCGATAGAGGATAACGGACTTAGTGATTTTGGGAAAAAGCTTGTGCGTGCGTGCGAAAAAAAGGGAATTGTTATTGATTTATCGCATATCGGCGACAAGGGGCTTTACGACGTTTGCGCAATCAGTAAAAAGCCAGTTGTATGCTCCCATTCCAATTCACGCACTATTGCCGATGTAAAAAGAAATATAACAGATGCACAATTTCGCGAAATAATAAAAAGGCGCGGCGTGTGCGGTATAAATTTCTACAGTGAATTTTTGGGAGAAAAGAAAAATATAGACGGTATATTTTCGCATATTGAGCATTTCTGTGCATTGGGCGGCGAAAAAAACATAGGTCTCGGCAGTGATTTTGACGGGATAAAAAGTATGCCCGAAGATTGCAGCGGTGCATCATATATGGAGAAGATTGCCGAAAATCTTCTTATGCACAATTACAGTGAAAAAACAGTTAACAACATATTATGGGGAAATTTTTACAGAGTGTTTGATGAAATACTAAAATAATTTTGGGAGACAAAAGATGAAGCTGATTATTGCCGAAAAACCGAGCCTTGCACGCAACATTGCCTCTGCAATCGGGAATATGAAAAAAACCGCAGGCTATTTTGAGGGCGGCGGTTATATTGTGACGTGGGCATTCGGACATCTCTTTTCCCTTGCTGATGTGGAGCGGTATTCTCCCCGTCCTGACGGAGAAAAGGGTTGGACTATGAAAAACCTCCCTTGTTTTCCGCAAAAATTTGAGTTTGAGCTTAAACGCGATAAGGATAAAAATGTTGACAGCGGCGTGCAAAAGCAGTTTGAAATCATAAAATCGCTCTGTAACCGCAGTGATGTTACGCATATAGTAAATGCAGGCGACTCTGACCGTGAGGGTGAAATAATTGTCCGTACTGTAGTAATGAAGGCAGAGTGTAAGGATAAGCCCTTTATGCGGCTATGGCTTCCTGACCAGACGGAGGAAACAATTCGTGAAGGACTTTCCGAAATGAAGGAGGAAGCCTTTTACGATAGCCTTGCAAAGGAGGGCTATGCAAGAACATTTATAGACTGGCTTTACGGAGTTAATCTGACACGCTACGCCTCCCTTAAATCAGGCACACTGATGCGGGTGGGACGTGTTATTGTTCCTATTGTAAAGGCAATCTATGACCGTGACACAGAAATACGCAATTTTAAGCCTGATATTTACTATGCTCCGTATAGTCTTACAGAGCAGGGCGGCGGTGAAATAGAGCTTACAAGTAAGCAGAAGTTTAATAAAAACTCCCTTGCAGCCGCTCAGGAGCTTTGCGTGAAATATAATAATGCCAAAGGCATTGTAGTTTCCAAAAAGACGAAAAAGGACACTCTTTCAGCGGGAAAGCTGTATTCACTGACGAAACTTCAGAATGCATTAGGCAAAAAATATAAAATGTCTATGGAGGAAAGTCTGCGCATTGTTCAGGGACTTTATGAAAAGGGATATGTTACATATCCCAGAACAAATTCAGAATACCTTGCAACTGCTGAAAAGGGAAAGATAAAGCAGATACTTTCCGCAGTGGAAAAGGCAGGCTACAGCGTGAAGTTCAAAGACGGCAAGACAATTTTTGACGACAGTAAGATAGAGTCACATTCAGCACTCACCCCGACATATAAAATACCTGCAAAAAATGCCCTTTCCGAGGAAGAGGCAAAGGTCTATTCTGCGATTATGCGCCGCTTTGTGGCTGTATTTTGCAGTGAGGATTGCATAGCGCAGAAAAGCGAGATAAAAATTGATGTGGGCGGTATGGAGGAATTTACACTAAAGGGAACTGTAATCCTTGAGCCTGGCTGGACAAAGTATGATGACTATAATAAAAAGGACAAAATTTTGCCCAATTTAGAAAAAGGCGATATTATAGATGTAGACTTTAAACCAAAGGAAAAGGAAACCTCTCCGCCAAAGCATTACACCATAGAAACGCTTAATAATTACCTCAAAAACCCTTTCCGTGAAGATAAGGCAAATGCGCAGAATGAGGATGACGAGGCGGAATACCGTGCAATATTTGAGGGACTTGAATTAGGTACAGAGGCAACAAGGACGGGAATAATTGATAATGCTATAAAAAGCGGATATATTTCCCTCAAAAAGGATGTGTATACCATTCTTCCCGACGGGGAAAACCTTATCCTTTCGCTTAAAAGAATGGGGATAAGTATGGATAAATACAAAACCTCACTTTTAGGTCAGGCATTAAAAAAGGTGTATAAGAGCGAAATCACCGTTAAGGACAGTATCGCCATAGCACAAAGGGAGATTGAGGCGGTTTTCAACAGGGAAGTCACTGCCCCCGAAAAAGATACCGATGACGGCTTTATCGGGGATAAGATAGGAAAATGCCCTCTGTGCGAAGGAACAGTTGTGCGTACACGGTTTGGTTACGGATGCGACCGCTACAAGGATGGGTGCAAATTCAGCATAAACAATGTAATCCTTGACCGTGTGATTTCTGTGTCAAATGTAAAAATGCTCCTTGAAACAGGCAGGACGAGTAAGATAGAGGGTTTTATTTCAAAGAAAACGGGAAAACCTTTTTCCGCAGTGCTTAAGCTTGATGGGGATAAGGTTACGTTTGATTTCTAATTAAAACGAGGATGACGATGTCATCCTCGTTTTGTACATATACCAATCAAATCATATGTCTTTATGTATTTTTCAATATCAACATTGTTGGATAGATAATAAAGGAGAATTTGCGCAGCGGCATTTGAGTCGCTCGCCGCATTATGGTGCTGAAGCTCAATTCCAAGGTAGCTGCACAGTGTATTAAGCTTGTGATTGGGAAGATTGGGCAGTGCCTTTCTTCCGATAGCACACGTGCAGGCGTACTTTGCGCATTCTTTCCATTCGATGCCGTAGTTACGCAGACATTTGCCAAGCACCGCCATATCAAACGGAGCATTATGTGCAACGAGGATGCCGCTATCCATAATCGGCTCTATCATTTTCCATAGCTCTTTAAAATTCGGTTTACCCTTTACCATTTCAGGGGTAATCCCCGTAAGAGTGATATTAAAGCTATCAAAATGACATTCAGGGTTTACAAGGCAGTAGTACCCTTTGACAATCTTCATATTTTCAACAATCGTTATGCCGATTGCGCTCATTCTATCATTTGCGCTGTTGGGTGTTTCAACGTCAAATATTATGTAGCGTTTATTCATATGATGCACCTCTTTTGTGCCATTATACTACAAATTATGATAAATGTCAAAGAAGTGCGTAATATGACGCACTTCTTTGACGGGGATTTTTAAACAAATGACGGTTTTTCAAAATTAGCCGTTGTGGCAAATGTGTTTTCAGAGGGGGAAGGCTCCGAAAGGCTAAAATACATTTTTGCCGCCTTTGTTGTGCCGAAATCACGGTTTGAGCCGCTGTTTTGTACCTTGTTGAACGCTTCGCGGAAAAGTGCATTGTGCGCTTCCTCGCGGTTAAGGAGAAAGTCGATTGTTTCCTTAACCTTTTTGTCGTTTATCTGTCTGTAAAGATATTCATACACAACCTTTGCACGTTGTTCTGACGCAATGTTTGAGAGAAGGTCTGCGCATAAATCACCTGTTACAGTTACATAGTCTCCTGTCCAGGAGTAGCCTGATGCATTAATAAGGCCCGGATTAAGTCCGAGGATTACGTGCGTTTGAATTTCACCCGCAGGTACGCTTTGTGCGTTTACATCATGTCCGTTAAGAAGATTGATTGTTTGCGCAACCATTTCCATATGGCTGAGCTCCTCTGCGGCAATATCCAGAAACAAATCCTTTATTTCAGGGTCTTTAATACGAAAACTCTGTGACATATACTGCATTGCGGCTTTAAGTTCACCGTTTCCGCCGCCAAGCTGTTCCTGCAGCAGAGCCGCATACTGTGGGTTGGGTTTTTCAATTTCCACGGGATGGAATAACATTTTTTCGTGCTTGAACATAATAATACCTCCTTATAGTATTGGATTTATTATTTCACAACGAAAAATTTTTATTCGAGCGGGCATACAGTAAGAGAAGTTCCATCAAGGTCTGTACTGTAGAGATTAACGCAGTTAATTGATAAATTATCATATGTGGTATAATAATAAATTCCCTTGTCAATATTAACGCAGGAGGAATACTGCGTGATTTCATATAATCCGTTTTCAATGCGGGTAAGCCCCCGTATCTGCCTTACACTGCCTAAAATGTGAAAAAACTGTGCGACAGCACTTTTTTCATCGTTTTCTGACACGCTGTTCAGCTTTGTAAATGAAGCCCGCACAAAACGTGAGGCAGAGGATACATCCCCAGGAAGTCCCATTGCACCCATTCCTCTGCTGTAGGGGGCAAGGTTAATTTTTTCTGAAAAAGTATTTTGGGGAGGATTTGCAGAAAGTGACATATAATTATTAAGATTAAACATCTGAAAAGGAAACGGGGGATTGTTTGTCAGTATGCCGATGGGGTTATCGTACACAAATATCCCCTCACGCAGAGCTTCGACCGTTATACTTTCTTTTTTGTCTGCTATAATCCAGTGCAGAGGAGATGGCGGAAGTGCGGTGCTGAAAATATCGTCTGTAATATTTATTTTTTCAATCAGCTTTTTTGCATCAGCTACGTTTTCACACTGTGACAGTACCCACGGGATAAATTCAAAGGAGGGGATATTATCACATCCGTCCTTTAAAGGGCGGTAAAACGCATTCCCTGAAAAAAGAAGCCCTGCCATACTAAGACCTTTTTCATTGGTTGCATCAAAATATAACGGATAACCCTCTGATACAACAGCCATACCAATTAATGCAAAATGTGTATTAATCGTTTTCATATGACGAAAGGGGAGCGGAAAGTTTCTTGGAGTAATTACAATTTCCTCGCCAAAGGAATGTTCATAATCAAGGTTTCTGCCGAAATAATGGTCTGAAGCAGTATAAGTTATTGCAGTGCACATAAATCCTCCAAAAGCAGTTTTTTTTAGTATGTGCGTTTTTAATTGTTACAATACCAAAAGGGTGCTTTGCAAAAATGCAAAACACCCTTTTGGGTAGCAATAAAAAATTTATTTATGGAGTAGCATTAAAGAACAGGGACAAAAATGGTTTGTCCGCAGATAATGTTACAATCCTTAATACCGTTGTTGGCTGAAATTTCATAAACAAATTCACGGATATCTGTGCCCTTTGGTTTATACTCCTTTGCAATTGACCAGAGAGTATCGCCCGGCTCGACAACAACGGAAATAACATTGTAACCATCCATAGATGCATCCTGCTTTGAAAAAGCAGCGTGTGCAGCCATAATAACCATAATAACCAATATCATAAGAGCGGCGCTACGCTGACGGCGGAGCTTTCTTGCCCTTTGTAATCTTCTGAGTTTACTGCTTGTAACCATATATATAACCTCCAAACATTTGTTCGACTTACACCTATAATATAACAGAACATTTGTTCGAAGTCAATACTTTTTTGAAAAATTTTCCTAAAAATTTTTTTGGAAAGAAAAATACCAAGCCACAGCTCAAACTATGGCTTGGTATTTTGTACTCCCGTCATTATCGGGGAAAGGATAACACAGGTTATCCTTTTTACTTCATTGACTGCTCGTATGCAGAAATCATTTTCTTAACCATCTGTCCGCCTACGCTGCCGTTCTCTCTGCTTGTCTTGTCTCCGTTGTAACCCTGGTTAAGTGTTACACCAACTTCGTTAGCGGCTTCCATCTTAAAACGGTTAAGTGCCTCTCTTGCTTCGGGAACTAAAACTTTTGATCTGCTCATTTTCATTTTCTCCTTTTAAATTTTAATCTTTTTTTATAAGCCAAGACACTTTTTCAGTGCCAAAGCTTACGTTACTATTTTTCTACGCACAGAAAAATATATTCAGCCAATGTTTGGCTGCAAAAGGAGAAAAAGTTAAATTCAAATTTTAGTATATAACGCCCTGATACTATTGAGCACGGCAAGTACCATAACGCCCACATCAGCAAAAATGGCAAAGTACATATTTGTAATACCAAAAGCGCTTAAACTCAGGCATAAAAGCTTAACTGAAATTGCAAAAATACAGTTCTGATAAACGATTGAAATGCATTTTTTTGAAATTTTAATTGCTTTTGCAATTTTTTTCGGGTCATCGTCCATCAGCACAACATCGGCGGCTTCAATAGTGGCATCAGCGCCCATTGCACCCATCGCAATGCCTATGTCGGCACGGGAGAGAACGGGCGCATCATTTATGCCGTCACCGACAAAGGCGAGGCGGCTGCCTCTTTGTTTTTCTTTCAAAAGTGCTTCAAGCCTTGAAACCTTATCCTGCGGAAGGAGCGAGGCATATACGCGGTCAATATTAAGGGTGTGTGCAACTTTTTTTGCCGTGCTTTCCACATCGCCCGTCAGCATAACAGTTTCTTTAATTCCCATAGCCTTAAGGTCTGCTATAGCCTCTTTCGCGCCGCGCTTGGGTGCATCCGATATAACAAGATGCCCTGCGTATTCGCCCTGCACGGCGATATGGACTATGGTTTCACCGCTGTCGCAGGGAATATATCTGACGCCGGAGAAGTCCATCAGCTTACTGTTTCCGACGGCGACCTCTTTTCCATCAACTTTTGCAATAATGCCCATTCCGCTAAGCTCTTTTATATCACTCACGCGGCTGCGGTCAGGGATTTTCTCGTATGCATTTTGTATTCCTTTGCTTATCGGGTGGGAGGAGGCGCTTTCTGCCAGTGCCGCATATTCGATAAGAAGCTTTTCGTCAATACTGTTATGGTGGACTTCGCTTATGGAAAAGACCCCTTCTGTCAGAGTTCCCGTTTTATCGAAAACGATGTGTCTTACCTTTGAAAGTGTTTCAAGATAATTTGACCCTTTTATCAGTATACCCTCTCTGCTCGCACCACCTATACCCGCAAAAAAACTCAGCGGTATGCTGATAACGAGTGCGCACGGGCAGCTTACAACAAGGAAGGTCAGCGCGCGGTAAAGCCATTGTGACCACTGCGGAGCTATCCCAAGAAATAATATGCATATTAAAGGGGGGAGTGCAAAAAGTATCAACGCACCGGCGCACACTGCAGGAGTATATATCCTCGCAAATTTTGAAATAAAATTTTCTGATTTTGACTTGCGCGAGCTTGCATTTTCAACCAAATCAAGAATTTTCGATACGGTAGATTCGGAAAATCTTTTTGTTGTTTTTATTTTAAGTACACCGTTTAAATTTATGCATCCGCTTATAATTTCATCGCCCATTTGTACCTGGCGCGGCACACTCTCACCGGTAAGTGCGCTTGTATCAAGAAGGGCACTGCCCTCTGTAACAATTCCGTCAATGGGAACTTTTTCGCCAATCTGCACGATGATTATACTTCCTATTTCAACCTCGTCAGGGTCGATTTGCACCAAATTTGAATTAAGCTCTATATTGGCGTAATCGGGTCTTATATCCATAAGGGCGCTGATGCTTTTGCGGCTTTTTCCGACTGCATAGCTTTGAAAAAGCTCCCCAATCTGGTAAAAAAGCATAACGGCAATCGCCTCGATATAATCGCCGTTTCCTGAAAGTGCGAGAAGTATCGCGCCGATTGTCGCAATCGCCATAAGGAAATTTTCGTCAAAAATCTGCCTGTTAAAAATTCCGTAGATTGCTTTTTTTAAAATATCATAACCTATAACAAGATAGGGGATAAGATACGCGAAAAAGCGGAATATGCCGCCTATGGGAATAAAATGAAGCAGAGCCGTCAGCACTGCCGCAATAATTATTCTTGTAAGCATTCGCTTTTGTTTTCTGTTCATATATAAATTTCACAATCCCTTTCAACCTTTTTACATTCTTTGGTAATCGATTTCATAACCTCGTTTACGTCAAAACCGTCTTCAAATTCGACAACTATTTTCTGCATCATAAAATTAACAGACGCATCCTTAACGCCGGGGACTTTCTTTGCAGCATTCTCCATTTTATTTGCGCAGTTGGCGCAATCAACCTCAATTTTATATGTCTTTTTCATAATATATGCTCCTCTCCTGAATTAAACGATTAAACAACTGTTTAATTGTCGCTTACAGTATAATTTATTTTATGAATAATGTCAATAGATAATTACTGCTTTACATTAAAAATCTTTTGTGGTAAAATGTATCTGTTCAGAACGAAAGGAGCGATACAATTGCAGGATTTTAAATTACCGCATAATCACGGTCACAGCATAGAAAAAATAATTAATGAGCTTCCGCATACGGAGGATTTTTTGATTGTATCGGATTTGTTTCGTCTGATGGGCGATAGCAGCAGGCTGCGCATTTTCTGGATTCTGTGTCATTGCGAGGAGTGCGTGATAAACCTTTCGGCAATGATGTCAATGTCAAGCCCTGCAGTGTCGCATCATTTAAAGCAGCTTAAATCATCAGGCCTTATTGTAAGCAGGCGAGAGGGCAAGGAGGTTTATTATACGGCGGCAAATGCGAAAAAGGTTGAAATGCTTCATAATATGCTTGAATCGATTGTTGCAGT
Source organism: Clostridia bacterium (assembly GCA_045596985.1). Classification (GTDB taxonomy): domain Bacteria; phylum Bacillota; class Clostridia; order UMGS1883; family UMGS1883; genus UMGS1883. The sequence goes on from JAZODM010000063.1 coordinate 18,031, forward strand.
ATCCTGCCCGGGAAACGAATGTATAGTTAAAAATAAAGAGGAGGCTTCAAAATGAAGCCTCTTCTTCGTTTTATCACATAAATTTTATACGCCACTATATGCGCTGAAACCACCGTCAACAGGGATAACAACGCCGTTGACAAAGCTTGATGCATCCTTATGCACAAGGAAAAGCAGTGTTCCTATAAGCTCTTCTGCCTTACCGAATCTCTCCATAGGGGTTGCAGAGAGGATTTTGCCCGTTCTTGCGGTGGGCGTTCCGTCCTCGTTAAAGAGCAGCTTTTCATTCTGCTTTGTTACGAAAAAGCCGGGAGCAATAGCGTTGCAGCGGATATTTGTCTTTGAAAAGTGAACTGCAAGCCACTGTGTAAAGTTTGATATTGCAGCCTTTGCACCACTGTATGCAGGAATTTTTGTAAGAGGGGTATATGCATTCATACTTGAAATATTTATAATGCTTGCATCCTCTTTCTGGAGCATATCTTTTGCAAATACCTGCGTGGGAAGAAGTGTGCCGAGGAAATTAAGATTAAATACAAACTCAACACCACTTTTATCAAGGTCAAAGAATGTCTTAACATTTCCCATTGCCTCAGGCGTAAAATATTCATTGTCGGTGGTTGCCTTTGGATTGTTACCGCCTGCACCGTTAATAAGAATATCACACGTGCCGAAATCCTTTACTATTTCGTCATGTGCTTTTTCTATGCTTTCTTTATCAAGCACGTTGCACGCATAACCCTTTGCAATACCGCCGGCATTTACTATTTTTTGTGCAAAGCTTTTTGCAGCTTCCTCGTTAAGGTCTAAAAGCGCTACCTTCGCACCTGTTTTTGCAAGCGCCTGGGCAAACATTGAGCAAAGCACTCCGCCTGCACCTGTTACAACGCAAACTTTTCCTGTTAAGTCTATTTCAAATGGTAATTTCATTTTGTACCCTCTTTCTCAAGTGTTTCCCATATTCCTGCCATATACATTGCACCTAATGCTCTGTCATAAAGACCGTAACCGGGCTTTCCTGTCTCTCCCCAAATCATTCTTCCGTGGTCAGGACGAAGATAGCCTTTAAAATCACAATCGTGATATGCTTTAAGAATTTCAACAACGTCAAGGGAGCCGCACTCTGAAAGATGACCGCTTTCCTCAAATGAACCGTCAGGAAGTATCTTTATATTTCTTACGTGTGCAAAGTGTATTCTTCCCATTGCGCCATATTTTCTTACCATAGCAGTATAATCATTAAATGTCGCACATCCTAAAGACCCACTGCAAAGTGTAAGTCCGTGGTGCACATCATCATAAAGTGACAAAAATCTGTCGATATTCTTTTCATTAGTAATAATCCTCGGAATACCAAAAATACTCCACGGCGGGTCATCGGGATGAATCGCCATGTTAACATCACACTCTATTGCTACGGGGATAATTTCCTTGATAAAGTATTCAAGGTTTGCCCAAAGTCCTTCTTCACCGATTGCCTTGTACTTTTCTATAAGACCTGCCATTTCATCAGGTGTATAGGATGCATCCCATCCGGGAAGCGTCATTTTTGTGGGGTCCATCTTGTCGACGTCTTCCTTGTAATATACAAGGGCGTTTGACCCGTCAGGAAGCTCTTGGTCAAGGCGCGAACGTGTCCAGTCAAATACGGGCATAAAGTTATAGCAGATACACTTTACGCCTGCCTTCGCAAGACGGCGGATATTCTCCTTATAATTGTCTATGTAGAGCTGATAATTGCCCTGACGGAGCTTAATATCCTCGTGAACGGGAACAGACTCAATTACTTCCATTTCCAAGCCTTTGGCATTTACCATAGCTTTCATTTTATCAATTTCCTCCTGCGGCCAGACCTCGCCTACAGGAACGCTGTATACAGCCGTTACAACGCCTGTCATACAGGGGATTTGTCTGATATGGTCGAGAGTGATAGAGTCACTTTCACCGTACCAGCGAAATGTCATTTTCATAGGAATTCTCCTTTCGTTACATTATGGTTATATAATAACACAATTATTACAATCTTTCTGTTTGAAAATTGCTAAAAACATTGCAATTATTGCTGTAGTATGATATTATTATTATATACTTTTTTCAGGGGTAACACGTATGAATAAATATTTTTATGAAATAAATAAAGCCGAGTATGAAAACCCTTTGCAAACGCAGGAGGCATTTCATCTGCACAGCCACGATGAATATGAGGTTTATATGTTTGTAGAGGGCGATGCAAGGTATGTTGTAGAGGAAAAAAACTACACTCTTTCACCGGGGGATGTTATTCTCATACGCAAACACGAAATGCACCGTGTCTTTCATAACAGTGATACAAGATACCGCAGATTTGTGCTTTGGATTGCGCCGCAATTTTTCCAGAAACATTCAATAAGCGAGTATGAGGCGGCATTTTCAGAAAACAAATTCAGCGTAGGCAATAAAATCAGTTCTGAAATAGTACGCTCGGCAGGTCTTTATGATGCCGTTATGCGGCTTAAAAAATATTCTGACAATTACAATGAAAATTATACGCCGATTGTGCAGAGTATTGTTATTGAAATTGTATATCTGATAAATAAAATATCTTCCTTTGAGGCAACGGATACAGTAAATAAGCCGATACAAAACATTATAAATTATATAAACAGACATTATACGAGTGAAATTACGCTTGACACTCTTTGTGAAAAATTTTTTGTTTCAAAATATCATTTGTGTCGGATTTTTAAAGAGGCAACGGGACTTACCGTGCAGGAATATATACGTGAAAAAAGGCTGACGTATGTTGCATCGCTTAAAAGAGAGGGGAAAAGCCTGACGCAGGCATCAATAGAGGCAGGGTTTTCTGATTATTCCTCCTTTTACCGTGCATATGTAAAGAGATACGGAAAAGGTCCTAAAAAGGGGATGTAAACTCATTTTTACATCCCCTTTTCTGATATTTATTCTATTTCGATTATTTTTTCACCCTTGCTGACTGTTGTAACGGCTTTGAAGTTTATACTGTTGTAATCACCGCTGTTACAAATAATCATCGGGGTAGTCAGCTTATATCCTGTCTTTTTAATTTGCTCCATATCAAAGGAAATGAGAAGGTCTCCCTTTTTAACTTTCTGACCGCTCTCAATATGCGCTTTAAAGAATTTGCCGCCGAGCTTAACGGTATCTATGCCGATGTGAAGAAGTATTTCACATCCGTCATTGCTCCTTAAGTTTACTGCGTGCTTTGTATCAAAAAGCATTTCTACTGTGCCGTCGCAGGGGGAATAGAGCTTGCCCTCAGACGGCTCTATTGCAATTCCGTCGCCCAGTGCTTTTGAGGAAAATGCCTCATCAGGGACATCTTCGAGCTTTACAATTTTTCCGCTTAAATGTGCGTGCAGGCTGATGCTTTGCTCCTTCTTTTCTGTCTTTTTTCCCGGAATGTCAGTAGGGGAAACATCCACATTAATCAGAAGATTTTCTGCATTGTCAGACTCAGGGCTTTCAAGGAAATCGTCAAGGTTGGATTTCACCACCGAAACCTGTGGTCCGTATACAATCTGTACGCCGTTGCCCTTGTGAATAACGCCCGATGCACCGCTTTGACGAAGGTAGGAGTCTGCCACCTTGTCAGCATCTTTCACCGTAACACGAAGTCTTGTAGCACAGCAGTCAATATCTGTAATATTGTCTTTGCCGCCTAAACCTTTTAAAATAAGTGCACTTGTACGGCTTTTATCGCTGATGGGAGATGGGTTTTTCTTGCTTTCTTCAAGGTCCTTACGGGTGTAGAGCTTTGTTTCTTCATCGTCAGATTCTCTGCCGGGTGTTCTGAAATTGAATTTTGTTATCATAAAGCGGAAGATAAAGTAGTACAAAACTGCATATACAAGTCCTACTATGACAATCCATATCCAGTTTGTCTTTGCATTTCCCTGTAATATACCAAACAGTGTCAGGTCGATAAGTCCTCCCGAGAAAGTCATACCTACACCTACACCGAAAATATGCATCAGCATATATGAAAGTCCGGCAAGAATACAGTGTACAACATACATAACAGGCGCAACAAAAAGGAAGGTAAACTCAATCGGCTCTGTAATACCTGTCAGCATTGAGGTAAGTGCCGCAGAAAGCAAAAGTCCGCCGACAAGCTTTCTTTTTTCGGGGCGTGCCGTTTTATACATTGCATATGCTGCAGCAGGCAGACCGAAAATCATAAACGGGAATTTACCTGACATAAATCTTGTTGCAGATACAGAGAACTGTGTTGTTGCCTTTGATGCAAGCTCTGCAAAGAAGATGTTCTGCGCACCCCGCCCTCTCACGTCGTCTATAATCATAGAGCCGCCAAGCTGTGTCTGCCAGAACGGCATATAGAAAACATGATGAAGTCCAAAGGGGATAAGCGCTCTTTCAATTATACCGTAAATCCACGTTCCTATATATCCTGAACGAAGTACTAAGTTTCCGAGCTGTGCAATACCGTTTTGAACGAGCGGCCATATATAAAACATCAGTATACCTACAACAAGGTAAACAATGCTGCAGATAATCGGTACAAAACGTGTTCCGCCGAAGAACGATAAAACCTGCGGCAGCTCTATTTTATAAAATCTGTTATGCAGCGCTGCAACGCCAAGACCTACAATAATACCGCCGAAAACGCCCATCTGCAGAGTTGGTATTCCAAGTGCGGTTGCTGTCGAGTTGGGAGGCATTGCCTCTACACCGCCCCGTGCGGCAATAAGGGTGCTGATGGCGGTATTCATAATAAGGTAGGAGATAGCACCCGAAAGTGCGGCTACCTCTTTTTCTCTTTTTGCCATACCTATTGCAACACCCATAGCAAAAAGAAGTGCAAGGTTGTCAAAAACCACACTGCCGGTCTTGCTCATAATGTCAAGAATTGTGTAGAGAAGTCCGCCTTCTCTGATGATGCTTGTCAGGCGGTATGCTTCCAGTGTGGTGGGGTTAGTGAACGAACTGCCTATGCCGAGAAGAAGTCCGGCAACAGGCAGCAAAGCAATCGGCAGCATAAAGGAGCGGCCGACTCTTTGCAGTACTCCAAAAATTTTATCTTTCATATCTACTTCCTCCTAATAGTTGTATAGTGCCACTGTTTTGCACAAATTATCCAAAAAAAAGAAAGAAGTATAAAATATTTTTATATCAAAAACGGCAATCCTTCAATAGCTGAGGATCGCCGTTTTTAAAGTTTTACTTAAAACATTTTTGTTTTTTCAAATATCTTTATAAGTATTATTCCGATTACAAGACCTGCAACACCCTGAACTGCATTTGCAGGAATGTTTACAACCGCTGGTGCAAACCCGTATAAAAATCCTTCAAAAATAAAATATCCCAAAATCATTATGATTTCTGCCAATGTTCCGCTGATAATTCTTGATGGCATATTTCCAAGTTTGTTATGGAGACCTTTGTGGAACAGATATGCAATGATTGCCATAATTCCCTTAATTATAAAGGTTGCAGGGGCATACACGACATAGCCTGAAAATATATCTGCAAGTGCAGACCCTGCCCCGGCTGCAAGAAATGCATACATCGGGGAAAGAAGCCATCCTGAAAGCAAAACCACACAGTCTCCAAGATTTATGTAACCTTTCAGAGGAGAAGGTATTTTGATAATCATTGTTGCCGTGCAGCAAAGCGCTGCAAGCATTGAAGCGACTACAATTTTTTGAGTCTTTGTTTTCATTTTTAAAAACTCCTTTACAAAATTCTTTGCTTATTATATAATAAGTTTGAACATATCACAATTACCAATTAAGGAGTTTTTAATATAGCCAGATGAAATACTCAATCAATCTTAATTCTAAGCAAAAGGCATATATGCAGATCTATGAACAACTCAGAACCGATATAATAAATTCGGTTTATAAATACGGCGACAGGCTTCCATCCAAGCGTATTCTTGCAGAAGAAACATTGACAAGCGTTATTACTGTAGAGCACGCATACGCCATACTGTGTGATGAAGGATATATAGAATCCAAGGAGCGCAGCGGATACTTTGTTACATATCGAAAAAATGATTTTGTACCTATTGCCGAGCATGAGATTAATGATATATCCCCTAATCACCACCATTATCATACCGACGAATTTCCCTTTTCTGTGCTTGCAAAAACTATGCGCAATGTAATATCAAAATACGGCGAAGAGATTTTAATAAAATCTCCGAATGCAGGTTGTGTTGAACTTAGAAAAGCAATCTCTGATTATCTTGCAAGAGGGAAAGGAATTAATGTTTCGTATAATCAGATTGTAATCGGTTCCGGTGCTGAATATCTCTACGGACTTATTGTGCAGTTTTTAGGACGGGATAAGATATATGCACTTGAAAACCCATCCTATGAAAAGATACACTCGGTATACAGAGCAAACGGAGCACAGTGTGATTTACTCAAACTTGGCAAAGATGGAATTCTTACATCACAACTTGCCAAAACCAAAGCATCAGTCTTACATATAACACCATTTCGAAGCTTTCCAAGCGGTATCACTGCAAGTGCTTCAAAACGAAATGAGTATATTAAATGGGCAACAGACCGAAACGGCGTTATCATCGAAGATGATTTTAATTCGGAGTTTACTGTCTCCACAAAGAACGAGGATACAGTTTTTTCACTCGAACCCACTCACAGTGTGATATATATGAATACCTTCACAAAGACAATTGCTCCCTCTATGAGAATAGGATATATGGTTTTACCCAAAGAGCTTGTTATGCCTTTTTTTGATAAGATGGGATTTTACTCCTGCAGCGTTCCTGTGTTTGAGCAGTATGTTCTTGCAGAGTTTATTGCGGGCGGTGATTTTGAAAGGCATATAAACCGAACAAGGAGAAAACTTCGCCAAATGTTGAAAAAAAAATAAAGTGCAGATTTATTCTGCACTTTATTTTTTTCAACATAGGAAATTACTTGCATTGTGAGTAATTTTGCTTGTTTCAAAAAAGCGTACCCCCCTGCCCCCAAGATTGGAGGACAGGGGGGTGATGCGTTAAAACGCTTTTTTACAGAATATCAATGTGCTCGCCGTTTAATGCCTTGTTCATACTTCTGATTGCACAGAATTTTCCGCACATAGAACAGCTTTCATCAATTTCAGGCTTTCTGTCATTTTTAATTTTCTTTGCTGTTTTGGGATCGAGCGAGCATTTCCACTGCATATCCCAATCAAAGTTTCTTCTTGCATCAGCCATTTTATCATCAATATCCCTTGCGTGAGGAACGTGCTTTGCAATATCCGCAGCGTGTGCCGCAATTTTTGATGCAATAATACCTTGCTTTACATCTTCGACTTTGGGAAGTGCAAGATGTTCTGCTGGTGTCACATAGCAGAGAAAAGCCGCACCACAAGAAGCTGCAACAGCTCCGCCTATAGCAGATGTTATATGGTCATAACCCGGAGCAATGTCAGTCACAATAGGTCCTAACACATAAAACGGTGCACCCATACAGATTGTCTGTTGAATTTTCATATTAGCTTCAATTTGGTCTAAAGGCATATGACCGGGACCTTCTACCATAACCTGAACATCCTTTGCCCATGCACGCTTTGTAAGCTCACCAAGGCGAACAAGCTCCTCAATCTGACATACATCACTTGCATCTGCAAGACAACCGGGGCGGCAAGCATCCCCAAGCGAGATTGTAACATCATATTCTCGGCATATATCAAGTATCTCGTCATAATACTCATAAAACGGGTTTTCATTCCCCGTCATACTCATCCACGCAAAAACCAATGAACCACCTCTGGATACAATATTCATTTTTCTTTTATGGTTTTTTATCTGTTCAATAGTTTTTCTTGTAATTCCGCAATGAATGGTTACAAAGTCCACACCGTCTTCAGCGTGAAGTCTTATAACATCAATAAAATCTTTTGCAGTAAGCGCATCTAAATCTCTTTGGTAATGAATAACACTGTCATATACAGGAACAGTGCCAATCATAGCGGGACACTCTTTGATAAGCTTTTGCCTGAACGGCTGAGTGTTTCCGTGAGAAGATAAATCCATAATAGCTTCAGCACCCATATTGACTGCCGCCATTACTTTTTCCATCTCTATATCATAATTTTTACAATTCTTTGAAACTCCTAAATTTACATTGATTTTTGTCCTGAGCATAGAACCTACGCCGTTTGGCTTTATACACGTATGTAGCTTGTTTGCGCAGATTGCAACCTGACCTTTGGCTACGAGGTCTCTTATTTCTTCCTCGCTTCTGTATTCCTTTTTTGCCACGGTCTTCATCTCGGGGGTAATAAGACCTCTTTTTGCGGCATCCATCTGTGTTGTATAATTTCTCATTTCACTCATCCTTTCAAACAGATATTTTTTCTTCGGCAAAATGCGATGTAAGGTCAAAGTTATGCATCAATGGTCCTGAACCTTGTCCTAAATTAAGCTGAGCTGAAAGAGCACCCGAAATATATTCCTTTGCTCTTTGTACGGACTCAGCAAGTGTAAAGCCTTTTGCAAGGTTTGATGCTATAGCACTTGATAATGTGCATCCTGTACCGTGAGTGTTGGGGTTATCTATTCGTTTTCCCCCAAACCAATGATATTCTCTTTTTTCATATAAAAGGTCATTGGCATCATTGATGTTGTGTCCACCCTTTAGGAGAACTGCACAGTTATGTGCATCACTGATTATTTTTGTAGCCTTTAGCATATCTTCTTTACTTTCAATAGAAAGTCCCGATAAAATTTCTGCTTCGGGAATGTTCGGCGTAACGAGTGTAGCGATGGGTAAAAGCTCATCTATCAATGTTTTAACTGCATCTGTTTTCATAAGTGATGAGCCGCTTGTAGCAACCATAACAGGATCTACAACAATGTTTTTTGCCTTATGGTATTTTAGTCTGTCTGCAATTACGCAAATAAGCTCACTTGATGACACCATCCCGATTTTTACACTATCAGGAAATATGTCTTCAAATACTGCATCTATTTGTTCTTTCAGAAAATCAGGTGTCAGCTCCGAAATTGCTCTTATCCCAAGTGTGTTTTGAGCAGTAAGTGCCGTAATTGCACTCATAGCATAAACACCATTCATAGTCATTGTTTTTATATCTGCCTGAATACCTGCACCGCCGCTTGAATCACTGCCTGCAATTGTTAATGCGGTTTTCATTTGTTTCTCTTTTACCATAATCCAATCTCCTTTGCTCTTTCTGTAAGTTGGACTACCGTCTCTCTTGGATTTTCTGCTTTCATAACCGCAGATACCAAACAAATTCCTGCAATCGCTATTCCTTTAAGTATATCAATATTGTCTTTGTTAAGTCCTCCAATAGCATTAGCAGGAATAGGAACTGCATTACAAATATCTTTTAATGTGTCAGTAGAAGTCAGCACTGTCTTAACCTTTGTGGTTGTAGGGAAAATTGCTCCTACGCCAAGATAGTCCGCACCTTGTTTATAAGCTTCTTTTGCCTGCTCCACAGTTTTGGCGGTTGCCCCTATAATTTTATCATTACCCATAAGTTTTCGTGCAATAGAAACGGGCATATCGCTCTGCCCTAAATGAACGCCCTCTGCATCTATGCTAAGTGCCACATCAACTCTGTCGTCAATAATAAGCGGAACATTATATTTTTCAGTCAACCTATGGACTTTCTCGGCAAGCTCAATATATTCTCTTGTAGATTTTTCTTTTTCACGCAGTTGCAAAAGTGTTACACCGCCTTTTAATGCTCCCTCTACGCGGAAAAGAAACTCCTTTTCAGAAAAACTTGTGCTGTCCGTTATAAAATATAACCTTGTATCTAACTTTTTCACTGTATATATTCCTCCGTATTCAAATGTTTTAATATTTCTTCTCTGCCGAGTGTAGAAAGTCCATCCATCAAATTTACCATAAAACTGCCGTTGCCATTATCCGTCTTAGCAAGCTCTCCGCAAATACCAAAATAGCTGCACGCCGAGATAACTCCCTCAAAAGAACTTGCAGATGTCATAAATGTAGCACATAAAGCTCCAAGCATACATCCCGTTCCAGTTACAGATGAAAGCTCAGGTGTTCCGTTTTTAACAAACACAACTCTTTTTCCGTCTGTTATAACATCTGTTTGCCCCGTTGCAAGGATAACTGTTTGGTGTTTTAAGGCAAGCTCCCTTGCCGCTTTCGTAATATAACGTACATCAAGGGAAGGCTCTGCATCTACACCGGGTGAAAAATATTCTTCATTATGTAAAGCTGCCATTTCAGAATAATTTCCCTTTATGACAGAAGGGACAGATATTTTTAAAAGCTCCCAAACATACTTCCGCCTGAATTTTGAACAAGCTATTCCGACAACATCTAATAAAATGGGAATATCTATTTTTTTTGCTCTTTTAAGTGATACCATAATAGATTTCATTCTTGCATCTGTGATGTTGCCAATATTGAGCATAAGCGCATTTGATGCATTGGTTATTTCACATACCTCCTTTGGATGCTCTGCCATAATTGGTTTTGCGCCCACAGAAAGTATTGTATTGGCACACCCGTTTATAGAAATTGGGTTTGTTATGCAATGAATAAGAGGTTTTTGTTTTTTAATATTATTCAAAGCATTGCAAATTTTATCTGTCATCCTTTTTCACCTTCTTGAAAATATAGTATATAATTGCTGTGAGAATACAAACGTAAAGAGATACATATGGTAATATATCAAATATCGGTGATGTAAGGCAGAATATTCCTGATGCTATCTCAATTACCACAAAAAGTATTGCACCAAATGCCGCAATTACTAAAGTGTTTGAAAGCAAACTGCTTTTATCCTGATAGCTTTTTGAGGAAAGCATATTTTGTATTTGTGTAAGCATTGCGTTGTCAGCAAGCTTACGTAAAAATACATATGCTATACTGCCACCGATAAGTGTTCCGCAAATAAATGACGGAACATAGAACAGCCAGCTAAGACCTTCCTTACCCCAGATAAAATTCATAACGGGGTATGATACTATAGCACCGATAATACCCGTTCCGATAATTTCTCCAAGCACTGCAAATATAATTTTACCTTTTGATAATCGGTAAAAAACACCCGACAGAAACGCACCGAACACTGCCCCTGTCAATGCAATCGGCGGTATTGCCATTGTAATCATACGGATAATTCCTATGAGCGTTGCACATAAAAGCGAATACCAAGGACCCAAAAAAACGGAGCATACAATGTTGATAAAGTGTGCCATCGGACACATACCCTCTACTCTGAGTATCGGGGAAATTACCACGCCGATAGCAATAAGCATTGAAAGTACAATCATTTTAAGTAAGTTTTTTGAATTAGTCATTTAAAATTCCTCTTTTCTTTTTATTATGTAAGATAGGCTGAGAATAAATTTTCTACTTTCGGATGCATTTTTTCACCTCCATTGCAATAAAAAAAGGAAGCTACCGATTTGGTAACTTCCAATTAAACATCGTTATTCCTAAAGCTCTCGCTCAGGCATCCCTACGTTGGCATTATCCAAATCAGGTTCTCGGTCGAAGGTCATACCTTCCTCTCAGCCTGTACTACAAGCTCCCGTTTTCTTATTTATTTTTGCATATTACATTATTCCCACTCGATTGTGCCGATGGGCTTTGGTGTGAGGTCGAGAAGAACACGGTTGATGCCGTCTACTTCTGCGGTGATGCGGGCAGTAATCTTATGAAGAACATCATAGGGAATTTCCTCAATAGTAGCGGTCATAGCGTCAGTGGTATTTACCGCACGGATGATTGCGGGCCAGCCTTCATAACGCTTATCGTCCTTTACGCCGACACTCTTCATATCGGGAACGGCAACAAAATACTGCCATACAGTTTTTGAAAGACCGCAATTATCAAATTCCTCACGAAGGATTGCATCAGCCTCACGAAGAGCGTGAAGTCTGTCACGTGTGATTGCACCAAGACATCTTACGCCGAGTCCAGGACCGGGGAAGGGCTGACGGTCAACCATTGAAGAGGGAAGACCAAGTGCTTTACCTACAACACGCACTTCATCTTTATAAAGAAGCTTAATAGGCTCAACAAGCTCAAACTTCATATCCTCGGGAAGTCCGCCTACGTTGTGGTGTGCCTTTACGCCGTCGCTTTCAAGAATGTCGGAGTAGATTGTACCCTGCGCAAGGAAATCTACATCATCAAGCTTGCGGGCTTCTTCGTCAAACACAACGATAAACTCACCGCCGATAATTTTACGCTTTTTCTCAGGCTCTGCTACACCTTTTAGCTTATCAAGAAAACGGTCTGTTGCGTCGATATAAATAAGGTTTGCATCAAGCTGATTGCGGAATACTTCAATAACCTGTTCGCTTTCGCCCTTACGCATTAAACCGTGGTTTACGTGTACACAAACAAGCTGCTTGCCGATAGCCTTGATTAAAAGTGCCGCAACAACGCTGCTGTCAACGCCGCCGGAAAGTGCCAATAAAACCTTTTTATCGCCGACCTGCTCACGCACGAGCGCAATCTGCTCGGCAATGAAACTGTCTGCTAATTCCTTTGTTGTGATACGCTGCATAGTATCAGGTCTTACATTTGTGTTCATAAAATTTCCTCCTGTATATATAAATTATTCAAAGAGCGGGGTTGAAAAATACCGTTCTGCGGTATCGGGAAGAACTGTAACAACAGTTTTACCCCGTCCAAGCTTTTTAGCAAGTTTTATAGCGGCGGCAACATTTGTACCGCTCGAAATTCCGCACATAATACCTTCTTTTGAGGCAAGCTCCTTCGCCGTGCGGATAGCTTCTTCATCCTTTATAATACAAATATCACTGTAAATATCTGTGTTTAAAATTGCAGGGATAAGTCCGTCGCCGATACCCATCTGAAGATGGGTGCCGATTGAACCACCCGAAAGTATTGCGGCGTGTTCAGGCTCCACTGCCCATATGGTAATATCGGGATTTTTCTCTTTAAGAACTTCACCGATACCCGTTATTGTTCCTCCCGTACCTATTCCGCTGCAAAATCCGTGAATAGGACCGTCAACCTGATTTAATATTTCCACACCTGTAAAATTACGCTGCGCAGAAAGGTTTGCAGGGTTTTCAAATTGCTGGGGAACGAATACATTTGGGTTTTCGCTTTGCATTTTAAGTGCAGTGCGTAAACATTCATCTATACATTCGCCGATATTTCCTGCATCGTGGATGAGGACAACCTCAGCACCGTAATGCTCGACAAGCTTTCTGCGCTCCTCGCTGACGGAATCGGGCATAATAATTTTGGTTTGGTATCCGCGCACTGCGCCTACCAGTGCAAGACCGATTCCCTGATTACCGCTCGTCGGCTCTACAATAACAGTATATTTATTTATTTTTCCCTGCTTTTCTGCTTCTAATATCATATTATACGCAGTTCGTGTTTTTATTGAGCCGCCGACATTAAGTCCCTCAAACTTGACGAGGATGCGTGCGCTGTCCTCATCGCACATCCTTGCAAGGGAAATCATCGGCGTGTTTCCTATTGCATCCAGAATATTATTGCAAATCATATATACCTCCGTTTGACACTTGATAATACATTATATTCCAAATGCCAGAGACTGCACCTTATTTATGGTAAAGACGTTTGTTTTCGTATTTTGGCTCACAGCTTACGTTTACACCGAGCCTGCGCAGAATTTTTTCATCCTCGTCACTGATGATAACGGAAAAATGCGCATTGCTGCCGTGCAGGTTTGAAAGCTGCTCCTTCGCGGCATTCGCCACCGGATTGGTAAGCGCCGAAATTGTAAGCGACATCAGAACTTCATCTGTATGAAGCCTGGGGTTTTTATGTTTAAGATAGTTTGTTTTAAGCGCGCAAATAGGCTCAAGCACCTGCGAAGAAATAAGCTCAAGATTATCGTCAATTCCACCCAGAGTTTTAAGTGCATTAAGAAGAAGAGCCGATGCTGCCCCCAGCGTGCTGGAGGTTTTTCCCGTAACGATTTTTCCGTCGGGGAGAACCATTGCACCTGCAGGTGCGCCGGTTTCCTTTTCCTTGCGAAGTGCAGCGGAAACAAGCTCACACTTATCAGGGGTCATTCCTGCCTGATTCATCAAAAGCTCCAGCTTCATAATTTCTACATCATCATTGAAATTACGAAGCTTATTTACGCCGGCAGTATAGTAGC
>JAZODM010000064.1:0-14092 GCA_045596985.1 Clostridia bacterium
TAAACTGACAAATGCTGCAGCAGTAGAAGAGGAAACAGAGAAAAATAATGCACCTGATGAAGCAGTGGTTGAAGCTGCGGCAGAAGAAGTACAGACAGAAGCAGAGGAGGCACAGGAAAATGAAAGCAATATTTAAAAAGGAATTTAAAAACTATTTTCTTTCGCCTGTAGGATACATATTTGTAGGTGTATTTATGGCACTTGCATCAATGTTTTTTGCAAGCGGTATCCTCTCAACGCAGCAGGCGGATATAAGTCTGATGTTTTCTGACATCAATGTAATTTATCTTTTCCTTGCATCACTTCTTACAATGAGGCTTCTTGCAGAGGAAAAGAATAAGAAGACTGACCAGCTTCTTCTTTCTTCGCCCGTAAGCATTACGGAAATTGTTCTGGGTAAATATTTTGCGGCTATGGCAGTTTTCGGCGTAACAATCCTTCTGTCGCTTATATTCCCGGCAATTATGTTTGCTTTTGGTGAGCCGTCGCTCAGTGAGGTTGTTGGCTCCTATATTGGATTTATTCTCCTTTGGGGTGCATTTATTTCGATTGGTGTATTTATTTCATCTTTGACAGAAAGTCAGATGATTGCAGGTGTGTTTACATTTGCAAGTCTGCTCCTTATATACTTCATTTCATGGTTTGAAGCAAGTGTTCAGAACGAGCTTGCAAAAAAGGTTATTGACTGCTTCTCGCTTTTAAGCCGTTACAGTGAATTCCAGAGCGGAATTTTAAATATTGAAAACATTATCTATTATCTCAGCTTTATTTTTGTATTCCTTTTCCTTACGGTGAGGGTAATAGATAAAAGGCGCTATAGCTGATAAACCGCAGAGAAAGGAGTAGATAAGAATGAAAAAAATCAAGCTTAAAATGGGACTTACCTCCGCGGTTATTACGGCTGTTGTGTTGGCGTGTGTAATCGTGTTTAACTCAATCGTGGCAATTATCGCAGATAAGCATCCCTTAAAAATTGACCTTACAAGAGACCGCGTCTATGAATTTTCAGAGCAGACGGAGGATGTAATGAAAAACCTTGACGAGTCAATAGTTGCGTATGCTCTTATTCCTGAGGGTACGCAGGGAGAGTATATTGATTATATAAAAGAGTATCTTGACAAATACAGAGTGCTTAACGAAAATTTCAAGGTTGAGTATATTGACCCCTACGAAAACCCGTCCTTTATGAACGGATATACAGACGGCGATACGCAGGCACAGGTTGGCTCTGTAATCATCGAGTGCGGTGATAAGTATGAAATCATAAACTTTAACGAGATTTATACGCAGAACAGCTTTACCGGTGCAATACAGATTGATATGGAGAAGAAGGTTACAAATGCAGTTATGACTGTGACGGGACAGCTTTCAGGTGCAAATGTATACTTTACGACAGGACACGGTGAATATGATGCGCAAAACCTTAAAAGCGTGCTTTCGGACGAAGGTTACAAATGCGCCGATATAAATATCAGTATGGATGCAATTCCTGATGATGCGTCAATAATTTTCAGTGCCGCACCGATGGCAGATTTTACTGCCGAGGAAAGAGATGCGCTTGATAAATATATTGATAAGGGCGGTAAATTCGTCCTTCTTACAACCCCCGGTATGCAACCTATGGAAAGACTTGACGCATATCTTGAGGAATGGGGTATTAAGCTTAATTACGATTATGTAATAGAACTTGACCAAAACAGTGCACTGGCGTCAGGCACAGGAATGCCCGTTCCTGTTGCAAAAATGCAGGAGCACGCGATTACGCAGAATATTCTTTCATCAAAATCACCGCTTGTAATGCCTGACTCAATGAGTATGCAGGCAGTTAAGAGTGCAAACAGCGCAGTTGTGAGCAAGCTTTTGCAGACATCGGATAAATCATACGGAAAGAAAAACATTGCATCTACAACAATTGAAAAGGAAGATGGCGATTACGAAGGCCCGCTTTGCCTTGCAGCAGTTTCTGAAACAATCAAGGATGATATTAAATCATCCGTAACTGTTATAGGTTCGCTTTCCGCGGCAGAAATCAGGGGAGTGCTTACAGAAAAGGCATACCTTAACGGTGACTTTCTGCTTAACACAGTAAGCTATCTGTGCGGAACTCAAAGCTCAGGCTCTATAAGAGCGAAGGAAATCAGTGCGCAGACTATGACTATGACACAAAATCAGGTTGTAGTATCTGCACTCCTTCTCCAGTATGCACTTCCACTGGTGATAATTCTTATCGGTCTTATTGTATGGCTAAGAAGGAGATATAAATAATTATGAAAAAAAGCATCAAATCTCTTATTTTGGCGGTTTTGGTATTGCTGATATTAGGGGGCGGATATTTCCTTGCAGTAAAGTGGGAGCCAAAGCCTGAGGAGGAAGAACAGTTGCCGCAAAGCACTACCGAATACATCCTTGATGAAGAGATAGAAAATATTGAATATGCACAGTTTAATAACGAAGGAAAAAGCTATATTATACGCAATGGGGAAAAAGCATCAATTGAAGGCTACGAAAGCTATATCATTGATGAAGATGCCCTTTCCTCCGCACTTTACAATGTGTGCAATGTTGCAATAAGCCGCAAAATTGAAAACAAGGATTTTGACCTTTCAGATTACGGTCTTGATAATGAGGGAAAGAGCCTTATGTTAAAGCTTAAGGATGGCACACAAAAAAAGCTTGTTATCGGTAACAGTGCGAATTTTGAGGGTGAGTATTACGCAAGGCTTAATGATACAATCTGCACGATAAGTCAGTACGAGGCTCAGGCAATACTCAAAAATCCTGATGATTACCGCCGTTATGATATATGCACGATTGATAATACAAGCGTTACGGAATATGAAATCAAAAAGGGTTCGCAGACAATTTTTGCAGTGCATTTTGATGAAGAGAGCAGTAATGCCGAATTTGGTATGGCAGGCTACAAAATGACCTATCCCTATAAAGGGGTAATAGCGTCAAGTGATAAAATAAATGCGATTGCCGAAAAGCTAACCTCGCTGAGTGCAGTAACGATTGTGGAGGAAAATCCGAAAAATCTTGCCAAGTATGGACTTGATGCGCCATATACCCTCAGCGTTAAGGATGCAAACGGAAAAGTAACCGTTAAAATGGGTAACTATGCTGGTGATAACACCGTATATGTAATGCAGGGTGATTTGCCCGTTGTGTATACAGCCGAGTGTCCTTTCTATGAAATTGTGAAGGAGGCAAAGGCGCAGGATTATATAGACCGACTTATCCATATTTTTAATATTGAAAACGTGTCAGGTATAACCATCAGCGCAGACGGAGAAAGCTACGACCTTTCCATCACAAAAAAGGGCGAGGATGAATACAGCTACAAAATCAACGGAAAGCACAGTGTAGAAAAGAATTTCAAAGCAGTATATCAGAAGATTATAGGTGTTACGGCAGCAGAATTCAGTCAAAGCCAGGTTTCAGGCACAGAAAAATGTACAATAACCTTTAACTTTACAGACGGAAGCCAAAAGGCGTTTAAATACTGTACCTATGATGAAAGATATTCTATCGTAAAGGCAAATAACGGTATGACATGTCTGACACTTACAAAAAATCTTGATGAAATTTTAGAAAAATTAAAGTAAAACACAAGGGGATGTATTTTTGCATCCCCTCTGTTTTTGGGGAATTATAGTATAAGCGATGCTTAAGAAATATACGTGGAACACGTAACAATATGTACTTTTGCACGCCAAAAGTACCAAAAACGTGGGGGTTTCAAATTTCCCCTACCCGTTTGAAACAATGCCGCCCTGCTGCACTGCCGTTTGCATTGCGTCTGTTTCTGCACAACCCTGCGCCATCGCTTCTTCTGCCACCGGCAGCGCTCAGGCTCGGTTCCCCAAAACGACCTCGCAGGGGCGATTTTAATATAGGGCGTGCCACCGAATTAATAATTGGTCTTTGTTTATAAATTTGCTTTTCTTTCTTACGCCGTCCGCATTGAAAAACTCATTTTCAAGATGGACTAAAAATTGCCCGTCAGCAGCAGAAATTGATACGGGCAATTTTTACCCAAGAAAGTAAAGCAAATTTACAAACTCGAAAATAGTGGTGATGAGATAGTTTTTGTAACAAACTAACCATAGCGATAAAGCTGCGTTTTTCCGTGTTTTTCGTCGACTACCGAGAAATTGCGAGCATCATTTTCCTCTGCTGGCTCGCAATTTCAGCCGTCAGAGGAAACTAAGTGTTTCCTTTTTGTAGGCGGCGGTTCAAAGGCGGAAAATACGGAAAAACAATACCCACACTGTACAAATGATAACTTGCCCATTATTCCCTGCGCCCCTGCGAGGTCGTTTTAGGGAGGGAGGGGGAATCGAAACCCCCGCGTTTTTGGTCCTTTTGACACCAAAAGGACAATTATAACTTGATTATCAGGAAAATTTATGATAAAATAGTTTAGATGTTGTGTAAGAAGGTGATTATATGTACCTTAAAAGAATAGAGTTGCAGGGTTTTAAATCCTTTGCCGATAAAACAGTTATCGAGGTTCATCAGGGTGTAACTGCGATTGTAGGACCTAACGGCAGCGGAAAGAGTAATATTTCCGATGCGGTAAGATGGGTTATGGGTGAACAGAGTGCAAAAACACTGCGTGGCGGAAAAATGGAGGATGTCATTTTTGCAGGAACGCAGAAACGTAAACCTCTCGGTTATGCGGAGGTTTCACTGGTGCTTGATAACTCTACGCACTTTTTGCCATGCGACTATGACGAGGTTGAAATAACAAGAAGGGTGTTCCGCAGCGGTGAGAGTGAGTATATGATTAACCGTACCGGCTGCCGCTTAAAGGACATTAATGAGCTTTTTATGGATACAGGTCTCGGCCGTGACGGATATTCCATTGTCGGTCAGGGTAAGATAGCGGAGATAGT
Organism: Clostridia bacterium; assembly: GCA_045596985.1. Classification (GTDB taxonomy): domain Bacteria; phylum Bacillota; class Clostridia; order UMGS1883; family UMGS1883; genus UMGS1883. The sequence continues at coordinate 4,899 of JAZODM010000064.1, forward strand.
TTCCTCCAAGGGTGAAGAACGCCGTCAGATTTTTGAAGAAGCAGCAGGTATTTCAAAATACCGCTACAGAAAAAACGAGGCTGAAAGAAAGCTTTCCCATACAGAGGATAACTTAGTCAGAGTAAGGGATATTTTAAGCGAGCTTACAGAGCGTGTGGAGCCGCTTCGCCGTCAGAGTGAAAAGGCGATGAAGTTCCTTGACCTTAGAGAGCAGTTAAAGGGAATTGAGGTAAGCGCACTTCTTGAAATAACCGATGCAAAGCGTATTGAGGCACAGAAAACGGCGGAGCTTTTCGAAAACGCTTCGCAGGAATTTGAAAATGCCAAAAAGCAGCTTGATGCGTGTAATGAAAAGAGCGATGTTCTCTATAGCCAGATTAAGGAAACAGACAGTGAAATTGACGGTCAGAGGGAGCATCTTTCAAAGCTTGAGGCTGATTTGGCGTCAATAGAAAACGAAAAAGCAATCATAAAAAACAACATAGAAAATCATAAGGTTAATATTGTACGTATTGATACAGAGCTTGCAGGCTGGTCAAAAAGGGAAGAGGATTATAAAAATCAGCTCTTAGAGCTTGAGGAAAAGAAAAGCGCAGAAAATGAAAGCTTTCTTAAAATGGCGGACGAGCTTTCAGAGCTTGAAAACGAGGATCGTTTAATCGGTGAAGAGGTCGCACGACGCGCTAAGGCACTCGATACGGCACGTGAGGAAGTAATTAATCTTCGCCAGAAAAAGAGTGAGGCACAATCAAGACTTGACAGTATAGACCTTATAACACAAAATATCGAAACACGCCGTTTTTCAATCGAGGTTGATATTGCGGCAGCATCTGATGATATAAACAGATTAAGTGCAAAATGCAGTGAGCTTTCAGGGAAGGCTAAAGAGGCACAGGAAAAATTTGATAAGCTTTCTGATGAGGTTTTTGATGCTAACAAGAGCTATCACGATGCAAACCGCAAAAGCGGTGAGCTTAAGGCTAAATATAATGAAATGTCAACAATGCTCGGTGAAAAGCAGGGACGCAGAAAAATGCTCGAGGAAATGGAAAAAGGGCTTGAAGGATACGCAAGAAGTGTGCGTGACCTTTTGCGTGCCGCAGATGAGGGTAGCTTTAGCGGAAAGCTGATAGGCGTACTCAGTAAGCTTATAACAGTTGATAAAAAATACACTACTGCAATTGAAACCGCTCTTGGAAATGCAATGCAGAATGTTGTGGTGAATACCGAAGAAGATGCGAAAAGGGCGATAGAATTTCTTAAGGTAAACCGAATGGGAAGGGTGACATTTCTGCCCGTATCCTCGCAGGAGGGAAGGCGCCTTGATAATGAGGAACGTGTTATGAAAAATGACGGCACAGTTTCCATTGCAAGTGACGTTGTTGAATGTGACTCTTCAATCCGCAATGTTATAGAGGCACTTCTCGGAAGAACCGTTATAATGGAGGATATGGACAGTGCAGTGGCACTTGCCAAAGCAACGCATTATAAATTCAAGATTGTAACCCTCGCAGGGGAGCTTTTACAGCCCGGAGGTAGCATCACGGGCGGTAGCATTAACAAAACTCAGGCACTCCTCGGCAGAAAAGACGAGATAGAACGCCTTAATAACGAATGTGACAAGCTTACCCGTGAAACAGAAAAGCTGGAGGATGAGATTGACGACCTTGCCGAAGAAGCAGAAAAAATGCGCAGAAAAGAAGCTCAGCTTCGTGAGAAGCTTTCTGAAAGCGAAAACAAGCTTCTTAAAATCAAGGCGGAGGCTGATATGAAAGAAAGCCTTCTCCAGATGGCAAAGGAACGTTTTGAAAAGCTTAATACGGAAAAAACGCAGATTTCAACGCAACAGACAGACACAGTTGAAACTAAGAAAAAGCTGCGTGAGATTTTGGAAGGCTCCGACGAGCTTATAGGGAAGGCAGAGGAAATTGTCCGTGCAAAGCAGGATGCTGTGCGTGAAGAAACTATAAAGCGTGAAGAACATTCCGTTAAGATTATTGATAAAAAGATGGAAATTAACGGAGCGCAAAAGGATGTGGAAATAACATCTCAGCGTATAAACGACGTTAAGGGCGCTATAATGAATTCACGCTCTGATTATAAGGACAAGCTTGATGAGAAAAAGGCGCAGGAGAATATGATTGCTTCTCTTGAAGGACAGATTGAAAGTAACCTTATGCGTCAAAATCAATGTGCTATTGCAATTGAAGCACTGCGTGAGGAGATAAAGACACATATTTCAGGCAGAAGCGGCAGTGACAGTGAGCTAGAAAAGCTTCGTGAAGAAATACGTCAGCTTAATGAGAGGATACTTGTTCTTCAGGGTGAGGTTGTGCGTATAGAAACAAAGAAGAATAAAATTGATGAGGACCTTGAAAATGCCGCAAACCGTTTGTGGGAAAACTATGAACTGACGTACAATACGGCACTTGAATTTAAAAAGGATATCGGCTCTTTATCTGAGGCACAGAAAACCATTTCTCAGCTTAAAAACTCCATAAGGGCACTTGGAAATATTAATGTTGATGCTATAGAGGAGTATAAAGAGGTTAAGGGAAGATATGAGTTTATGAGCACGCAGGTAGAGGATATGGAAAAGGCGAAGGCTGACCTTGAAAAGCTTATCGGTGAAATGATGGCGGTAATGCGTGAACAGTTTGCGCAGAAGTTTGAGGTTATAAATAAGCTTTTCGGTAAAAGCTTTGTGGAGCTTTTCGGCGGCGGTAAGGCAGAGGTTAAGCTTTTAAATCCGCTCGACACTCTTGAAAGCCCGATTGAAATTGAAGTTCAGCCGCCCGGTAAAAAGCTTCAAAGCATTACACTGCTTTCAGGCGGTGAGCACGCCTTAACGGCAATTGCATTGCTTTTTGCACTGCTTCAGGTTTCACCTGCTCCATTTTTGGTGCTTGATGAGATTGAGGCGGCGCTTGATGATGAGAATGTATACCGTTTTGCAGACTACATCAGAAACTATGGTAACAATACACAGTTTGTCGTTATTACACACAGAAGAGGTACTATGGAGGCGGCAGACATTCTTTACGGTGTTACAATGCAGGAGAGAGGCGTAAGCAGACTTCTTTCAATGAAGCTTGAGGATGTAGCGATAGAGGAGTAATAGCTATGGAAATAAATACAGAAAAAAAAGGACTTTTTGCAAGACTTAAAGATGGTCTGGGTAAGACAAGGGACTCCTTCAATGAAAAGCTCGACGGAGTATTCGGCGTATTTAAAAAAATTGACGATGACCTATATGACGAGCTTGAAGAAGCGCTTGTTATGGCAGATATCGGCGCACGTGCATCCTTTGAAATTGTGGAGGAATTACGTGAGCGTGTAAAGGAAAAACACATTACAGATGCCGAAGGCGCAAAGGACGAGCTTAAAGCAATTATCTGTGAAATTCTTGCAGGCGGTGACAATAAGCTTCACCTTGATACAAAGCCTACAGTAATACTTGTAATCGGTGTTAACGGAGTAGGAAAGACAACAACAATCGGAAAGCTTGCAAGTAAGCTTAAAAAAGAGGGTAAAAGTGTCATCCTTGCGGCGGCAGATACTTTCCGTGCGGCGGCTGCAGACCAGCTTGAGATATGGGCAGAGAGAAATGATGTTTCCCTTATCCGTCTTAGTGAAGGGGCAGACCCTGCGGCAGTTATATTTGATGCGTGTAATGCGGCGAAAAGCAGAGGCGCAGATGTATGCATATGCGATACGGCAGGCAGACTTCATAACAAGAAAAATCTGATGGATGAGCTTGGAAAGATATATCGTGTGATTGAAAGGGAGCTTCCCACAGCAAGTAAGGAAATTCTTTTAGTGCTTGATGCGACAACAGGACAAAATGCAGTAAATCAGGCGGAGGAATTTGACAAGGTTGCAAAAATCAGCGGAATAGTTTTAACTAAGCTTGACGGAACGGCAAAGGGCGGTATTGTTGTGAATATTTCTAAAATGCTCCGCGTTCCGGTGAAATTTATCGGCGTGGGCGAGGGCATTGACGATTTGCAGGAATTTGACGCAGAAGCCTTTGCAAAAGCACTTTTTTCAGAATAAACATTGTTACCGACACAAATTTATATTTGTGTCGGTTTTTTTAGGGGATTTTTTGCAAATAAATGTTGTTTTTTTCTATTATCTATTATATAATAAAGTGGTTAAGGAGTGATTTATATGCTGGGCAGAACCGCATATGACATAAAATCAATACTTGAACGTGACCCTGCGGCAAGAAATGCCTTTGAAGTGGCACTTCTTTATCCGGGATTTCACGCAGTGCTTTTTCACAGATTTGCACATATGCTCTATAAGTGCGGTTTAAGATTTATTCCGAGGCTTATAAGTCAGATTTCAAGGTTTTTTACAAAGATTGAAATTCACCCCGGTGCAACTATTGGAAAGGGGCTTCTTATCGACCACGGATGCGGTGTGGTTATAGGTGAAACCACAGTAATCGGTGATGACTGTACGATTTATCAGGGCGTTACGCTGGGCGGTACGGGTAAGGAAACGGGAAAACGTCACCCGACACTCGGTAACAACGTGATGGTCGGTGCAGGTGCAAAGATTTTAGGCCCGTTTACCGTTGGTGACAATTCTAAAATAGCTGCCAATGCGGTGCTTCTTCGTGAAGTGGAGCCTGACAGTACGTGCGTGGGCGTTCCCGCAAGGGTTGTAAAGCGTGGCGCAAAGAGGGTAAATGACCTTGACCAGGTACACATTCCAGACCCGGTAAGTCAGGAGCTTTGCAGGATGTCGGGAAAGATAGATGCTCTCATGGCAGAACTTCAGGAATTTAAAAATAACAAAGACAACGAAAGGTAGTGTGTCTATGAAATTATATAATACATTAACCAGAAAAAAAGAAGAGTTTAAAACCATTACCCCCGGTGAAGTGAAGATGTATTCGTGCGGGCCGACGGTTTATAACTATTTCCACCTTGGAAATGCAAGACCGTTTATTGTGTTTGACTGCTTGAGGCAGTTTCTTGAATACAGGGGATATAACGTGCGTTTTGTGCAGAACTTTACCGATGTTGATGATAAGCTTATAAATAAAGCGCGCGAGGAAGAGTGCACAGTTAAGGATATCGCAGAAAAGTATATCAAAGAATACTTTGTTGATGCAAAGGCGCTCGGCATAAAAGAGGCAACTGTTCATCCGAGAGCAACGGAAAACATTGATGCTATTATTGAAACGGTAAGCACTCTTATAGAAAAAGGACACGCATATGAAGTTGACGGCGATGTATATTTTTCCGTTGAAAGCTATAAGGAGTACGGAAAGCTCAGCCATCAGCCACTTGACGACCTTGAAAGCGGTGTGCGTAAGGAGCTTGACGATAAAAAACGTCACCCGATGGATTTTGCACTCTGGAAAAAAAGAAAGACAGACGATGAAATCGGTTGGGAAAGTCCATGGGGCATTGGAAGACCTGGCTGGCATATTGAATGTACGGCCATGGTTAACCGCTATCTCGGTCATACGATTGATATTCACAGCGGCGGCTTTGACCTTATTTTCCCGCATCACGAAAACGAAATAGCGCAGAGTGTATGCGCGAACGGTGCGCCGTTTGCAAACTACTGGCTGCACAACGGCTTTATAAATGTCAATAACGAAAAAATGTCCAAGTCACTGGGTAACTTCTTTACGGTGCGTGATATTGCCGAAAAGTACGATTACGAGGTAATAAGATTCTTTATGCTTTCAGCACATTACAGAAGCCCAATTAACTTCTGTGATGAATTGATGGATGCAGCAAAGAACGGTCTTGACAGAATTTATAACTGCATAGATAATATAGAATTTCTTCTCGGCAGTGCGCAGAGTGCATCACTTAGTGATGATGTTAAAAATGCAATGGACGGATATAAAGAGAAGTTTATTGCTGCTATGGAGGACGACCTGAACACTGCAGATGCTATTTCCGCTATTTTTGAGGCGGTAAGATTTGCAAACAGCCTTAAAAACGCATCAAAAGAAGAACTCCAGTGTGTAAAGGACACAATTTTAGAGCTTGGAAACGTTCTCGGACTTCTTAAAAACACAAAGAAGGAAAGCCTTGACGAAGAAATAGAAAAGCTTATAGCAGAGCGCACAGAGGCGAGAGCAAATAAGGACTGGGCACTTGCAGATAAAATCCGTGACGACCTTAAGGCACGTGGCATAGTACTTGAAGATACCCCCGACGGAGTAAAATGGAAAATAGAAAAGTAGGGTGAATGTATGTTTTTTACGCAAAAACAGTTAAAAGCCAAAGAGTACAGTCCTCTTGCACTTGCGTATATTGGTGACAGTGTGTATGATTTATATATCAGGACAAGGGTTCTTGAAAAAGGAAACAGGCACGTGACCGATATGCACAGAGATTCTGTGCGGTTTGTAAAAGCAAATTCGCAGGCACAAAGCACCCACGCTATTGAAGAAATTCTTACAGAGGACGAGATGCGCGTTTTGAAGTGGGGCAGAAACGCAAAAAGCAACACATCGCCCAAAAATGCAGATATTACAGATTATCGCCTTGCGACGGGGTTTGAAACGCTTTTGGGATATTTATATCTTGAGGGCGAAATTGAGCGGCTTTCCTATCTTATGGAAAAGGCATATGCCGCCATTGAAAAGCACACGGGAGTCGAACACCATATGGTTTTAAAATAGAAATTTTGCATAATACTGCAGAAAATTCTGCAAATATACGGCAGTATTATTCTTGAATTTTCTTTGTCTTATATCAAAATTTCTTATTTTAAAACTCTTCGACCTTAAACGCAGAAAAATTTAGCGCAATTTTGATGCGAAGGACGAAGATAGGCTGATGCCTTTCGAGGACGACAAATTGAAAGTGTGCAAATTTATCAAGTTTAAGGCATACGGGATTCAACTCCCGTGTGCTTAACGAATAGAATTTTATATTAACATAGGAGTGATAGTAACAATGAAAAATTCAACACAAATTCATGCCTATCAGGCAAGAAAACACGCTCTTACCGGTATTTACAATGCCGCATCAGGGCATCCGGGCGGAAGTCTTTCAATAGCAGATATTCTGTCTGTGCTTTACTTTGAAAAGATGAACATTGACCCTAAAAATCCCAAAATGGCTGACCGTGACAGACTTGTTCTATCAAAAGGTCACTGTGCACCCGTGCTTTACGGAATTTTGGCTGAGAGAGGATATTTCCCCACAGAGCACTGTGCAACTTTCCGTCAGGCTGACTCAAATCTTCAGGGACATCCTGATATGAAGGGCGTTCCCGGCGTTGATATGTCAACAGGCTCACTTGGTCAGGGTATTTCTGCTGCAAACGGTATGGCACTTAGTGCAAAGCTTGATAACAAGGATTATCGCGTATATACAATTTTGGGCGACGGTGAAATTGAAGAAGGTCAGGTTTGGGAGGCTGCTATGTTTGCAGCACATTACAAGCTTGACAATCTTACCGCATTTTTGGATTTTAACGGACTGCAGATTGACGGTGACATCAGAGAGGTAATGAATTCAACACCCATCGATAAAAAGTTCGAAGCATTCAACTGGAATGTAATTACAATTGACGGACATGACTACGACCAGATTAGAAATGCAATTGAAGAGGCGAAGAGTGTAAAGGGCAAACCCACCATCATTATTGCAAAGTGCGTTAAGGGTAAGGGCGTATCCTTTATGGAAAATCAGGCAGGCTGGCACGGCGCTGCTCCGAACAAAGAACAGTACGAGCAGGCAATAGCAGAACTTGATGCAAAAATTACAGAGCTTCAGGCGTAATTAAGTTTTAAAAGAAAGGAATGTGTGAATTATGGCTATAGGTGATAAGAAAGCAACCCGTGAAAGCTATGGTATGGCTCTTGCGGAGCTTGGTGAAAAATATGATATTGTTGTTATGGATGCTGACCTTTCCAAATCAACAAAGACAGATACTTTTAAGAAAAAATTCCCCGAAAGATTTATAAACACAGGTATTGCGGAGGGAAATATGCTCTCTACTGCTGCAGGTCTTGCAACAACGGGAAAAATTGTTTTTGCAAGCTCCTTTGCAATGTTTGCTGCAGGACGAGCTTTCGAGCAAATCCGTAACTCTATCGGTTATCCCCATCTTAATGTTAAAATCGGCGCAACACACGCAGGTATCAGCGTTGGTGAGGACGGCGCAACCCATCAGTGTCTTGAGGATATGGGTATTATGCGTACTATCCCCGGAATGGTAATCATCAATCCTGCAGACCACGTTGAGGCTATGGCGGCAGTTGAGGCTGCAGTTAAATATGAAGGACCTGTATATCTTCGTTTCGGCAGACTTCCCGTACCGCAGATTTATGATGAAAATACATACAAGTTTGAAATCGGTAAGGGCGTTCAGCTTGAAGAGGGTACAGACGCAACAATCGTTGCAACAGGTCTTATGGTGCCTTACGCTCTTGAGGCACGTGAAATGCTTAAGGCAGAAGGTATTGATGCGGCAGTTGTAAACATTCATACAATTAAGCCTATCGACAGAGAGATCATCAAAAAGGCTGCAGAAAAGACAGGCGCAATCGTTACTGCAGAGGAGCATAATGTAAACTGCGGTCTTGGCAGTGCAGTTGCAGAGGTTCTTTGCGAGGAGTGCCCCGTTCCTATGCTCAGAGTAGGTACACAGGATGTCTTTGGTAAGAGCGGTAAGCCCTACGAGCTTCTTAAGGAATACGGACTTTCTGCAGAAAATATTGCAGACCAGGTTAAAAAAGCTATCAGTTTGAAAAAGTAGCCGAAAGAGAATAATCCGAACCCGCCTGAAATGGCGAAATTTCGGTACTTTTCGGCTTGGCGTCTTTGCAAGGCACAAAGCCTTGCTGCATCCTTCGCACCAAAACCTACTCAAAATTTCATCCTTTTCAGGTCTTTGAATTTTTAGAAAGCGGATTTTTGGTTGCGCAAGGCAAAAACACAGGAAATACTTTGTGTATTTCCGAGTATTTTAACACAGTGAAAGCGAAAATCCGCCTCTAAAAATCGAGTTTGGATTACTCACTTTCGGCTAAGGACTTGTATTAATGAACGAACTTTTAAATGAGCTTAATAAAAATCAGAGAGAGGCCGCTACATCAGTTGACGGCCCTCTTCTGGTATTAGCGGGTGCGGGCAGCGGAAAAACACGTGTGCTGACATACAGAATTGCATATATGATAGGTGAAAAGGGAGTAGCCCCGTGGA
>JAZODM010000065.1:0-1620 GCA_045596985.1 Clostridia bacterium
CCGGAATTTTCTCTTATACTGTGCCAGCGGTGAAAATAATCTGCGCCGTGGCTTGTGTCGAGAAGCCACTCGTAGTGGATGCTGCGGATTTCGCCGATTGTGCCCTCCGCAATCATTTCCTTGATTCTTTTGAAAAAAGGATGGAAACGCAGGTTGAAGGTAACAGTGACGTCCTGTCCGGTTTCTTTTTGTGCTTTTCTTATGGAAAGTGCCTTTTTAAAGGTGGTTGTCAGCGGCTTTTCGACAATGACATCACAGCCCGCTTTCATCGCCTTTATGGCATAGTAGTCGTGCGCGCAATCCTTCGTTGTAATGATAACGACATCCGGCTTTACACGCTCGAGCATTTGATCAAAGTCGTTATATACGGGGATTTCTTTTCCTGCAAATTCGCTTACAAGCTTTGCTCTTTTTGGATTGATGTCATACACACCGCAAAGCACGCCGCAATCTGCGTACGCCTGCACCAGCGGCACTGCATATGCATATGTTCCCCTGGTTCCGCAACCCACCTGAACATACTTTTTCATTTCAGCAACTCCTTATTTGTGTTTGACAGGTTTATTATATTGTGATATGATTTGTTTGTAAAGTGAAAAAATTGTGTTTTGTTGTACGAAATTGCAATAAATGCTTGTTTTTAAAGTGTGTATTTTAGCGGGATGATGACTTAATCAGGACTATATTGCATTTGATAAGACGAAATTGGAGGAGTTGCCCTTTGGATAGCAGGTTTATTTCCTTGAAAGAGCTTACTATAATGCCCGAAGCGCTTTATCTTTATGTGCCCCCGATTGTGTGGAAAGGCGATGCTGTCGGTCATATAGGTGAGTACGATGTTTTTTTCTGGGTGCTTGAAGGCGAGTGCTTTTTGCGCATAGATGCGCAGAGCTATATCATTCGTCCCGGACAGCTTGCATATCTTCCCAAAGGGAAAATGCGGGCGTACACCCACACCTCCGAGCGTTTTTCTATGTATGAAATGGCATTTTCTGCCACAGCCGGCGGGAAAAGCCTTATGGAAATTCTAAAGCTGACTGAGGAAAATTTCGTGGTGGATATTCCTGATAAATCCGATATGAGTAAGCTTTTTGAAAGCTCTCACCGCAAGGAAATGTTCAAAAACCCTCTTTATGATGTTGCTTTGTGCGCTAACATTGCCAATGTAATACGCATTTATGCGGCAGAAAGAGAAAAGCTTCAATCGGCTGAAAGCCTTGCCTTTAAGCCGGTGCTTGAACATATGGCGGAAAACATAGGCGTAGCATTAAAGACGGAGACGCTTGCTTCGCTTGTGTTTATGCAGCCGACTTACTTTATAAAAAAATTCCATAAACTATACGGGATACCGCCAATGGCGTATTTCAACAGAATGAAAATATATAAGGCGATGGGGCTTCTTGCAGGGACGGATATGAGCATTGAGGCGATAGCCAAAGCCATCGGTATTACGGATACCGCATATTTTACCCGCCTTTTTAAAAAGCACTGCAACGTTACCCCGACAAAGTACCGTGCGGAATTCAGGTAGAGTGCAAAGATTATGTAAAAATGAAAAGCGAGGACGATTGCTGTTTCAATCGTCCTCGCTTTTGCCTTTTATTGCTCCGGATAGTTTTG
>JAZODM010000066.1:0-16132 GCA_045596985.1 Clostridia bacterium
GCATCAGGGAAAAAGCTGACCGCAGCACAGATAAGGGAAAATCAGCTTCATTTCGGTCTGGTTTTTCAGTCCTTTAACCTTTTTCCGCAGTACAGCGCACTTGAAAATGTAATGCTCGCCCCCAAGCTTTTAGCAAAGGAAAGACCTGACTTTAAACAGAATAAAAAACAAATTTACGCACAAATAGAGGAAGATGCGAAAGCGCTTCTCACACGTGTGGGACTTGCCGACAGAATGAATAACTACCCGTGTGAGCTTTCGGGAGGTCAGCAGCAGCGTGTATCCATAGCACGTGCCCTTGCACTTAATCCCAAGGTTCTTTTCTTTGATGAGCCTACAAGTGCGCTTGACCCCGAGCTTACCGGTGAAATCCTGCGCGTTATCCGCGACCTTGCCTCAAAGGATGTTACAATGGTTATCGTAACGCACGAAATCGATTTTGCACGCAATGTTTCTGACCGTATTATATTTATGGCAGACGGCGTTGTTCTTGAGGATGGTACTCCCCAGGAGGTTATCGATAACCCCAAAAATGCAAAAACACGTGCTTTCTTGCAGAAATTAAATGAGAACTAATAAAGGACGATGGTGAAAATGGAAAAGCGTTCAGATTTTAAAAAACTCTATGATGCAGTTCTTTCCCTGAAAACCGAGGAAGACTGCAGAATGTTTTTTGAAGATATATGTACAATAAAAGAGCTGGAAACAATGTCCCAGCGCCTTGAGGTTGCACGGATGCTTATGGGCGGCTCCACCTTTAATGAAATTGTTGCCGCAACGGGTGCATCTACAACAACTATTTCCCGTGTCAACCGTTGTCTTAATTATGGCGACGGAGGGTATAGACTTGTACTAAAAGGATGACACGGTCATCCTTTCGCTCGTGCGGCACTCACCGTGCCAGCCCTTTATAGGAGTTAAAATCGAGGTCCACGCCCCCGATTTTAACGAATTTTACGTTAAGGGATCACCCTTAACAATCCCCGTTTAAAAACAACAGTTACTATAAAAAATAACTCTATGCAAAAACTGCATAGAGTTATTTTTTTACATCTGTCCGTCCTGCAAGATAATCGATCGAAACATCAAACAAATCTGCTATTCTTATCAATATTTCAAGCTTAGGCTCACGCATAAAAGAAGCATTTATTTGCTATTTCTTTGCGTTTTGCGGTCGGTGCCGTTTTTCAGTCTTTTTATTTAATTGCAAAACACGTGCTGCCCAATAGTACAAATAATTTCCCGTGTTCTTATCCACTGATTTGTTGCCGTTTGCGGATTGTAGTAGTATATCGCGCCGTTTGTCGGATCCCATCCGTTAAGTGCATCACGCGCTGCACGGCGGCTGCTTGCATACATTTGTGCATTTATCTGTCCGTCATCAACTGCCGTAAATGCACCCTTCTGATATACTACACCCGAGATTGAATTGGGGAAAGAGGGATGATCCACACGGTTAAGAACTACTGCACCAACCGCAACCTGCCCCTCATAAGGCTCGCCGCGTGCCTCACCGTTAATTACGCGCGCAAGCAGCTCAATATTTGCGTTGTTGGGGCTGCTTTGCGTTGAAGATGAACTGCCGCCTGATGTAAAGATTCCCATTGCATTAAGCGTCGCCTGCCCTGCAACCCCGTCTACCTTAAGACCGTTCTTCTTCTGGAAGCTGCGCACTGCGTTTTCCGTCTGCCATCCGTAAACACCGTCTACAGAGCCGTTATAATAGCCCCAGTTTTTAAGCTTTGTCTGTATTTTACGCACTTCTTCTCCGGTGGAGCCGCTTTTTGAAAGCGCTGATACGTTCACGCAGACCGCCAAAAGAGCCACAACAAAAGTTACGGCTATATATATACGCTTTTTGTGCATATAATTCCTCCTCGTATACATCATAAATAACCGAAGCACTTCGGTTTATGTTTGCCTTTATTATAGACACTCGCGCTATTTTTATTCAAATTTTAATGATTTTTTCAATTTTAACCCAATAAAAAGGAAAAAATTGTGGACATATTTTTTTTAATGTGATAAAATTAAATAATGGTATAGGATGGTGGTTTTGTGACTATAAAGGGAATTATATTTATTTTTATTGCGGCAATTGGCGTAATTATTAATTTCTCTTCAAGCCGTATAAGTGAAAAGTTTAATGTTTCTCAGTTGAAAGTTAAGCTTACGGCACTTTTGGTGGTAATTGTATCAATCACACTCCTGATGATTTTTGGCAAATAACTTAGTCTTTGAATATCAATGACTGTTGAAAGGATGAAATATATTGAAAAATCTTGAAAAAACCTACAATCCTTCGGAAATTGAGGACAAGCTTTATAAAAAATGGATTGACGGCGGTTATTTCCATGCTGAGCCTGACAGTAAGAAGGAGCCTTACACGATTGTTATTCCTCCTCCCAATGTTACGGGACAGCTCCATATGGGTCATGCCCTTGACGAAACTCTGCAGGATGTTCTTATCCGTTATAAGAGAATGCAGGGATATTCTGCACTGTGGCTTCCCGGTACAGACCACGCAGGTATCGCAACACAGATAAAGGTTGAGGAAAATCTGCGCGTTAACGAGGGTCTTACACGCTACGATTTAGGAAGAGAAAAGTTTCTTGAAAGAGTGTGGGACTGGAAAAATAAATTCGGCGACCGCATTATCAATCAGCTTAAAAAGCTCGGATGCTCCTGCGACTGGGAGAGGGAGCGTTTCACAATGGACGAAGGTTGCTCCAAAGCCGTTCGTGAGGTTTTTGTAAACCTTTATAACAAGGGACTTATTTATAAGGGAAATAAAATCATCAACTGGTGTCCAAGCTGCACTACGGCTCTTTCAGATGCCGAGGTTGAGTATTCAGAGCAGCCCGGACATTTCTGGCATATCCGTTATAAGATGAAGGACTCTGACCGCTACATTAACATTGCTACAACACGTCCCGAAACACTTCTTGGCGATACTGCAATTGCCGTACATCCCGAGGATGAGCGTTATACAGATTTAATTGGCAAGACCTGTATTCTTCCCCTTGTAGGAAGGGAAATTCCCATCGTTGCAGACGAATATGTTGAAAAGGATTTCGGAACAGGTGCAGTTAAGATTACACCTGCGCATGACCCCAACGACTTTGAGGTTGGTCTTCGTCATAATCTTGAAATCATCAATGTTATGAATGATGACGCTACCATCAACGCAAAGGGCGGAAAGTACGAGGGGCTTGACCGTTATGAGGCGAGGGCGCAGATTGTCAAAGACCTTGAGGAGTGCGGCGCACTTATTAAGGTTGAGGACCATTCACATAACGTAGGTACTTGCTACCGTTGTAAAACTACTGTAGAGCCGCTTACAAGTGACCAGTGGTTTGTAAAGATGAAGCCTCTTGCAGAGGAAGCACTGCGCGTTGTGCGCGAGGGTGAGGTTGAGTTTATTCCCGAGCGCTTCACAAAGACCTACACAAACTGGATGGAAAATGTACACGATTGGTGTATTTCACGTCAGTTATGGTGGGGACACAGAATTCCTGCTTTCTACTGCGACAGTTGCGGTGAAATGGTTGTAAGCAAGGAAGACGTTACCGTTTGTCCCAAATGCGGTCAGCCTATGCGTCAGGAGGAAGACGTTCTCGATACGTGGTTTTCTTCCGCACTGTGGCCGTTTTCTACACTTGGATGGCCCGATAATACGGATGAGCTTAACTACTACTACCCGACAAGCACGCTTGTTACAGGCTACGATATCATATTCTTCTGGGTTGCTCGTATGATATTCAGCGGATGCGAGCATATGAAAAAGCCCCCGTTCAAGCACGTATTTATTCACGGTATTGTACGTGACAGTCAGGGCAGAAAGATGAGTAAGTCACTCGGCAACGGTATCGACCCGCTCGAGGTAATTGACAAATACGGTGCAGATGCACTGCGTTTCACACTTGCAACGGGTAATGCCCCCGGAAACGATATGCGTTTCTATTGGGAAAGAGTTGAATCAAGCCGTAACTTTGCAAATAAAATCTGGAATGCAGCACGTTTCGTGCTGATGAATCTCGAGGTTGAGGAATGTACGCTTCCCATAGCTCCGCAGCTTGAGGATAAGTGGATTATTTCAAGATATAATGCAGTTGTTAAGTCCGTTACAGAAAACCTTGACAAGTTTGAGCTTGGTGTTGCACTTGGCAACCTTTATGACTTTATCTGGGATGAATTCTGCGACTGGTATATTGAGCTTGTAAAACCGCGTCTTTACGGAGAGAATACTGAGAGCAAGCTTGATGCACAGCGCACACTTTGCTATGTTCTTTCAGGCATATTAAAGCTTTTGCATCCGTTTATGCCCTTTATTACAGAGGAAATTTTCTGTGCGCTCCCCACAGGTGAGGAAACTATTATGACCTCACAGTGGCCGCTTTACACAGCTTCCCTTTCTTTCCCTGAGGAGGAGAAGAAGATGTCTGTTATCTGCGATGCGATAAAGAGCATCCGTAACATAAGAACAGAAATGAATGTTCCCCCGTCAAGAAAGGCAAGTATGTTTATCGTAACAGATGATACAAAGCTTTTTGAAAGCGGTACTCTTTTCTACGAAAAGCTTGCAGGCGCAAAGGATGTTACCATAACAAATAGTGAAAGCGGTATTCCCGAGGGCAGCGTCAGCGTTATTGTTGAGGGTGCAAAGATATTTATTCCTATGGATGAGCTTATTGACACCGAGAAGGAGAAGGAACGTCTTACGAAGGAAAAGGAACGTCTGGAGGCTGAAATCGACAGAGTTGAAAAGAAGCTTTCCAATGAAGGCTTTGTTGCAAAGGCTCCTGCCAAGCTGATTGAGGAGGAAAAGGCAAAGGGCGTTAAGTATAAGGAAATGTACGAAAAGGTACTGGAAAGCTTATCTAAATTAAATGCATAATGCAGAATGCAGAATTTAAAATTAAAATTCAGCACAGAATAACAAAGCACCCAAAACTCGTTTTTGGGTGCTTTATAAATAAAAAGAAGGTAGAATTTATGCTTATTGATTTTCACACACATTTATTCCCCGATAAAATTGCCGCACGTGCAATAGAAAAGCTTAAAGAGGGGATTTTCCGCACTCAGGGTGCACACGTACTTCCTCCGCAAACGGACGGCACGCTGCGCGGTCTGCTCGATTCAATGGAAAAATCCGGTGTGGATTTAAGTGTTGTTATGCCGATTGCAACCTCCCCCACGCAGCACACTACAATTAACACCTTTGCAAGGGAGATAACCGATAACAAAAAAATCATTTCGTTTGGCAGTATTCATCCTATGCAGGAGGATTGGGAAGAAGCGCTGGAGCATATTGCAGAGCTAAAGCTTCCCGGAATAAAAATGCATCCTGAATTTCAGGAGTTTTATGTTGATGAGCCAATTATTCTTGACATTATAAAAAAATGTGAAAAACTTAACCTGCTGGTGCTTTTTCACAGCGGTGCTGATATGGGGTATCATCCCCCTGTTCACTGCACGCCCCAAAGGCTGCGCACCGTCCTTGACAAGACGGGGTGTACTAATATAGTTGCAGCGCATTTCGGTGCATTTTTAATGTGGGATGATGTTGATAAATACCTTATCGGTACACCTGTTATGATGGACACCTCTATGACAAGCACTTATCTTGATAAGGAAAAATGCGCCGAGATGGTTAAACGCCACGGCGCAGAAAAAATCCTCTTTGGCTCAGACTCCCCGTGGCAAAGTCAAAAGCAATCACTTGACTACCTTTTATCACTTAATCTTACTGACGAGGAAAACGAGCTTATAATTCATAAAAATGCCGAGCGGCTTTTATCACTATAAATAAACGCTATCTATAGAACAAAATTGACTTCGTCAATTAAATGTTCGTTTTGCTCACCTTTTTATAAGGTAAATTTTGTTGTTACAAGCAATTGCTGACGCAATTTCCTATGTAATAAAAAGCAAAAATGCTACACTTTGGGAACATTCCCCAAAATGTAGCATTTTTGTTCTTTTTCCCCATTATTTTAGACTACTTTAGTCCTACATAGCCTGTTTCCTCAATAATGTACTGTCCTTCGTCTGACAGTATCCACTCTAAAAGCTTGCCAACATTCTCGTTGGCGTTTTCTTCGTATGTAACAGCGTAAATCGGCGTTACAATGGGATAACTGCCGCTTTTGATGTTTTCTGCCGTAGGCTTGACACCGTCGATTGAAAGCATTTTTATGTCGGGGTTTTTGATAATTCCCTCTACATAGTAGCGGAAAGAAAAGCCTATTGAATTTGACTTACTCTTATAGTTTGAAACCCTCTCAATAATACCGACCATTAAATCGTTTATCAGTTCCTTCGGTGCTTCCATTATGGACTTGTCACCCATAAAACGCTCGAGCATACTCTGACTTCCACTGCCTTCATTACGCTGAAACGCAGCGATTTTTTCGTTTTTACCGCCAAGGTCTTTCCAGTTTGTTATTTCTCCTGAATAAATGCTTTTAACCTGCTCCGTTGTAAGATTTTCAATCGGGTTATCCTTATGTACAAAGAACACAAACGCTTCATTTCCGATAGGTGTATACCTAAAGGTTGTATTACATTCCTCCGCGTATGCTTTCTGCTCGTCAGACGGATATACGCCGATAAAAATATCTGTCCCCTTTTCAGCCAAAAAGCGATATCCGTCAGGGGTATTGTTATACTCAAATATGCCGTCGTGAAGAGTTGTGCCTTGCGGATATACTGCATTGACAAAGGCTGAATACACGGGGAAGAGTGCCGCCGCCCCGTCAATGCGCGGCAGGTTTTCTGTCAGTTTTAAGGTTCTGCTGTCGTACTTAACAATCTTCGAATTTTCATCAAACGGCAAATATTCGTGAATGTTGATATTGGGTGATGTATTGATAGTAATGCTTTCATCGTATTTGATTATACCGTAATTAACACCCAATGCAATCAGAGAAATTACTGCGGCAATCGCCCACACGATAATAGACCTCTTCCTCTTTTTAATCCAAATCAGAGGGAAAAGCAAGGACGGAAGGAGCAGCATTGTAATAAAGGTAATCACCCCGTTGATGCCTTCAACTGTTAATATTAATCCCAACAGTGTGCCAAAATACGCACTTGCCACAATTGCACCCATTGTCAAAATAACCTTAAGCGCCATAATCGATATTTCTTTATTTTCAACTTGCAAAACGTCTGCCCCGCGCTTTTTCCAAAGGCAAAAACCCAAAATGCCGTAAAAAATCAGCAGCGCAATTCCAAGCGGTATTTCAATATTTATAACCTGCCCTGTGTACTGCGTTCCCATATAAATCATATGGATTGCGGGGATTATGCCAAAGATTCCGCCCCAGAAAAATCCTTTATGTAAAAGAAAGGCAGAAGCCCAAAAGCAGACAAGCCATATTAAAACCATAGACACTTCAATGCCCGCTCCGCTAATTCCTGCAAAGAGGTAAAAAGCGGTAAACAGTGCCGCAGGAATATAACCTATGTATTTTCTCATTTATCATTCCCCCTTCTTATGACTGCTTTTACATTTTAATAATATCATAGCACAATTAAATATACAATAGATTTAAAGAAGGGGGTGTAAAAAAACTCGGTTTTTTTACACCCCCGTTTGTGGGGATAGGAAAAAATGCTTCAGAACGGACAAACTGAGCTGTAAATCCCTGTATACAGGGATTTACAGGTTACCCGAAGGCGTACGTGGGTACGTCGAGAGGCGAAGTTTGTTCGTAGCAAAAAGGCTTTATTTAAAGAAAAATCGAATGGAATGAGATTTTTCAACCATATTAAGATGTTTTTCAAGTTATAAACTGTCTGCATCCTATATTCGTATCGCCTTTTTGCGCTCTGGACTTTTTTTACATCACCTTCTTTATTTAGCTTCAAACACTTTCTTTACCTCTTCATAGCTTTCAAGTGTTCCTATGTCATACCTTTTTCCCGGAATTTTAAGTGCGTAAACATCTGTCTTTTCGCACAGGTAGCACACAAAACTGCCGGGGGCATCTGTTCCGCAGCCATCCTCAATTCCCTGCTTTATAAGATGCAGCTCGTCCTTTTTATATATGTAGAAAGGTCCTACGCACCAGTTTGACTTGGGGTCCTGGGGTTTTTCCTCCATGGATATAACGCGGAA
Source organism: Clostridia bacterium (assembly GCA_045596985.1). Taxonomy (GTDB): domain Bacteria; phylum Bacillota; class Clostridia; order UMGS1883; family UMGS1883; genus UMGS1883. The sequence continues at coordinate 8,126 of JAZODM010000066.1, forward strand.
ATCACTGTCGGGAATCATCACGCCCGAGCGTTTAAGCGTGTTTACATCCTCAACATAACTGCACATTACAACTGCTGTATTTTTCTTGTGGAATAAATCTACAAACGATTGAAACGAAAAATCAAGCATATTGTCACCCGCCACGATAAAGAGGTCGTCCTGAAGGTTTAAGGTGTCTATCGCAAACTGAATATCCTTTACCGCGCCAAGACGTGTTTCATTTGACATAGAGCCGTCATCAATTATTGTAATGGGGTTTTTAAGCTTTGCATTTTTCTTCCAGTTTTCAAAATGCTCCACATAGCGGTGGTTTGATATGATGATATGCTCGTCAATGCCTTCAATGTTATCAATATCGTCTAAAAGCCAGTCAAGAATACTTTTTCCTGCAACCTCCAAAAGCGGTTTGGGGAAATTTTCAGTAAGCGGATAAAGCCTCGTTGCATATCCTGCCGCCAAAACTACACTTTTCATTTTACATCCTCCTACTTTTGATTAATTGTATTTATAATTATCTGCGCTGATTTTTCTGCAGCCCTTTCACAAAATGCCTCGTAGCTCATTTCCTTATCACCGTCAGCACCATCTGAAATGGTACGCACAACACAGCAGGGAACATTGTTAACATAGCATACGTGCGCAATCGCCGCACCCTCCATTTCACAGCAGACGGCATTAAAGGTATCTTTTATCTCCATTTTTTTATTTTCATCTGCTATAAATGCATCCCCTGATGCTATAATCCCACGGAGATATTTTGAATTAATATTTTTACAGATTTTTTCAGACCATTCTTCGTCGCACGCAAACTCAACTATATTTATTCCTGAAATCATTCCCCTCGGGTCACCAAAATATGTCGTATCCATATCGTGCTGTACAAGGGCACTTGCAACCACTGTGTCGAGGATATTAAGCTCCTTTGTGAGAGTCCCTGCGACACCCGTGTTAATAATGACCTCAGGAGAATATTTAAGTATCATCGTCTGCGCGCAGATTGCCGCAAACACCTTTCCTATACCGCAAACTGCTGCAACAACCCTTTCCTCGCCTATATCACCCTCGGTATACGTAACGCCGCCCACCTTCTGCACAGATTTATTTGTCATCTGCGCCGTAATGCGGTCAATTTCCACATTCATTGCACCGATTATTCCTATCATTGTCCATCCTCCGTCATGTTAGGCATATGCCTACTCATATTTAAAATCAGGGGTGTATCCGTTTAAAATATCAAGATAGCGTCTGCATTCCTCTTTTGCCGCATCTACATCAAGGTTTCGGTAATTTCCGCACTCAATAGCCGATGCACCAAACATCTCTCCCTCGTGATTTATTACTTTATCAAGTGTTTCTTTAAGTACGTTCAAAACACGCTGTGGTTCTTCATCCCTTACAAGCAGGTAAAAACCCGTCTGACACCCCATTGGTCCGAAATATATAATATTTTCCCCTATAGCTGAACTGCGTATATAGGTCGCTATCATATGCTCTACAGAATGCATCGTAAGATTGTCCATATAATCGCCTTTGTTAGGTCTGCGTGTACGCAAATCATAGGTTATTATATCACCGTCTGTACGTGAAATATATATTCCCTCTTTAAGCTTGTTATGGTCTACAGTAAAGCTTGCAATCTTTTCAGGCTGCATAAGTCACCTCTTTAATCTATTTTAAAATCAAGCGGGTCAAACATCGTTGTGTCGAGCGTGCGTACACGCGGCACGCGTGGTGCAAACGGATTAAAAACATAGCGTCTGCACACATACGATGCCTTTACTCTTCCTTTGTATTTACATATGTATTCATCGCCATCTGCTTTTGCTTTTTTGCAGTATCGGCAACAGTCATTTTCTTTAAGCTTTTTAAAAAACATAGGGGCTTACACCCTCCTTTTAGTCATCGGAGAGTCGAACTGATTGCGGTTTAAAAAGGAAAATTTCGCGTAATACTGCAGAAAATTCTGCGAATATACGTCAGTATTATTCTTGAATTTTCTTTGTCCTACATCAAAATTTTCTCTTTTTTAACTCTCCGACCTTATATTTAGAAAAATTTTATATAATTTCAATGCGGAGGACGAAGATAGGCTGACGCCTTTCGAGGTGGATTTCCCCGTTGGGGAAAATGTCCGCTTGCGGACAAAAGGGGCACGCTCGGGGGAGGACAATTTGAAAGAATGGAAATTTTTCAAATATAAGGCGTAACCAGTTCGACTCTCCGATGACTATCTCATTCCTTCGTATGAAACGTCTGCCGCTTCCTTTTCCATATTGCATTTAAGTCTGTAAAACGGCACACTTGTAAGAAGCTTATCCGAAAGCGTAAGCATCTTTTCCATTTCATACATATCATTTGTACGCAGTGTCTGTGTTATAACTGTGGAAATCGCCTCGTGCGCAGGGATTTTTTCTATTTCATTTTTTTCGCCACGCTCAAGAATACACACAGCCTTTATCGGCACGTTTAGGTTTGTGCCAAAGTTTTCCTTACCCCTCCACGGTGTTCCGCAGGCGTAAAATTTTCCGTCAACCTGTCTGAGGATAGGTTTATCTCCGTTTACGACAAAGCATCTGTCACCAAACTTTTCCATCCACAGTGAAATATGCGTTGTCTTTCCCGTACCGCTTACGGCGGTAAAGAGGTACGCCTCCCCATCCACGCAGATTGCCGCACAATGCATCAGCATAGCATCATATTCAAGGATTTTGCGGCATATTATTCTGTAAATTTCGAGTGACTCTACGTATCCTTCTGAATATTCGGGGTTTTCTGCTATGGCTTTTTCAATTACGTTTTGGGGAACTTCGACACTAAAATCCGCTTTCCCCTCCGCCTCAAAGCCACGTGCCATCTGGCTAAAATACGAGTATTTATTTTTTACATCAATTAGAAGCCCTGCAATTTTTATAATCATAGGATACCTCCTTTAAAGGTCGTTTCTTGTAATATCCTCATAGCTTTCACGCTTTACAACAACTCTGCTTCCTTCCTTTGAAAGCATTACAACAGGCGGGCGTGGTATTCTGTTATAATTTGATGACATTGAATAGTTGTATGCACCTGTAACCATTACCGCCAGTATATCGCCCCTCTCGGGTTTTTGCAGCATTATGTCCTCAGCAATAAGGTCACCGCTTTCACAGCATTTTCCTGCTATACTGCAACAAAAATCAGCCTTATTTCTTGCCTTGTTTGCAATAATACTGCTGTACTCTGATTTATAAAGGGCATACCTTGGATTATCGGTCATACCGCCGTCAATTGCTACATAGCTTTTATATCCTGTTATTGTTTTCACGCTGCCCACACTGTAGAGAGTAAGTCCCGCATCTGCGACAATGCTTCTTCCGGGTTCCATTAAAATCTTAGGCATATCAATGCCGTTTTCACTGCATTTTTTCTTAATATGCACACTTACCTCGCCAATACTTTTTTCTATATCAAGGTGCGGGTCGCTTTCAACATAGCGTACACCGTAGCCACCGCCGAGGTTGAGGATTTTTGCCTCATACCCGAGTTTTTCTTTCACAAAGGCTATATAGTCAAGCATTATATCGGCACTGTCACAAAAGGTCTGTCCGTCAAACACCTGCGAGCCTACGTGGCAGTGAAACCCTTCAAGGCTGATATTTTGGAGCGTGAGGGCAAACTTTGTTATCTCTATTGCCTGTCCCGTTTCAATAGCCGTTCCGAATTTGGAGTCAACCTGACCGGTACGCACCGCCTCGTAAGTATGGGTATCAATTCCGGGGGTGAGGCGAAGAATTATTTTCTGCACAATGTTTTTCTTTTGAGCAATAGAGTTAATTGAAATAAGCTCTTCTCTGCAGTCTGCAACAAAGTAGCCTGTGCCGCACTCTATAGCATATTCTATTTCATCATCTGTCTTGTTATTGCCGTGAAAATATACATTTTCCATCGGAAAGCCGGAAGTTTTCGCCGTGTATATTTCTCCGCCGGAAACTACGTCAACAGACATACCCTCCTCCTTTGCAATGCGGTATATCTCCTTAAGGCTCAGTGCCTTGCTCGCATAAAGGGCAGTGCTTCCCTCCCCGAAATGCTTTTTCATTGCACCCAGGTATGTTCTGCATTTTTCACGGATACGCTCCTCGTCAAGAAGATACAGAGGTGTTTTATATTCCTTTGCAAGCTCAATCGTATCATAGCCTGCAAATGTAAGGTTTCCTTTTTCGTTAATATCAAGATTGGTGTGTAACATTTTATCAATTCCTTTCGCCTATTATATAATTTTATACTTTTTTTGTCTAAATAGCAACAGTTATTTTTAAATTGGCGCAAAAAATACACTGTTTCAGTTAGAAAAGTTTCCTCTCGAATTTTGGCGAATTTGCTATTGACAAGATGCCCCCCATAATTTAAAATATATCTTACAATATTATACAATGGCGAGGTGTTTTTTAATTGGCAGAAAACATAATCATCGAACTTAAAAACGTGTCGAAGCATTTTGACCAGACCTATGCTGTAGACAATTTCAACCTTTACGTTAAAAAAGGGGAATTTATAACCTTTTTAGGTCCGAGCGGGTGCGGTAAAACTACCACACTCAGGATGATTGCAGGCTTCGAGCTGCCTACGGAGGGACAAATTCTCTTAAACGGGGAGGATATTACACTTCTCCCTCCATATAAACGCCCTGTAAATACAGTTTTTCAGAAATATGCGCTTTTTCCGCATCTTGACGTTTATAACAACGTCGCATTCGGACTTAAGCTTAAAAGAGTGCCTGACGGTAGTAAAATGCGCCGTCTCACCACAAAGGAAATTGATAAAAAGGTAAAAAACGCACTCAAAATAGTTGACCTTGAGGAGTATGAAACAAGGGATATTTCCACCCTTTCAGGCGGTCAGCAGCAAAGAATTGCTATTGCACGCGCAATTGTAAACGAGCCTGAAATTCTGCTTCTTGACGAGCCGCTTGGTGCGCTCGACCTTAAAATGCGTAAGGATATGCAATTAGAGCTTAAGGAAATGCACAAAAAGCTTGGCATAACCTTTATTTACGTTACGCACGACCAGGAGGAGGCTCTTACCCTTTCAGATACAGTTGTTGTTATGAAGGACGGTATGATACAGCAAATCGGCACACCCGAGGATATTTATAACGAGCCTAAAAATGCATTTGTTGCAAACTTCATCGGCGAAAGTAATATATACAGCGGAACTGTTACGGGCGACAAAAAGGTTCGCTTTATTAACCATACCTTTGATTGTGTTGACGAGTTCCCGAAAAACGAAAAGGTTGACGTTGTTATCCGTCCCGAGGATGTTCACATCACAAAAGAGGGCGAGGGTATGGCAAACGGCAAAATCGTCAGCAAGATTTTCAAGGGTATTCACTACGAATACATAATGATGGTCGGCAGGAATGAGCTTGTTATTGTTGACACCCGCAATCTTGAGGCCAGTAAAACCTACGGTTTTGATATTGAGCCTGACGGCATACATATTATGAAGAAGGAGCTTACTGCCAATATTTATAACGACGCATATATTGATAAAAATAACCGTGTTGTTATTTCAGAGAGTGCCTTTGAATGTGATATAACCACTCTCGTGCCCGGCTCTACCGTGGACGAAGACGGTTATGTAGTAGGTCCTGACGGTGTGCGCTATGACTTTACCGATGCTGATGTTATTGCCACAATCGGTCTTGATAAGATTGAAATACTTGACGATGATGAGGCAGGTATTGTAAGGGGTGAAATTGTCTCCATCATCTATAAGGGCGACCATTATCAGCTTACTATCCGTACAAGCGAGGATGAGGATTTCGTCCTTGATACAGAGTACACTTACGATGAAAATGACCTTGTCGGTCTATTTGTTAAGGCGGAGGATATAAAGCTCACCTTAAAGGGGGAGGCAAAGAAATATGCGAAAAAATAAGGTTTTTTCGAGAAAGATTTTAGCGCTCCCTTATGCAGTATTTTTGATTTTGTTCGTGCTTGTACCGCTCTTTCTTATAATTGCATATGCATTTACTGATGAGAGCGGCGCGCTGACTCTTGAAAATTTTCGCACATTCTTTTCGGGGGCGCACAATATCAATACACTTATGTTCAGTATTTTTATAGGCTTTTTAAATACTGCAATATGCCTTCTTTTAGGTTATCCTGCGGCATTTATCTTAGCCAGGCGCAATATGAATTTCGGCAAGGCGACAGTTCTTCTTTTTGTTATGCCTATGTGGATAAACTTTGTGCTGCGCACTGCGGCAACGCGTGACCTTCTTTTTGCAATGGGAATAAACGGCGGAGAGCATCCCTACGGTGCGACTATGATAGGTATGGTGTATAACTATCTGCCGTTTGTTATTCTGCCGCTTTATACCACAATGACAAAAATGAACTATAGTCTTATTGAAGCATCGTATGACCTTGGCGCGAATAAGGTTAAGACATTTTTCCTGACAATACTTCCTATGACGATGCCGGGGATCGTTTCGGCATCTACAATGGTATTTATGCCGACTATGAGCAGTTATGTAATCAGCGACGTTATGGGTGAGCGTAAAATCTCCCTCATCGGTAACAGTATCCAGCTTTATTTTGACCAGGGGCTGTGGCATATAGGAAGCCTTGTTGCACTTATTATGCTTTTAATTATTGCTTTTGGCTCTTTCTGCACGGAAACTGAGGAGGAGCATACTTCAAGAGGAGGGCTGTGGTAATGAATAAAAATAAATTTTCACTATCTGACTTCCTTTGCAAATTCTATGTGTACATACTTTTGTTTGTGATGTATGCACCCATACTTCTTCTAATCGTATACAGCTTTACGGACACTAAAATTATCGGCAAATGGGGCGGTTTCAGCCTGCACCTTTACAAGGCACTTTTCCGTGATAAAGAAATAATGCAGGCTTTTGCAAACACTTTCCTGGTTGCAATTTCCTCTGCCGCCTTCTCAACAATTTTAGGCACACTTGGCGCAATAGGAATATTCTACAGTGGAAAGCGCTCAAAGGCATTTCTGGAGGGGCTTAGCAATATCCCCGTTATGAATGCCGAAATTGTCACTGCGCTTTCACTGACAATCCTTTTTGTGTTCTGCGGTATTACCTTTAATTTTACAACGCTTCTTATCGGTCACGTTGTTCTGACCATTCCGTTTGTAGTACTTTCCGTAAGGCCTAAGCTTATGCAGATGGATCCCAATATTTACGAGGCAGCGCTTGACCTTGGCGCAACGCCCTCTAAAGCTCTGCGTGAGGTTATTGTCCCGGAAATTCTTCCGGGGGTATTCTCGGGATTTATTCTGTCGATAACATTAAGTCTTGATGATTATATCATAACGGCATTTACACGTGATACAGCATTTCAGACACTCAGCACATATGTTTACGGCGTTACGAGTAAGAAGGGTACACTTCCCCCGTCACTGAGGGCGCTTACTACGGTAATAACCCTTATCGCTTTGGTTATCCTTATAATCGTCAATATTAAAAGTTCTAAGGAAAAGGAGAAATAATGCCAATGAAAAAACTATGTTCATTATTACTGTGCATTATTTTATGTTTAGGAATTGCTCCTTCCTCTTATGCAGAGGAGGAGGTTCTGCGTGTTTACAACTGGCAGGACTATATAAACGAGGGCAAGGATGATGACGGTGCAAAAATTGACGACAGCGTTATTGAGCTTTGGGAAAAGGATTATTACGCACGCACAGGCAAAAAGGTGCGTGTGCAGTACGATACCTTTGAAACAAATGAAACAATGCTCAACACATTGCGTACGGGGAAAACCTCATACGACCTTGTCTGCCCGTCAGACTATGTAATACAGAAAATGCTTAACGCCACACTTTCGGGCGGTGATGAAAGTATTGCCATAGAAAAATACGATATTTCAAAAATGGAAAACTACCAGAAGTATGTATCGCCCTATATTTCGGATTTGTTCAGAAAAAACGACTGGACAGAGTATGCCGTATGCTATATGTGGGGAACGGTAGGCTTTCTCTATAATCCTGAAACGG
>JAZODM010000067.1:0-1764 GCA_045596985.1 Clostridia bacterium
TGCCGAGCCGTTGATGGGTTTTACTCTGTCCATTTATATTTCTCCTTTGGTGAGGTACATTACAGTTTGTCACAGACAAACTGTTAATGAAAAATGAATAATGAAGCCGCATACGCTGATGAATAATGAATAATAAAGGAAGGGCTACGCCCTTACCCATTATTATGTTTTTCGGGTGCGGGTGTCCCGCCCACAATTATTCATTATTCAATATTCATCATTCAATATTCATTTGCAGCAATTCATTGTTGCACTAAACTTTAATTTATAAAATTATAAGCCTTTTGTTTTCATTTTTCAACCCCCTGCAAAATCTCTTTTGTGAAATATACATAAAAAACAAATAAATATTCAACCAATTTAACTGTTGTATTCGGAGAGTAATGTTATATAATTATTGTTAACAATTTTTATTCGGAGACTTTAATTATGCTTGAAACAATCGGACAGATAATCGGCTTCGTTGCAATGGGAATAATCGTATTTTCCTACCAGCAGAAATCGCACAAGAACATACTCACCTTTCAGATGGTGTCGGGTCTGCTTTTTACGGTACACTACCTTTTTCTCGGCGCATACACGGGCTGTATTTCCAATTTAATCGGTGCGGGCCGTTCCGCAATTTACGCAAACAGGGGCAAAAACTCCTTTTGCTCAGCAAAGCTGTGGCCTGTTATTTTCAGCATTGTTTTCATCGTTTCGGGCATACCCACGTGGCTGAATATTTTTTCCGTTTTCCCGATGATTGCAATGGTTGTTTCCTCCGTCGTGCTGTGGATTGATTCGCCGAAAATAAACCGTGCGTTTTCAATTCCGACCTCTGCCTGCTGGCTGATTTACAATATTGCAAATTTATCCTACGCCGGCATTGCAACGGAAATCTTCGTGCTCTCCTCAATCATAATCGGTATGATTAGACTTGACAGAAAGAAAACGGAAAAATAATTCCGCTTTGTTGATTTTCACCAATAAAATTATATAATCTTTAATTATTTTAACTGTTGAATTTTACTGTATTTTTTTTATAATTAAGGTGTATTAAATGCCGTTTGAAGGTACGGCAGAAAGGAATAAAACTATGGAGAAAAAACTCAGAGTAGGTATCATCGGCTGCGGCGGAATTGCCAACGGCAAGCACATGCCCGCAATTGCAAAAATCAAGGAAGCTGAAATGGTTGCATTCTGTGACATCATTATCGAAAAAGCAGAAGCGGCAGCAGAAAAGTTCGGCGTTGAAGGCGCAAAGGTTTACGAGGATTACAAGGAGCTTCTCAAGGACGAGAGCATCGACGTTGTCCACGTTTGCACACCCAACCGCTCACACAGCTTTATTACCATAGATTCACTTGAAGCAGGCAAGCACGTTATGTGCGAAAAGCCTATGGCAAAGACCTATGCAGAGGCAAAGGCTATGTGCGAAGCCGCAAAGCGCACGGGCAAGAAGCTCACAATCGGCTACCAGCAGCGCTGGAGAGACGACTCCATCTACCTCAAGGAAGCCTGCGACAACGGCGACCTTGGCGAAATCTACTACGCAAAGGCTATTGCCCTTCGCAGACGTGCCGTTCCCACGTGGGGCGTTTTCCTCAACGAGTATGAGCAGGGCGGCGGTCCGCCTATCGACATCGGCACACACGCTCTTGATCTTACCCTCTATATGATGAACAATTACAAGCCCAAGATGGTTGTCGGCACAACCTTCAAGAAGCTCGGCCAGCAGAAGAGAGCCGCAAACTCCTGGGGCGATTGGGACCCCGAAAAGTT
>JAZODM010000068.1:0-5087 GCA_045596985.1 Clostridia bacterium
GAGTTTAATTTCTTTTATACTTTTGTAATTCATTCAGATGACCTTATAATAGATTTTTTTATGCTTTATGCGGTCTGTACATTTTGTCACAGCCACTTTATTTAAAGTAATTTATAAGACCTATAATAAATATTCCCAAAACAAGCACGGGAAGAACATAGGTATAATACCAACGCATCCACTTTGCAATTTTAAAGCCTTTGCCGCTATTTGCCTCCTCCACAAATTTATCCCAGCCAAAGCCGTGTTTTGACATAGCAAATATGATAAACACAATTGTTCCCAATGGAAGAAGCAGGTTTGAAACGACAAAATCCTCAAGATCCATAATTGTTGTTCCCTCGCCAAGCGGCTGCACTCCGCTTAAAACATTAAAGCCGAGCGCGCACGGAAGTGAGAGAATAAGAAGAAGAACGGCATTTATAACGCAGGCTTTTTTACGGCTTATATTAAACAAATCAAGTGTACAGGAAATAATGTTTTCAAACACTGCAAAAACTGTTGAAAGCGCAGCAAAGGTCATAAACACGAAGAAAAGTGTTCCCCACAATCTTCCGAGAGGAAGGTTATTAAAAATATTGGGAAGTGTTACAAACAAAAGCTTGGGGCCGCTGTTTACACTGACACCATAGGAGAAGCACGCAGGGAAAATAATAAGACCTGACGAAATTGCTACAAAAGTATCTAAGAGCGCAACATTGACGGATTCCCCTAAAAGAGAGCGTTCTTTTCCTATATAACTGCCGAAAATAGCCATTGAGCCTATACCGATACTGAGAGTGAAAAACGCCTGATTCATTGCGGCAATAACTACGTTTATCACGCCATGCTCCAAAAGCTTATTAATATCGGGCATAAGATAGAATTTAAGTCCTTCTCCGCTTCCGGGAAGAAAGATACTGTTAAGTGAAAGCACAATCATAATTCCAAGAAGTGCTGTCATCATAACCTTGGTTATTTTTTCAAGACCGTTTTGCACGCCCATACCGCAAACAAGAAAGCCCGTTATAACAGTGATTGCCATATAAGCTGTCATACTGACGGGGTCTGCACATACATTGTCAAATGCCGTTTCTATTGCATCAGGTGAAAGACCTACAAAATCACCACGTGCCGTCATTACAAAATATTTAATCATCCACCCTGCTACAACAGTATAAAACATCATCAGAAGATAATTTGCCGCCATAGCTGCGTAACCGTGTATGTGCCACTTCTGCCCCGGCTTTTCAAGCTCCTGATAAAGCTTAACGGGACTTTTATGTGCGGCACGCCCAAGGGTGAATTCCACACTAAGCGCCGGAACGCCCATAACAAGCAAACATATAAGATATATTAAAACGAATATACCACCGCCGTATTGACCTACCATATAGGGGAATTTCCATACATTACCTATTCCTATTGCGCAGCCTGCACTTATAAGTATAAATCCAAGTCTGCTTTTAAGCTTTTCTCTGTCCATATATGTAACCTCCGTTAATTTAACAAAGCTATTGTAACACAATACGGAGTCTTTGTCAAAGAGTTACTCAAAGCAAAGACTCCTTTCCGCATAATTACAGTTTTATCAAAGATAACCGCGCATATCCACGGCAAGCTTTTCTTCAAGATTTATAAGGCGTTTTGTAATATCCTTTGAAACCTCGTCTGCAGCCTCATACTTGTTTAAATACTTATTCAGTGATTTTACCCCCATATTGCATCCGTCAGTCATAAGGTCTGCTATTGTAGCATCAGACTCATTCATCGCTATCTTCATATTGGTCTTCATCCAGCTCATTCCCTTAGCAATTGCGGCAGGCTCCTTTCCCTCGTCGTTAAACCTGTCAAGAAGACTTTGGATTTCGCGGTCCAACTTTTCGTGCTCCTCCTTGCAGTCGGTAAGAGTTTTTTCAAGGCGGTCGCTCGTCACATATTCCAGAACATCGTCTATTGACGATACACCCATTTTAACACCTGCATCACATTCACGCAAAAGCTTTATTGTATCCTGCTCAATCATAGTAGTTATTCCTTTCTTTCCGAGATACAATAATTATTCCCTTATAATACCTGATAATTCAAAAAAGCAGTTGTAAAAAATTTACAACTGCTTTTTTAGTTATTTCGATGTCGCCTTTTGCATAATAACCATAATTGCCACAAGACCTATTCCTACCGCATCGGTAACAGCACCCGGATATATCAGTAAAAGTCCGCCTACAAGACTGAAAGCTCGCTGATACCAGGTCATATGTTTCCATAAATATCCCTCAAGCGATGCCGACACTGCAAAAATTCCTATAAGCGAGGTTATGCTTATCAAAATAACCTCCCATGCTGTGGTGTCGATGAAAAGCATTGCAGGATTAAGCGCAAACACATATGGTACAATGAATGCACCGATTGCAAGCTTTGTTGCAGTGAATGCTGTTTTCATCGGATTTGCCTGCGCTATCGCCGCACCTGCATATGCCGCCAATGCCACCGGCGGAGTGAGGTCTGCCACTATGCCAAAATAGAACACAAAGAAATGCGCCGCAATATTCGGGACACCCATACGCACTAAAATGGGTGCACAGGTTGCCGCCATAATGCAGTAGTTCGCCGTTGTGGGGACACCCATTCCAAGAACTATACAGCACAGCATTGTTAAAAACAGTGCTACTATAATCTGACTTCCTGCCAGTGCCACAATACCGTTAATCATTATGTTAGCAAGGCCTGTCATTGTTATTGTTCCTGCAATTATTCCTGCAACACCGCAGGCTGCGGCAACGGTTATCGTTCCCTGACCGCCTGCTGCAAGCGCCTCCCAAATTCTTTTGGGAGTTATGCGGTTTTCTTTGTTAAATATACTTACAACAATTGCCACAACAATCGCAATTGCCGCCGCATACTGAATAGAACGTGTGCTTGTGCCCACAAGATATATCAATATGATAAGCGGAAGTAAAAGATATGACTGCTTAACAAGGGGCAAAAACCTTGGAAGTTCTTCCTTGGTAAGACCTCTTAAGCCTTCCTTCTTCGCCTCAAGATGTACTGCAATGAAAATACCGGCAAAGTACAGCATTGCGGGCAAAATCGCACGCACTACTATATTACTGTATGGTACACCTACATAGTCTGCCATCAGGAATGCAGCCGCTCCCATAATCGGCGGCATAATCTGACCGCCCGTAGATGCAGATGCCTCTGCAGCAGCGGCAAATTCGCCCTTGTAACCCGTTTTTTTCATAAGCGGAATGGTAACTGAGCCTGAGCCAACAGTGTTTGCCACAGAAGAGCCGGAAACCATACCCTCAAGCGCACTTGCAACAACGGCAACCTTTGCAGGGCCGCCTGAAAAACCGCCGACAACGGCATTTGAAATTTTTATAAAGAAATCGGCAATTCCTGTGCGCTCTAAAAATGCACCGAAAATAATAAACACAACAATAAATTTGGAGCAAACATTGATAGGCGTGGACAAAACTCCCTCTTTACCATAGAAAAGGTAGTGGACGATATAATTAAGCTTGCCCCAGAGTGTCGGGTTTGATAACCCCCAGATGAGTGCATAAACAACAAAGCAGGATGCTACAATAACTATCGGAAGTCCCACGCTTCTTCTGCACACCTCTGCAAGGGATATAATTCCTGCAATACCTATTAAAATCTGATACCACTCAAAATTACTTCCCTGCTGAATAATTGTCATAGCGTTTGCCGTATAGTATAAAAACGCACCGCTTCCGCAAAGCATCAGCAAAATATCATACCACGGTATATAATTAACCCTTTGACGTCCTTTTCGTGCAGGGTACATCAGATATCCTATAAAAATAATAAATGCTACAAACGACGTCAGACGAATTTCCTCCAGCCAGCTTGTAAAAAGTGTTACGTAAATGCAAAACAAAGAAAATGCCGCCAATATGCAGCTTACCGCAATCTTTGCTTTCCCTTCCCAAATCCTGACATTTGACTCACGGTCAAATTTCTGCATAACAGCCTGAAGATCCATAGCCTCAGCCTCGGCAGGATTTTTTCTTTTACCTAAAAACATTGTATTCCTCCTATGGGTACATTAAGACTGAAAAAAGGCTGCGGCAAAGCTTGTCGCAGCCTTTTTTATGCTAATTTCAGTCAACTGCTACTGTAATACCCTTTTCCTCAAAATATTTTGCAGCACCCTTATGGAAAGGAACTGTCATACCGCTTGTTGCGTTTTCAAGGCTAAGCTCTGCGCCCTTTGCATTCTCTGCGGAAATAGCCTGTGCATTATCAAAGATAGCTGCTGTAAGCTTATAAACATCCTCCTCTGAGGCATCGCTGCTTACAATCAAGGTTGCCTTAACTGTAACTGTTTTAACTGTTTCCTCCTGTCCTGCATATGTGTTTGCAGGAACCTCGTATACAGTATAGAAGGGGCATGCTGACATAATCTTTTCTGCAATCTCACCGTCAATGGGAACAAGATATGCACTGTTCGTTGTGCAAAGCTCTGTAATTGCAGGGGTAGGTGCACCAGCAACGATAAATGCCGCATCAATCTTTCCGTCCTTGAGTGCATCTGCACTGTCTGCAAAGGACTGGTACTGTGCCTTAATATCCTTTTCACTAAGACCTGCTGCAGTTAAAACGTCAATTGCGTTAAAGTAAACGCCTGAACCGGGAGCGCCGATAGAAACCGACTTACCCTTAAGGTCATATACACTCTTAATATCAGGATTCATTGTTACAAGCTGCAATGCCTCTGCATAAAGACCTGCAACAGTGCGGAAGGAGTCAACCTTACCCTCCTGCTCAAAGGCACGTGTTCCTTCCCTCGCATATGACATAACATCAGACTGAACTGTGCCAAGCTGATAGTTGCCCGCCGCAATACCCTGAATGTTTGCCTTTGAACCGTCTGTAGAAACTACAGTAACATTAACATTTGCATTATTGGTGATATACTGACCGAGTACACCGCCGTAGCCGTAATATGTACCTGCTGTTCCGCCTGTACCCATTGTCATTTTTGTTCCTGCTGTGCCTGAGCACGCTGTGAGTGCAAGCACAAGAGAAAGTGCAAGCACAAGAGACATAATCTTTTTCATCCTTTTTCCTCCGTTGCC
>JAZODM010000069.1:0-19838 GCA_045596985.1 Clostridia bacterium
GCCGAAGGACTTAAGCATTTCGGCAGCATAGTAAACTGCGCCAAAGCCGGTAGCTTCGGGACGGATAAGCGAGCCGCCGTATGAACGGCCTTTACCTGTGAGAACGCCTGTAAACTCATTGCGAAGGCGCTTATACTGGCCATAGAGATAGCCAATTTCTCTGGCACCTACACCAAGGTCGCCTGCGGGAACGTCTGTATCAGCGCCGATGTGTTTTGAGAGCTCTGTCATAAAGCTCTGGCAGAAGCGCATAACCTCAGCGTCGCTCTTTCCGCGAGGATCGAAGTCAGCGCCACCCTTACCGCCACCCATGGGAAGACCTGTAAGACTATTCTTAAATGTCTGCTCGAACGCAAGGAACTTCATAATAGAAAGGTTAACGGAAGGATGGAAACGAAGTCCGCCCTTGAAAGGTCCGATTGCACCATTAAACTGTACACGGAAACCTCTGTTTACCTGTACCTTGCCGTTGTCGTCAACCCAGGGAACACGGAAAAGAATCTGTCTTTCAGGTTCTACAAGTCTTTCAAAAAGACCTGATGTAGCAAGCTCAGGACGTTTTTCAACAACGTGCTCGAGACTTTCAAGAACCTCTGTCACGGTCTGAATAAATTCAGGCTCGTTCGCATCTTTTTTCTTAACATTTTCCAAAATGCCAAGTAAATACTCGTTTTTCATAATAAAACCTCCAGTTTAATCCTATAATAGATTATTATAGCATTGCAAAAAATCGGTGTCAACACATTTTATGACATAAAGAGCGCTAATATGACGGTTTTTTTCTCGATTATTATCAAAATTACATCCGGTCACTTTATCTCAACCACGGTAACGCCTGCCTCGCCCTCTCCATAGCGTCCTGCACGGAAAGTTCGTGCGTGCGGATGATGGCGGAGCATATCCCCGATTGCGCTGCGCAGTGCCCCCGTACCCTTGCCGTGAATTATCGTAACACTTTCAAGATGCGCCATTGCCGCATCGTCAAGATACTTGTCTGCAAGGAGTATTGCATCCTCCACAGTTTCCCCGCGCAAATCAATCTCCGTCTTAACGGATGAAAACGCACGGCTTTCGCCTGAAATGTAGCTTTGCGCATTCTTTTTCTTCTTTTCCTCTTTTGCAGGGGCAAGGGATTTTATGTTTGTTTTTATCTTTAAAATACCTACCTGAACGCTCAGGTCTCCCTTTTTATCGGGTAGTGTAAGGACATTTCCCACCTGTCCCATTGTTGTGACCTCAACACTTTGACCAAGCCTGATTTTCGATGCATCAAGCTTTTGGGACGATTTTGATTTGAAAACATCCTCTGAAAGCTTGTCAGCCATTTTGTCAGCGCCACGGCGGAGCTTATGGCGGCTTTCCTCGATTTCACGTCTGTTTGCCGATGCCGATTCGTCAAGCAGTTTTTGCATTTTCTTTACAATTGCATCCGCCTCGCTCTTTGCCTGCTCATAAATCTTTTTTGCATCACGGCGTGCATCAGCAAGGATTTTTTCTCTCTGAGTTTGTATGCGCTGATGCTCTTTTTGTGTCTCTTTTTTCTGTGCGAGGGTTTGTGCACGTGCCTCGCTTGCGGCAGTAAGCTCCTCCTGAGCCTTTGCACGGTGCTCCTCAAGAGAAGATATAACATCCTCAAAGCGTGTGTTTTCACTGTCTATATGCGTTTGTGCGTGCTCAATTATTTCTTCACTGAGTCCAAGCCTGCGGCTTATGGCAAAGGCATTACTTTTACCCGGAACGCCGATAAGAAGACGGTATGTCGGTCTCAGGCTTGCGACATCAAATTCGCAGGCGGCATTTTCAACTCTGTCGGTTGAAAGTGCATAAAGCTTAATTTCACTGTAATGTGTTGTTGCCGCAACCTTTGCACCCAAAGCCTTCGCCCGTTCGAGAATTGCAATTGCAAGGGCGGCACCCTCCGTCGGGTCAGTTCCCGAACAAAGCTCGTCAAAAAGAATGAGTGTTTTATAATCTGCTTTCTGAAGTATTTTTATGATATTTGTCATATGTGCGGAAAAGGTACTGAGTGATTGCTCAATAGACTGTTCATCACCTATGTCGGCAAAAACATTTTCAAATACACAAAGCTCACTTCCCTCTGCGGCGGGAATACAAAGCCCTGACTGTGCCATAAGGGTAAAAAGCCCCAAAGTTTTAAGCGACACTGTTTTTCCGCCCGTATTGGGTCCTGTGATTACAAGTGTATCAAAATCCCTGCCGAGATATATATCGGTGGGGACAACCTTTTTTGCATCTATCAGGGGATGGCGACCTCTTTTGATGTTTATAATGCCGTCGGAATTAAGCTGGGGAACACTTGCCTCCATTTTTAGTGCAAGCTTTCCCTTGGCAAATGCAAAGTCTATTTCAATAATTGCTTTGTAATCCTCTATTATCTGTGCTGAAAATTCTGCCACTTTTTTTGAGAGGTCTGCTAAAATGCGTTCAATTTCATCTTTTTCCTCGCTAAGAAGTGTGCGCAGTCGGTTATTTATCTCAACTGCCGCCATCGGCTCTATAAAAAGCGTAGCACCGCTTGCAGAGCTGTCGTGTACGACACCTGCCACCTCTCCCCTATGCTCACTCTTGACGGGGATAACATATCTGTCACCACGCATAGTGACAATAGGCTCCTGCAGAAGTGATGAAACCTTGGGGGAATGTATCATTTCGTTTAAAACTTCACGCACTTTGGAGTTAAGTGAGCGCATTTTGCGCCTTATCGCAAGAAGCTCGCCCGATGCATCGTCAGCCATTTCCTCCTCGCTTATAATTGCACTGAAAATAGTTGTTTCAAGCTTTTTGTTTTCAGATAATGCTGAAAACAAGGTGGAAAGCTGTGGATAATTTTCCTGGAAGTTATCTTCATCTGCATACGAAAGAAGCCCACGTGTCATCCTCAGCACGTGCGCAACCCCCAAAAGGTCACCCATAGATAAAACGCCGTCTGCCTCTGCACGTCTTGCAGCACCTGTTATATTGCGGACAGCGCTTATCGGCGGTGCGTTTTTTTTGATCAGGAGCATCTGCGCCTCGCTTGTTTGTGCAAGAAGATTGCGTGCTTCATAAATATTGTCCACCGGCAACAATGCGCCGCAGCGTTCACACGCTTCGGCGCATATTGCCAGCTCACTCAGCATTTCTCTTACAGTATTAAATTCGAGAACTCTTAGTGTTCTGTCTTCCATTATATTACCAATCCTTTTTTAGTCCAACTTTATATGCTCGGGAAGACCATTAACGGTAAGCTGTGAAACCTCACCCTCTATAAGAGGACGAACATAGTTTATAAAATCCTTTGTTACGTGGTCTCCGTTTTCATTTATCATACTGAGGGGAACAGATTTTGCAAGATTTGCAACCTCACGAACATCTGCCGTATCTGTTACGCAGATATACGGGTCGTCCGATATTCTTTTAAGGAGAGCCATTTTACCGCTCTGTCCCTCTGCTGCAGCTTTTACTGCATATTCTCCTACAGCGGCAGACTCGGTTAAATCAGTAAGCGATGCTATATGAGAAGCACAACGCTGAAGTGTTGAAAGCTCTACCGCACGTGTTTTTATACCTAAATCATTTTTAAGCATTGTTGCAATTGTCTGTGCCGTTCCTGTAAGCATAGTATGACCGAAGGTATCAGTGCCCTTCTGGCTTCCAAGCTCACAAACATATTTTCCATCAGCCGTTTTTACACCCTCTGATACAGTGATAACGATTGATTTTTGGGTTTTCATAATTTGGGCGATACGTCCTTTAACATATTCATAGTCAAAGGGAACCTCGGGAAGAAGTACCATTGCAGGTCCTTCGCAGTCGTCGCCCTTTGAAAGAGCACTCGCACCGGTGAGCCATCCTGCATCTCTGCCCATAATTTCAACAATTGTTACACTTTCCATCTCGTAAACAAGACCGTCACGCACAAGCTCCTTTGTAACAGTTGCTACAAATTTTGCCGCACTGCCAAAGCCGGGTGTATGGTCTGTGATAACAAGGTCATTGTCAATTGTCTTGGGAACACCGATAAAACGAACGTCACTGCCATTAAAGGATGCATATTCGCTCAGCTTTTTCACAGTGTCCATAGAATCGTTTCCGCCGATGTAGAAAAATCCCTTTATATTATACTTCTCAAAAATGGAGAAAAGCTTTTCGTATACTTCATTTCCCTTTACCGGCTCGGGAAGCTTAAAACGGCAGGAGCCTAAGTATGAGGAGGGTGTCCTCTTCAAAAGCTCAACATCTCGGTCGGACTTTATGTAGTCTGAAAGCTCAATTATTCTTTCGTCTAAAAGTCCCTCAACACCGTTTCTCATTCCGTATATTTTTCCGTCGCAGAATTTCTTTCCGCCGCAAAATACGCCTGCCAGCGAAGAGTTTATTGCTGCTGTCGGGCCGCCCGACTGACCAATAATAATATTTCCGTTAATTTTCACACTTATTCCTCCCTAATCTGTCGTTACCATTATATTTTAATATATTTAAACAGCCGTGTCAATAGCCATCATTCATCCATAAACGTAAATTTAAGATGGTATGTTCTACTCTCGCCCGGCTTTAATATTTCAAGTATTGCGTCAAGAGGAACGATGTATTCACGCTCCAAAATCAACTGATGTGCAAACATTGACGCGTCACGAACGATTTTATATGAATACTGTCTTCATCTGTCAACCGATATCCCAGATGCCTTTTCCATAGGCATATTGGGTTCGACCCCCTTATGCCTATGGCCATTTCTGATATCATATCTGTAAATCGCAATTATAAGCGATACAAACGTCAAAAAATCGCTGATTGCAGCTTCAAAGCTTCCCACAAAACAGTTATAGGCTATCCAGAAAAGACATGATGGCAGCGTAATAAGGCGCAGCATACGTTCGTTTTTCAATCCGTAGGATACCGTTGTCAAAAGCTTAGGAATAAGCGCTAAAAGAGTCACCCATCCTACCCACGATTGAATACCTAAAAATAAAACCAGTGCTGAAAAAACCAGAATAAGTGGCAGAGTGGAAATCTTCTTGTCCACAAATTTATAAAATAAAAAATTCCGCAGCGCCGAAATCAGATCCATCCATGCCCCGGTATATGCCGCCGGCCCAAGCAAAAAGTACTGTGTCGAAAAAGCAAGACACGAAGCCATTTTGCATAGTACAATGTGCTTATGCTTTTTAAACTGAAACGGAATTACACTTAAAATTAGTCCCAAAACACCAAATAATCTTATTATTAATTGCATATTATATCCTCCGGACTGTGCTGCCTTTTCTTATGTATCAATTATAGCATATGAAAACAAAAATGACAACCCACTATCGGGTTGTCATTTAAAACATTTAATTAGTTACATGTTTTTCGAAATTTTTAGTTCCCTTTTCGTAAATCTCGCAAATCAACTTTTGGATTTTCAGAGCCTCTCTACCGCTTATAGTTGGCTCTCTGTCATTTTCAACCGCATCATAAAAATCTGCAATTTCACGAACATGCTGAAAACCCCAATAATCCTTACCATCTTCATATACTACATCAGGGTCTACGGTTGTTTTTGCAGAAAAACGCTGTCCGTCATTGAGCACAATTTCTGCATTGTCATAATCCATTGTTACCTTTCCGTTTTCACAGAAAAGACGGATTTCGATAGGCTCGTCGCAGCCGTAATTGTTCATAGCCCAGAAACCGAGCGTCGCACCGCCCTTATAGCGCACAAATCCTTCAGCGGTATCATCTACCTCCATAATGGAATGTCCGCGATTTGACATATGTGCCTGAACGCTTTCAACCTCATCATTTATGAACCAATTTGCTAAATCAACAGAGTGAATTGCCTGATCAATTAAAACTCCGCCGCCCTCTTTATCCCACGTGCCCTTCCAATCGGACAAGCTGTAATATTCATCAGGCTTGCACCATGTTAAAACAACTCTGGCAGAAATTATTTTACCTAAAGTGCCATCTTCGATTTTTTCTTTAACAAGTTTTGACGAATCATTGTATCTGCACTGAAAAATAATGCCGTATTTTACCCCGTTTTTTTCTGCAAGTGCAACATTTTCCACTGCATCCTCATACTTGATGCTC
Source organism: Clostridia bacterium (assembly GCA_045596985.1). Lineage (GTDB taxonomy): Bacteria > Bacillota > Clostridia > UMGS1883 > UMGS1883 > UMGS1883. Next base: position 6,076 of record JAZODM010000069.1, read on the forward strand.
ATCGGTTTCTCGCAAAGAACATTAACGCCTGCCTCGATGGCATATTTTGAGATAATCGGATGAAGATAGTGCGGTACACAAATATGTACCACATCTATAATCTCCTTATTAATCAATTCTTTATAATCATAATAGGCTTTACACTGATATTTTTTTGCCGCTTTATCTGCCCTGTCCTTTTTTATATCACAAACACCAACTATTTGTGCATTTTTTAAATGATGCGCGCTTGTTGCATGCATAGTAAAAATATTTCCGCAGCCTACAATCCCGATTCTAAGCATTTTTTATTTCCTCCAGCACATAACATAAGGATGATACGCCATCTTCCAGCGTAGCTTTTTCTACCTTTGTTTTCTGCTTAGCACAATTGGTGAAATATACCAGCTCGTTATAGTATCCGCCTAAGTCGGATATATTTCCGCCGTCAAAGCCTTCTCCCAAGCCTTCTGTTTTCTCGATTTTGATTTCTTCGGCAGCATCGTTTGTATAAAGCATAAACTTACCGCCGGCGTTTTCTACTACACCATTTTCAAACACAACTCTGAAGGTTGCCTCAAAAGGATGGGTTTCGGGCAATCCCCATGTGCCTTCTACACTGATAACAAAATCATCATAGCTTAAAAGTGAATTGATGTATGAAGCTTTTTCGCCGATAATATTTTTAACTGATTTTATATTGCCGGGTTTTCCGAATAAGGACAATACATAATCCATATCGTGAATATGTAAATCCTGTGCTGCACCGCCTGAAAGCTCGTTCTTCAACAGCCAGTCATTCCACCCCCATGTGGGTACGGGGCTGATTCTTCTGAAGTTTGCATTGATGATTTTGCCCATTTTGCCGGATGCTATAATTTCTGCAAGCTTTACATATTCATCCCAGAATCTTATAACCTGACCAACCTGAACGCAGGCGCCTGTTTCTTCTGCTTTTTTAATCATCTGCGCGCCCTGTTCCTGTGTCAATGCAACGGGTTTTTCTACAAAAACATATTTAGCCTTATCCATTGCAGCAATTGCATATTCGCAGTGGAGATATGTAGGTAAGCAGATGTCAATGATATCTACCTGTGCATCCTTAATCAAGTCATAGCCGTCACCGTAAATAACAGCATTTGTTCCCTCTGCCAGTTTTTCTGCATTTTCGCGTCTTATGTCTGCAAACGCAACAAGCTCTACACCCTCAATGCTCTTATAGCAATTAGCGTGCATTGTTCCCATAAAGCCGCAACCAATTAAACCAACTTTTAACATAATTATTTCCTCCCTAATATTTTATCCATCGCATTTGATGTGTTGTAAACAATTGTTTCGGGGTAATGTGTGTAAGGCGGAAGCATTTCTGCTGAAACCCAACCGTCATAGCCTATCTTTTCTAACTGCTCCATAACCTTGGGCCAGTTCACCTCACCCGCCAGAAGGTCTACAAAGCCGTGTAAATCGCCTGCTGCGCGTCTGTAATCCTTAAAGTGAACTTTCTTGATTCTTTTGTTTAAAATCTTAATCCAATGTTCGGGGTAGCCGCTGAATAAAACATTTCCAACATCAAAATATGAGCCTACATAATCGCTGCCAACCTTATCAATAAATTCTGCCATTTCCATCGGAGAAAGCAAAAATCTGTTCCATACGTTTTCTACGCCGATAGCTACCTTTAAGCTTTCTGCCACGGGAGCAAGCTCACGAAGTGCCGACAAAGCACGCTCGTACGCTACATCATATTCAACGACTTCGCCGGGGTCAAATGCAACCTCAACCGCGCCGGGAACTACCAAAATAGTATCGCAGCCGAGCCATGAGGCTACCTCCAACTGCTTCTTTGTGATTTCTTTTGCGCGTTTTACATTTTCTTCGTTTGCTGATGTGTAATTATAAGTCCAGTAAAGACCGCAGGCAATACTGTAAAGCTCAATGCCAACCTCGTCTGCCATTTGCTTAACCTTCATTATATCTTCTTTTGTTGAGTCCATTGAAACAGCCCCGTGTTCATCGAGTGCCAGCTCCAAGCCGTCAAATCCTGCAGCCTTTGCAAGCTCCATACATTTTCTCAGGTCTGTTTCGGCAAAAGACCATATACTAATTCCTTTTTTCATATAAATACCTCCTTGATTCTTTGTTACTTATATGATAGAATACAAGAAGGATGATTGGAATATATTTTTTTATCTAAAAAGTATAATTTTGTAAACAAGGTGATATAAAATGAAGTTAAATTATATAAAACATAAAATTGCAAATCTGATCAGCATAACAAAAATTGTTACCATTCATTATTATGAATTTGACAAAAACTTTTCTTATGACGGAGAAAGTCATAATTTCTGGGAAATGGTATATGTAGATGCCGGAAACGTGAAAATAAAAGCGAATAATAAGGAGTTTCAGCTAAAGCAAGGTGAAATTATTTTCCATAAGCCTAATGAGTTTCACACCCTCAAAACGGATAAAGAAACTGCTGCTAATGTATTTGTCATCTCTTTTGTCTGTTCTTCCAAAGCTATGAGCTTTTTCAAAGGCAAAACCATGACAGTACCTTCCAAATTAAAAAAATATATCTCCACTATCATAGAAGAGTATTCTCAGACCTTTAACTCTATGGCAACCGAAGATATAAAGCTGGAACTTAAAGAAAATCCACCTATTGGCGGGCAGCAGATGATTAAAACCTACTTGGAGCAATTTTTGATAATGCTCATACGAAGCGAAAATGACAACCATGACTTGCGGATTTTTCCATCAAAAGAAAGTATGGAAAATCATATTGTTTCTCAGATACTTCATATAATTGAGGATAACACATATAGCAAGATTTCCGTCGACCAAATTTGCAGCGAATTAAACTATTCTCGTACATATCTTTCAAAAATTTTTAAAACGGTTTCCGGTTATACCATTTTAGAGTATATTCTTATGAATAAAATTCGCGAGGCGAAAAAATTGATACGTGAAGAAAGATATAACTTTACCCAGATTTCAGATTTACTTGCCTTTGATAATCCGCACTATTTTTCAGCCGTCTTTAAAAAAATTTCCAATATGACTCCCACCAACTACAAAAATTCCGTAAGAAAGCCGTAAACGAGTGCTATGGGGACAAGGTGCTTGTGGAAGAGTCGAACGGTTTAGCTGCCGGGACATTTAGGGACGTACATTTTTTGTCAACTTTTTCAGTAGGGACATTTAGGGACGTACATTTTTTGTCAACTTTTTCAGTAGTAAGTTTAGCACCGAACCAACGAGATAGTGCAGACTACCTCCTTCGCCGCGCTCAGTCGATATAGCACGCGGCTGTTAATCCGCGTTAAACTTTGCACGAAGTCAATGAGATAAGCACAAAGTAAAAGAGAGTACCTTTTGGTACTCTCTTTTACTTTGTGGCTCCCCCTGTTGGACTCGAACCAACGACAACGCGGTTAACAGCCGCGTGCTCTACCGACTGAGCTAAGGAGGAATATTAAATTGTGAAGAAAAATACATATCGTTGGTTCGAACCAACGACCACTCCAAAATATGGTCGCACTGCTTTGCTACCGCTCGCATTGCTCCCTATTTTCTCCGAACTCGCTCTCCTTTCATCTGCCACCGGCAGCAGTCAGGCTCGTTCCAGTTAACAGCCCGCGTAGCACACCGACCAAGCTAAGGAGGAATATCAACTCCTACGTTATTATACTGCACAAAAATCAAAAATGCAACCATTTTTTGTGAAAATAGTGAAGAAATTCAAAAAAAATTCATAATTTAAATAATGTTTGTATGTAATTATATTTTATGATATAATAGAAAAAAGAAAGTAATTCATATAATTTGTGGGGAGGAAGTATTATGAATAACGAATTTGAAAACAACAGTATTATAGAGGGTGAAGTCATCAACGAGGAAGAAAAAGAACAGGAAAGCTCCGTTTTGGAAGAAGAGCGGGAGCAAACGCAAGAAGCCTTTACCCAGGAAGAAGAGAAGACGGAGGCTATGCCCGAATTTACACTGACACGCAAGGAAAAGAAAAAGGCAGGTAAGTGGGCAAAGGTAATCGCCCTTTCTCTGGTGGCAGGGCTTGTGTTTGGCACGGCATTTGGCTTTTCAAGCAGCATTTCAACAAAGATTGGAATGTCCAAAATTTCCATAGGCTCTACAAATGTAGCACTTAACAAGGCGGAAAGCACATCTTCGGGAGAGCTTTCGAGTGTTACTGCAATTGCAGATGCGTGTATGCCGGCGATTGTTGCAATTACTAACCGCAGTGTTTCTGATGTTATGACGTTTTTTGGTAAATATTCGCAGGAGAGCACAAGTTCGGGCAGCGGTATAATAATAGGTAAAAACGATACGGAGCTTCTTATCGTTACAAACTACCACGTTGTAGCAAATTCCAAGGAGCTTAGCGTTGTGTTCAGTCCCGTTGAAAGTAAGCTTGAGATGCAGGCACAAGAGGGCGGTGCAAATTCGCAAAAATCAATTCTTGAAAGTGAGGATATCCCCACTGCGATTGTAAAGGGATATGACTCAGACAAGGACTTAGCAGTGATTGCAGTTGCGCTTAAGGATATTCCTGCCGATGTTCTCGCTCAGATTAAGGTTGCCACAATAGGGGATTCCAGTGCATTAAAGCCCGGCGATCAGGTGGTGGCAATCGGTAACGCACTTGGCTACGGTCAGTCTGTTACAACGGGAATAATCAGTGCAGTTAACAGAAAAATTACAATGGAAAGTGCAGACGGCTCTTCCCTTGTTACAAATTCCTTTATTCAGACGGATGCGGCAATTAATCAGGGAAACAGTGGCGGCGCGCTCCTTGATATGCAGGGAAATGTAATCGGTATTAATTCCGTAAAAATTGCTACAACGGGCGTTGAGGGAATGGGATATGCTATCCCGATTTCAGATGTCGGCAGCATAATTGACGAGCTGATGCTCAGACGTACACGCAGCGTGGTTGATGAGGAAAAGCAGGGCTTTTTAGGAATAACGGGCGCAGATGTTTCCTCATCAATGTCGCAGACCTTTGGTATACCGGTAGGTGTGTTTGTTGAGTCTGTGATGGAAAACCTTGGCGCGCAGAAGGCGGGAATTAAAAAGGGCTACGTAATAACAAAGTTTGACGGATATGCCGTTACAACGATTGCGCAGCTTCAGGAAAGATTAAGATATTACAAAGCGGGCGAAAAGATTGAAGTGACCGTAAAAATCCCCGGCGGAGAATCAGGCTACGAGGAAAAGGTATTAAAAGTAACGCTCAGTAACCGCAGCGAAAATGTCGAAGAAAATGAATAACTTTAACATTTATTGCTCCTAAAGGCAAAATTTTTAACTGTTTTGTGCACTTTTGGGTAAAATTTAAAAATTTGATTGACAAGGCACGGGTAATTGTGCTAATATGAGCGTAGGAAATTTTTTAAAGGAGAAAAGACATGAGCTTAGTTGTATTTGCAGCTGCATATTACTACTTTTACTTTATCTGCTTACAAAGTAAAAGTGATTTGTGCTGCGAATAATAAGAAAATGTTTAAATTTTCGGTCCTGCAGTGACAATCACTGCAGGACCTATTTTATTACATTGGAAATTGCGGCAGCAATTTTGTCTTTATCGAAGGAGTGCAGAAAAATGATAGTAGTAGTAAACAACAATGCGGCAAAAGAGCAGTTTGATAACCTTGTAAACTGGATAGAGGGGCAGAATGTGAAGGTACACATTTCTGCAGGTGAATACCAGACAGTGCTCGGACTTATCGGTGATACGAGCAGGATTGACACCGAGCTTTTAGAGGGACTTGACATTGTGTCGCAGGTTACCCGTGTCACAGAGCCGTTTAAAAATGCAAACAGAAAATTCCACCCTGAAAACACCTGTGTTGAGGCAGGCGGCGTGAAATTGGGCGACGGACACTTCGGCATAATTGCAGGCCCCTGCTCGATTGAAAGCGAGGAGCAGATAATAGAGGTTGCAAAGGCGGTAAAGAAAGCAGGTGCAGACTTCTTGCGCGGCGGTGCGTTTAAGCCGAGAACCTCCCCCTATGATTTCCAGGGGCTTCGTGCAGACGGACTTAAGCTGCTTTTGGAGGCGAAGAAGGAAACGGGGCTTCCCATCGTGACAGAGATTATGAGTGCAGAGCACCTTCCCCTGTTTGAGGACGTTGATATTATTCAGGTCGGAGCAAGAAATATGCAGAACTTTGAAATGCTCAAGGAGCTTGGAAAAACGAAAAAGCCCATTCTTATAAAAAGAGGACTTGCAAATACACTTAAAGAGCTTTTGATGAGTGCCGAATATATTATGAGTGAGGGTAATGAAAATATAATCCTGTGCGAGCGGGGCATCAGAACGTATGAAACGGCAACGAGAAACACGCTCGACATTTCGGCAGTGCCTGCACTTCATGAGCTTACACATCTTCCGGTTATTGTTGACCCCAGCCATGCGTGCGGTGTTTCAAGACTTGTAAAACCCCTTGCCCTGAGTGCTGCGGCGGCAGGTGCAGACGGACTTATGATAGAGGTGCACAACAATCCGCAGCGTGCGCTTTGCGATGGTGCACAGTCACTTACGCCCGAGCAGTTTGCCGATACTGCAGCGGCAGTGAAAAGAGTTCTTGAAGCGATAAGATAAGCTTCTTAAAAGGAGTAGATTGACGATGAAAATAGCGGTAGCAGGATTAGGCCTTATAGGAGGGTCGCTGGCAAAGGCGTTTCGTGCCCTTCCCGATGCGCAGGTACTCGGATACGATATTGACAACACAACCATTATGCGTGCAAAGCTTGTAGATGCGATGGACGGCATAATGAACGAGAATAACATAACAGAGTGTGACTACATCTTTATCGCACTTTATCCAAAGGCAACGCAGGACTTCCTCCAAAAATTTGCCCCGCATATCGGAAAAAATACGGTTGTTGTTGACTGCGCCGGAACAAAGCGCGCCGTATGTGAAAAAGGCTTTAGCCTTGCAAAAAAATACGGCTTCTGCTTTATAGGCGGACACCCGATGGCAGGAACACAGTTTTCGGGGTTTAAGTATTCGCGCGCATCGCTTTTTGATAAGGCATCGATGATTTTAGTTCCTGCAAAGGACGAAAAGCTGGAGGTGCTGCAGGCACTTAAAGAGCTTTTGGTAAAGGTCGGCTTTAAAAGTGTGACGATAACAAACGCCGCCGAGCACGACAGAATAATTGCATACACCTCGCAGCTTGCACACGTTGTATCAAATGCATATGTAAAAAGTCCCAACGCGCGTGTACACAAGGGCTTTTCGGCAGGCAGCTACCGCGACCTTACAAGGGTGGCAAAGCTTAACAGCTCGATGTGGGCGGAGCTTTTCCTTGATAACAGTGAGAACATCGCATCTGAAATTGACGGCATTATTGCCGAGCTTGAAAAATACAGCAGGGCTATAAAGGAAAATGACAGAGAAACACTAACGGCACTTCTTAACGAAGGAACAATTATAAAGGAAAGTATTGGTTGATATGAGAAAAATCAGAGTTAATGCTTCAAAAGAATATGACGTTATAATAGAGCGCGGCGCAATCGATAAAGTCGGAAGCTTTGCAAAGGAAACAGGACTTTCAGGAAGGGCGTGCATCGTCAGCGACTGCAATGTTGCCCCCATTTATATAGAGAGGGTGAAAGCTTCGCTTGAGAGCGAAGGCTTTGATGTGGCGCAGTACGTATTTACGGCAGGGGAAACTTCAAAAAATGCACAAACATTCATTGATATACTTAACTTCCTCGCGAAAGAGCATTTTACCAGAAAGGATACGCTTTTTGCGCTGGGTGGCGGAGTTACGGGCGATTTAACAGGATTTTGCGCGGCAACATATATGCGCGGAATAAATTTTGTGCAAGTTCCGACATCGCTTTTAGCCGCGGTTGACTCTTCCGTAGGCGGAAAAACGGCAATAGACCTTGACTACGGAAAAAACCTTGCAGGCGCGTTCTATCAGCCCCATTTGGTGGTGTTTGACCCTGACGTACTCGATACACTGCCGACAGAATTTTTCGCTGACGGAATGGCAGAGGTTATAAAATATGCAATGATAAGGGGGCGCGGCATAGACACGCTGCTCCTTGGCAATACACAAAACAATATTGAAGAGATTGTAACAAGATGTGTGGAAATAAAGCGTGATGTTGTGTGCGAGGATGAATTTGAAGGCGGTGTAAGGCGAATACTCAATTTCGGTCACACGGCAGGGCACGCAATTGAAAAGGCGGCACAGTTTACCCTTTCGCACGGACGATGTGTAGCAATAGGGATGTATATTGTAACAAAGGCATGGGAAAAGAGAGGGTTGTGCAAAAAAGGCACGTGTGATATACTTATGAAAATGCTTGAAAAATTCTCCCTCACGATATCGTGCAGCTATGCTCCGTCGGAGCTTCTTCATATAGCACGCGCTGACAAGAAAGCAGAGGGCAGCACAATTAACCTCGTAGTGCCCCTTTCGATGGGGGAATGTGACGTGGTTAAGGTCAGTATGAACGAGCTTCTTGATATATTTACAGAAGGAATGGAGTAATGGTATGAAGGTCACACTTTCACCGTCCGTTTTAAACGGAACAGTCAGTGCGCCGCCGTCAAAATCGTGTATGCACCGCGCGCTTATCTGCGCCGCGGCAAGTGAAAAACCGACAAAAATAATATGCGATTCGTTTTCTATGGATACGAAGGCAACGGCTTCGTGCCTTGAGGCGCTTGGCGCAAAATTTGAATACGGTGACGGCTTTGTTACGGTATATCCGATAGACAAAACGGAAGATGATGATACGCAGTGCATCCTTGACTGCGGGGAAAGCGGCTCTACGCTGCGCTTTATGCTCCCGTTTGCGGCAACGCTCGGAAGGCGCTGCAAATTTATCGGGGCGGCACGACTTGGCGAAAGACCGCTTGCACCGCTTTTAGATGCGCTAAACAGCCACGGAGTAGAAACGAAGCATCCGCAGGACGCATTTCTTCCTCTGGAAATAAGCGGCGCACTCATGGGAGATGTGTTTGAAATCCCCGGGGATATAAGCTCGCAGTTTATTACGGGGCTTCTCCTTGCACTCGGTATTTGCGGCGGCGGAGAAATAAAAATTATAGGCGAGCTTAAAAGTGCGCCCTACATAGATATAACGACCGATATACAAAAACAGTTTGGTATATCGGTGAAAAAAACAGATGAAGGCTACGCTGTGGCAAAGGGTCAGCGCTATACCTCCCCCACGGAAACAGTGATTGAGGGCGATTACTCAAATGCCGCGTTCTGGCTTGTTGCAGGTGCAGTGGGAAGCAGCGAAAAAATATGCTGCACAAACCTTCGCGCAGATACCCTGCAGGGGGACAGCGCCATTATTGACGTGTTGCGCGATATGGGCGCACACATCACGCGTAACGGGGATTGTGTGACGGTATATAAATCACCCCTCAGGGCAGTGGAGGTGGATTGTGCCGACATTCCCGATATTGTTCCCATTATCTGCGTTGCGGCAACTGCTGCAGAGGGAACGACGGTGCTGAAAAATATAGAAAGACTGCGTGAAAAGGAAAGCGACCGCGTTAAAACAACGCTTGATATGCTTTCATCGCTGGGCGCGAATATATCGGCTGATGAAAAAACAATAACAGTTTCAAAATCTTTCTTGCGCGGAGGGTGCGTTACAAGTGCGAATGACCACCGCATAGCGATGAGCGGTGCAATTGCATCAACCCTTTGCAAAGAGAATGTAGTAATAGATGTTGCGCAGGCGGTGTCAAAGTCATACCCCGACTTTTATGAAAAATTCAGTATGCTGGGAGGAAAAGTCCAATGAGCTTTTCATTTGGAAATAAAATAAAAATAACACTGTTCGGGCAGTCCCATTCAGAAAAAATGGGCGTTATAATAGACGGGTTTCCCTCCGGCTTTAAGGTGGACGAGGAAAAGCTTGCTGCATTTATGGCACGGCGCGCACCGGGAAATGACGAATTTTCCACTCCGCGAAAAGAGGCTGACAAGGTCATTTTTTCCTCCGGTATTGCAGGCGGAAAAACGTGCGGCGCACCCATCTGTGCCATAATAGAAAACACCAATACCCGCTCAAAGGACTACGAAAATCTGCGCGACGTTCCGCGCCCCGGGCACGCCGATTTTACAGCGTGGGCAAAATTCGGAGATAGCCGCGATGTGGCGGGCGGCGGACAGTTTTCGGGCAGACTTACGGCGCTTTTTTGCGTTGCAGGCGGTCTTCTTATGCAGTTATACGAGGAAAAGGGAATATATATCGGTGCGCACATTGCATCGGTAGGCGATATTACGGATGATGCATTTGATGCTGTAAATGTTACGAAGGATGACTTTGTAGGCGGCAGAGATTTCCCCGTGATTAACGAAAATCAGGGCGAGCTTATGAAAGAGTGCATCAGAAATGCACGCGCAGACGGTGACAGTGTGGGCGGCACTGTGGAGTGTGCCATTTGCGGTATTGCGCCCGGTCTTGGGGATACGCTTTTCGGCGGAATAGAGGGCAGAATTTCTTCCGTTGTGTTTGCAATCCCTGCTGTTAAGGGAATTGAGTTTGGCAGAGGGTTTGAGAGCGCGCGCCTCTGCGGAAGTGAGAATAACGACCCCTTCTGTATAAAGGACGGACAGATTGTAACAAAGACAAATAACCATGGCGGTATTTTAGGAGGAATTTCCTCGGGAATGCCGATAATTTTCCGTGCGGCGTTTAAGCCTACGCCGTCGATTTCAAAGCCTCAGCAAAGTGTATCTCTTTCAAAAAAAGAGGAAACAATTCTTGAAATAAAAGGACGGCACGACCCGTGCATAGTAAAGCGTGCCACCGTATGTGTTGAAGCGGCAGCGGCAATAGCGATTGCAGATTTAGTTTTGTAAAGGAGTCTTTGATATGGATCTTCAGGAGTGCAGAAAAGAAATTGATAATATTGATAAAGAGCTTGTAGAGCTTTTCGTCAAAAGAATGAATGTGGCAAAGGAAGTTGCCGCATATAAAAAAGAAAACGGTATGAATGTATATGATGCCGAAAGGGAGAGAAAGCTCCTTGAAAAGGTTGAGGAAAAAGCAGGCGAGGAGTTCGGCGATTATACGAGAAGGCTCTATAGCTCCATTCTTGAGCTTAGCCGTAGTTATCAGAGCAAGGCGATTGCGCCTGCATCAGGACTTTCAGCATCTATTAAAAGGGCAACGCAAAACACACCTCAGCTTTTCCCTGAAAAGGCAATAGTTGCATGTCAGGGTATAGAGGGCGCACATTCCTCTGCAGCGTGTCAGAAGATTTTTGAAAAGCCGTCAATTATGTACTGTCAGTCATTTGAGGCTGTTTTTCAGGCGGTTGAAAGCGGGCTTTGCAGTTATGGTGTAGTTCCGCTTGAAAACAGCAGTGCAGGCAGTGTAACACAGATTTATAATCTTATGAGTGAGCATAAATTCAGTATTGTCCGCAGTACAAAAATGCAGATTGAACACAATCTTCTTGCAAAGAAAGGCGCAAAAATGGAAGATATTAAGGAAATTTTCTCGCATCCGCAGGCAATCAGCCAGTCGGGCGATTTCCTCGCTTCTCTCGGGCGTGACGTGAAGATTACAGAATGTGAAAATACTGCGATTGCGGCAAAAAAGGTTTCCGAGGCGCAAAGTAATACTGTTGCCGCAATTTCCTCTGAACTGTGTGCATCGCAATATAATCTTGAAATTATAAAACCGCACATACAAAATTCGAAAAACAACTATACACGCTTTATCTGTTTTTCAAAAAATCTTGAAATCTACCCCGGGGCAGACAGAACAAGTCTTCTTATAAAAACACCGCATCGTGCAGGTGCTCTTTACAGTGTAATTGCAAATTTCTATTCGCTCGGTATTAATATAATAAAGCTTGAAAGCCGTCCCATTCCTGAAAGCGATTTTGAATTTATGTTCTATTTTGATATAGACGTATCAATTTATTCGGAAAAGCTGCCGTCCATCATTGATCAGCTTGAATATTCGCTGGGCGCTAATAACATTAAATATCTTGGTAGCTACAGAGAAGCGTAATAGATGATGGCAAAGCCATCATCTCGCAAAAGAAGGTTTTAAGGATTGATTATAATGAAATGTTTTTTGATTGCAAAAAAGCTTTCCCATTCGTTTTCAAAGCCAATTCATAATGCTCTTTCCGATTATTCGTATGAATATAAGGAGCTTTTGGAAAATGAACTCGAAGGTTTTTTGAAAGAAAGGGATTTTGACGGTCTTAATGTGACAATTCCATATAAAACAGATGTAATGAATTATCTTGATGAGCTTTCACCCGAGGCACAAAAAATCGGTGCTGTAAACACCATCGTAAACAAGGACGGGAGACTTTGCGGATATAATACCGATTACTACGGCTTTTGCTATCTTGTAACCGAGGCGGGCGTAGAAATTGCCGGCAAGGATGTTGCCGTAATAGGAAAAGGCGGTGCGTCAAAAACAGTTGTGTGCGTGTGCGAGGATATGGGCGCAAAGAGTATCAGCATTATTACGAGGGAAGATATAAATTCAGGGGATTTGGAGCGATTTTACAATGCGCAAATCGTTGTAAATGCAACCCCTGTGGGAATGTACCCCAATTCGGGTGAGAGCGCAGTTGATATAACGCAGTTTAAAAAGTGCGAGGCAGTGTATGAGCTTATATACAATCCTGCAAAAACAAAGCTTATACTTGATGCGCAAAGGATGGGTATAAAAACTGTAAACGGACTTGGTATGCTTGTTGCGCAGGCAAAACGGGCGTGTGAAATTTTCACGGGAAAAACAGTCCCCGATTTTAAAATTGAAGAAATAAAAAGTAATATTGAAAAACAAACAAAAAACATTATTCTGATAGGTATGCCCGGATGTGGAAAGTCCAGTGTGGGAAAAGAAATGGCGAGGCTTCTTCAAAGACCCTTTTACGACTGCGATGAGGAGATTACAAAAAAAGGTGCATCCCCCAAAGAGCTTATAGAAAAGTTTGGGGAAGAGCATTTTCGCGCAATAGAAAGCGAGGTTTTGTCAGAGCTTTGTACCTTGAGCGGTTGCGTAATCGCAACGGGCGGCGGCGCAGTTACTGTCGAGGGGAATTATGACCTTATGCACCAAAACGGCACAGTTTTGTATATTGACAGAAAGCTTGAAAAGCTTGAAACAAAGGGAAGACCCCTTTCACGCGGCGGAATAGAGGGGCTAAGAGCCTTATATGAAAAAAGAGCGATGCTTTATAAAAAATTTGCCCACGCCGAGGTGAAATCGCTCGAAACATATCAGAAAACGGCGCAGCAGGCTATAAAAATTCTGAAAATGGAATAGATGGAGGAAATTATGAAAATACTTGTTATAAACGGCCCTAATCTTAATATGCTCGGGATAAGAGAGCCTGACATCTATGGAAAGTCTACCTATAATGATTTGATTTTGTTGATAAAGACACGTGCAGAGGAGCTTGGATGCAATGTCGAGTTCTTTCAGTCGAATCACGAGGGAGAAATTGTAGATAAAATTCAGCAGGCATATAAAAATGCAGATGGGATTATAATAAATCCTGCCGCATATACACATACTAGTGTAGCTATCCTTGATGCGCTCAAGGCTGTTGCTATTCCGACGGTGGAGGTACACATTTCAAATATCGATGAAAGAGAAAAATTTCGTGCCTTTTCCTATGTGTCATTGATTGCTGAAAAAACCATTTGCGGAAAGGGCTTTGGTGGCTATATAGAAGCGCTTGAATATCTTTTGGAAACATTTGAAAAAATATAAAAAAAATACTTGACTTTTGCTT
>JAZODM010000070.1:0-9177 GCA_045596985.1 Clostridia bacterium
ATATTACCTACACCAATTGTTGCCGCAAGTGCAGTACAAAGTGCCTGAAATTGTGAAATTGATTTTCCCTTTACGTGACCTGAAACATCCTTTTTAAAAAGACTTCCAAGTGTTTCAGAAAACCAGTGACCGATATGTGTAATCTGCAAAACACCCGTAAGGATTGTCATAATAATACCTGTAGCCAAAAGCAGGTATAATCCCTTGCCCCAGACAAAACTGTTAATGTCATTATTAAAGTTTGTCAGCCATTCAAAAAAGTTTACCATAAAAAATACTCCTTTCGCCAAACGAAATAAAAAACGGAGTTTTTGAACAATACAAAAACTCCGCACAGTAACTAAAAGCCGATTAAGACCTGTACCTCCGTCCTTTTGCCTGAGAGATTAGCCCCCATACCTGGGAGCCTTGCACCTTCGGCATCCTCTTGCTTCTTAATAAGAAGCGGACTTCTCCGGAGCGCTATCCGTCTGCAGTCTTTACCTTTACAGCACCTGAGAGTGTTACTCCTTCGGCGGCTTACGCCTTTTCCTGCATACTTCGCTTAGCCTTTATGAAATTAACGTATTTATTATGGCACATATTTTTACATTTGTCAATCTTTTTTCCAAAATTTCTGCATTCCTCCGCTATACTGCCATAAATTTGATTGACATTTTATGAAAAAGCCGTTATAATTAAGTGGTTAGTAACTATTAAAAGGATGATGATTAATGCATTGGTCAGAAGAAATTGCAAAAAGAATTATTGAGCGTAACCCTGACAAGGATGAGTATGTCTGCGCCGCAGGTATCAGCCCGTCAGGTTCTATTCATATCGGAAATTTCCGTGATATTGCAACAAGCTACTTTGTTGTGCGTGCTCTTAGAAAAATGGGACGCAAGGCAAGGCTTCTTTTCTCCTGGGACGAATTTGACAGACTCAGAAAAGTTCCCGTTAATGTTGCAAAGGTGCGCGATGATATGGAGCAGCATATCGGCAAGCCCTATGTTGACGTTGAAAACCCCTTTGCGGATAGCCCCGAAATAAAAACATATGCCGAGTATTTCGAAAAGGAATTTGAAGAATCAATTGTAAAATTCGGTATTGAAATGGATTATCGCCATCAGGCAGAAATGTACAGGAGCGGAAAATATGTTGAGCATATTCTTCACGCACTTCGTAAGCGTGGTGAAATTTTTGATATTCTCGATTCTCACCGTACTCAGGATGCGCAGGAGGGTGAGCGTGAGGCGTATTACCCCGTAAGCATCTACTGCCCTGTTTGCGGCAAAGACACGACAAAAATTCATTCTCTTTCAGACGATTGCACCGTTGCGCAGTTCTCCTGCGAGTGCGGTCATAGCGGAGAGTTTGATTTTACAAAGGACTTTAACTGCAAGCTTGCGTGGAAGATTGACTGGCCTATGCGCTGGATGTACGAGGGTGTTGACTTTGAGCCGGGCGGAAAGGATCACGCAGCCAGAAACGGCAGCTACGATACAAGCAAGGATATTTCAAAACAGATTTTCGGCTACGAGGCGCCCCTTTTCCAGGGTTATGAATTTATCGGTATAAAAGGAACTACCGGTAAAATGTCAGGGTCATCAGGACTTAACCTTACACCTGAAACTCTTTTAAAGCTTTATCAGCCGGAGGTTATTTTGTGGCTTTACTCAAAGACGGAGCCGCTCAAGGCGTTTGACTTCTGTTTTGATGACGGAATACTTCGTCAGTATTTTGAATTTGATAAAATGCAGACCGCGTGGGAGGAGAACGCCGCAGACGAGCATACGTCAGCTATTATGTACAACACTACTGTTGAAGGCAGAAAGCCTGCTACAGTTCCGATGTCGCTTCTCGTTCAGCTTGGCTCTGTGGTTAATTTCAATGTACCTATGCTTGAAATAGTGTTCGAGAAAATCGGCACTCCCTATAAATATGCTGACTTTGCCGACAGACTTGAGCGTGCAAAATTCTGGCTTGAACAGTGTTCACCCGAAAACGTAAACCGTCTTCGCACATACCGTAACTGGGAGCTTTTTAATAGCTTTACAGACGAAGAGAAAAAGGAAATTGAGCTTCTTTGCAATTTCCTTAAAACAGACGGTTATAGCCTTGATGACCTTAATGCAGAGCTTTATGCAATTCCCAAGAAAATCTTCGGCGAGGATATGGATCCCAAGGAGCTTAAGGGTATTCAGGGACAGTTCTTCAAGAATGTGTACAAGCTTATTATTGATAAGGAACGTGGACCAAGACTTTACCTCTTCCTCTTTGCAGTTGATAAGGAGAGCTATTTAAGTCTTCTTGACTTCTCCACCCCTATGACAGAGCTTGAAAAAAATCCTCCCGCTGAGGAAGTGATTGAGGAAGCTCCTGCAGAGGAAAAGGTCTATGGCGAGCCTGACGAGGTTAAGCCAATCAAGGACGAAATTGATATCGATACCTTCTCCCTTATGGATTTGAGAGTATGTAAAATAGTTAAGGTTAACGATATACGTAAATCAAACAACTGTCTTAAGCTTACACTTTTTGACGGACTCGATGAAAGAGTAATTGTTTCAAGCATCAAGCACGATTACAAGCCCGAGGAGCTTGTAGGCAAAAAGATTATCGTTGTTGCTAATCTCAAGAGTGCAAGATTTTCCGGTGTGACAAGCAACGGAATGCTTCTTGCAGGAACAAACAACGCCTGTGGATGCAAGGTAGTCTTCGTTGATGACGCTATACCTGAGGGCACACAGATTTGCTAATAGCGAACGTCTAAAAACAGCACCGACCGTTTATTGGCGTGAATTACTCAAACAAAAATTTAAACATTCGTAAAAAACTGTAAGTTTTGGTAGAAATCCGTAAAAATACGGATTTCTATTTTTTTATGCCAATAAACTACAAACAAACTTCGCCTCTTGACGTACCACGTACGCCTTCGGGTAACCCACACAAAGTCCTAAAAGGACTTTGTGTGGCTCAGTTTGTTCGTTCTGCACTATTTTTATTCATTCTTCGCAAGCGGGGTTACTTCCTTGTATATCTTTTCCAAAATAGGGGTATTATATAGGCATACTATATTTTTGCAGGTGCTCGCTATGAGATTTAAAGATTTATTTTTGTATAAACATTCTCCCAAAAACAGCTTTAATATAAAAAAAACCCACACATCTTCCTATTCTCCGCAGATGAACGAGGGCGGCCCCTCCCTTTGCGGGAATTATAAAAAGGACTTGAAAATCCTTAAAGAGGAGCTTTCTCAAGGCACAAGCGGCGATATAAAAATGCGCCAGTTCACTATCTGCATCAGTAAGCGTGATATAGATGCGACCATCTTTTTCGCAGACGGACTTGTAAACAAGCAGATTATAAACGACTTTATTTTAAAACCGCTGATGCTTACCAGCCGCGAAATTGACATATCAAGTTTCCGTGCAATCGAGGAAATCCTTCTCCCTCAAAGTGAGTTCAAGGAAACCAATCTGATTGGCGAACTGACCTTTGACATAAATTTCGGTAGCGTTCTTATGCTTGTTGACGGTGCTAAATCGGCATTTTCCCTTGACGTAAAGGGGTGGCAGCACCGCGGCGTTGACAGTCCGCAGACAGAACGCGTAATCCGTGGCCCAAACGATGCATTTTCAGAGCAGCTTCGTGAAAATACTGCTCTTATCCGCCATCTTGTCCGTAACAAAAGCCTTATCAGCAAGGAATACAAACTCGGCACAGTAAGTCAGACACCCGTTTCCGTAATGTATATTGAAAACATTGTAAACCCATCACTTGTCGAGGAAACCTTGCGCCGTATAGAAAGCATAGATGTCGATTACATCTTTGCCGCCGCTGAGCTTGAGCAGCTTATCGAGGAAAAATCCATCACTACCCTCCCCCAGTTCCTTTCAACCGAGCGCCCCGACCGAGCATCGCGCGCACTTCTTGACGGACGCATAGTCATTATAGTTGACGGCTCACCATTCGTGCTGATACTTCCGACAACTGTTTTCGAGCTTAACGAATCGGCAGAGGATAACTATCTGCGTTTTCCCTATGTCAATATGATAAAGCTTGTCCGTACGCTTGCTTTTTTACTTTCCTTACTCCTTCCGGGACTTTATATTGCCATTGTTTCGTTTCACGCAGAGCTTCTCCCCACCGGAATACTGATGTCCATTATCTCCAGCCGTGAGCCGGTTCCCTTCCCATCTATAGTGGAAATTATAATTATGGAAATTTCGCTTGAAATTATCCGCGAGGCAGGCATACGCGTTCCCGAGGCTTCGGGCAGTACGCTTAGCATTGTAGGGGCACTTATCCTCGGTCAGGCTGCCGTTGCCGCAGGTATCGTAAGTCCTATTTTGATAATCGTGGTTTCAATTACGGCAATCGGCTCATTTGCTACTCCCAACTACTACCTCGGACTATCAGCGCGCCTTTTGAGATTTGTATACATTTTCCTTGGTGCTGCCGCAGGCTTTTTGGGAATTACAGCAGGACTTTTTATCCAGGTTCTTTTATGGACGGATACAAAATCTATGGGCGTACCAATGTCATCGCCCTTCGCACCGATTACCAAAAAAGGTATTCCCGCATCACTTTTTGTTCCGCCTATATGGCAGCAGGAGCACCGCGACGATTATATAAACCCACGGCGTAAATTCCGTCAGGCACCGCTTTCACGAAAGTGGTTAAAATAGTCATCGGGGAGCCAAGCTGATTACGGTTTAAAAGGAGATTATTATGAACAAAAAAACAGGAAGTATCAGTATGGCAGTTCTTTTTTCGTGCGCAATACTGTCAAAATACCTTATAATTCTTCCCGAATATATGGTCAAGTATGTGGGTAACTCCGCCTGGATTGACGTAACTGCAAAATGTATCATTGCAAGTATTTCTCTTACAATTGTGTTTATTTTGTATAAACCCTTTGCCCCGCACTCCTTTTCCGAAGTTTTTCGTATTGCGTGCGGAAAAGCGGGCGGTGTATTTTTCAGCTATATTTATATTGTTCTTTTCACCCTTTTTAATGCTTTCTTGCTGAGACTTTTAATAGAGGCGCTAAGCACCGTTATGGCAACGGTTGCACCTGATGAATTTTTTGCGCTGTTCATTCTGGCAGCCGTATTTACCGCAGCCTACAGCGGTATCAAAGCGACCACAAACCTCAGCTGCATTATTTTTCCGCTTGTTGTGCTTACCCTTGTAACAGTGTGTCTTGCCCTTATCCCCCATTACCGCACAAATAACATTATGCCAATTTTCGGAATTAGCGAAAAAAGGCTTCTTCACGGCATTTTTGTCAAGCATTTCGGCTTTTCAGAAACTGCGCTTCTCTTTTTCCTTGCCCCGGCACTCGGCAGTTATAAAGAAATTAAAAGAACAGGCATTATCACGTATGTAATTATTACTGCTTTTACCGTTGTCTTCACAGCCGCCTACTGCCTTACAGTGCCGTATCCTGCATCAGGAACCTTTTTCCTGCCGTTTTATCAAATGACACGTATGATAAAATCAGGGGCGTTTTTGCAGCGTCTGGAGCCTATTTCCGTGTTCGTATGGACAAGCTTTATCATGTGCAGTATGAGTGTACTCATATCAGCCGTTGCAAAGCTCCTTTCTCATTCAACGGATGAGTATAAGGAAAAATCCTTTGTTCCTGCAGTGACACTGATAACATTCTTCCTTGCAATGCTGCCCGAAAGTGAAACTACCGCTTTTTATGTTTATGAAAAGCTTTTAAGTACCAGTACACTTCTTTTCCCGACAATCCCCGTAATTGTTCTTATTATTGCAAGAATCCGCCAAAGGAGGAATCGCAGAATATGAAAAAGCTCATATGTATCATCACAACAATCTGCCTTCTCTTAGGCGGATGCTCATACGGAAAGGATGTGGATGAGCAATCCTTTGTAATTGCAGTGGGAATTGACAAGGGTGAAAGCTTTCCTCTGCGCATAACCTTTGTATTTGCCAACCCCTCAGGCTCAGGCGGTGGTGGCGGTGGCGGCGGCAGCAGTGGTGGCAGTGAAGGTGGCGGCGGTGGTAGCGGTGGCAGCAGCGGTGGCAGTGGAGGCAGTGGTGAATCCTCCTCCCCCAGTCCCGATATTGTTACTATTGAAGCGCCAACAACCTTTTCCGCAGCAAGAAAGCTTGATGCAATAAAGAGTAAAAAAATCAACCTCACCCATACAAAGCTTGTGGTATTTTCAACCGATGTCGCAAAGGAAGGAATTAAAAATTACGTTAACGGATTTGCATCGTCAAGAGACTTTCGTCCAAACACTTACGTTTGCATTACAAGCGGCAGCGCACAGGAATACTTTAACAGCGTAAAGCCCTCACAGGAAAAATACCTTGAAAAATACTATGACCATATAATGCAGAAGGTCGCCTCTGACAAGGTAAACGAGTCTTATCTTTACTACCTTTATTTTAATCTTACTGACTCCTACAGTTCAAGTATTGTCCCCCTTGTCGGTCTCAGTAAAAACAAGCTTAATAACCCTGCACAGTCAATTCACCCCCATAGTGATGATTTTTCCTACGAAGCACGTGCAGGCGAGCTTTTACGCGACGCTTCCAACAAGGCGGAAATCCTTGGTTGCGCCGTCTTTCGCAATGATAAGCTGATTACTACCCTCGGCAGCTTCCAGACAGACCTTGCAAGACTTATCGGCGATGAATTTTACCCTAAAAATTACAGTATTTTTTACCCTTCCCTTTCAGACTTTGTCACTGTCCGCATAATTCAGCAGGAAACTGTAAAAATCAAATCGCAAATCAAGAATGAAAATGCCATCATTGATGTCAGTGTCCCCATATCTATTGAATATGTGGATGCAGGAAAAATAGAAAACGACCAAAAAAAATCTGACAAATTCTGCGCGTATTTGAAAAAGCGGCTTGAATCTTCCGCAAAAAAGCTTATAGATGAATTTCAAACAAAATACGATTGCGATTTTCTGGGACTGGGCGACTCGCTGAAAAAGCATTTTTCCAATCTTTCACAATGGAATAAATTCAAATGGGAAGAAAAGTATTCTGATGCACAGATAAATATTTCCTTCGATGTCACCTATGCTGACTTCGAGGAAACGAACTGAGAGGTTTTATGAATATTTTTAAATTTTTCTTCTTTCTGGCTGCTCTGTGGGGCATTATTTATACAATTTCAGTAACGGTCTATGACTTTAAACAGCACGAATATATTTCCGCTGTAAATACAATCATTTGCGAAATTGCGCTCCTCGTATTAAGCGCATTGTATATTTTCTGAAAAAACTTATCAAATACCCCTTTTGTGCTATATCAGGCACGAAAGGGGTATTTGTCTATGAACAAGACACAAAAAATTGTGACATCTTCATTATTTGCGGCATCAATCTTTATTAATGTTTTCCTACATATTTTTAGGAAATAAGGTAAAAATTAATCTTTTACTCTTGACGGGAAACGTAAATTATATTATGATATTCTTAATATAATAAAAAGGAGTTAAGATTATGGTTATTGACAAGCTTAAAGATATTATTGCAGATGCTATGGGCGCAAGGCTCAGAATAGATGCAGATGACATTTCAGAGAGTACGGAGTTTATTGCAGACCTTCACGCAGACAGTGTTGATATTGCAACAATCATATGCGAAATTGAGGATGAATTTAACATCGAAATTGAGGATGAGCAGCTTGAGGGCATTGAAACTGTCGGCGATGTTGCAGAAAGAATTGAAGATTTAATCTAAATTATAAGGGGCATAATCTTGTGGATATAAATAAGTTTCAAAAAAATATCGGTTATTTTTTTAAAAATCCGCAGCTTTTGCAGACCGCTTTTACACATACATCATATGCAAACGAAAACAATGTGGCAAGCTATGAAAGGCTTGAGTTCTTAGGTGATGCAATTGTCGATTTTCTTGTCGGCGAATACTTATTTATGAATTTTTGTGAGCTTGATGAAGGTATGATGAGTCGTCTGCGCGCCTTACTTGTGTGCGAGGGGGCGCTTTCTTCCCTTGCGCTTGATCTTAAGATAGATGAGTGTATGCTTTTGGGCAACGGTGCGGAGCAATCAGGAGAGCGTAAGCGTCCTTCTATCCTTGCCGATATGTTTGAGGCACACGTTGCCGCTATGTATCTTGATGCAGGACTTGACAACACACGCGACTATTTACTATCGGTTTATGCAGATAAAATCAACGAAGCTGCAAAAAGCGGTAAAATAATTGATTACAAAACAAGACTTCAGGAGAAACTACAGGAAAAAGGGCCGTGCAATATTGTTTACAATCTTGTGTCATCTGACGGCCCCGTTCACCATTGTCTGTTTAATATGCAGGTCGTTGCAGACGGCAAAATTTTAGGTAGCGGCAGCGCATACAGTAAAAAACAGGCTCAGCAGGCGGCAGCAGAAGATGCTCTGAATAAATTAAGCTGATTTTTAAAGTTTTTTACAAAAAAACCATTGACATTTTGGTTATGTTTTGGTATACTAACAGGGTCGAATTTGATTGGAGAGGTATCGAAGTGGTCATAACGAGGCGGTCTTGAAAACCGTTTGTCCGAAAGGGCGCGTGGGTTCGAATCCCACCCTCTCCGCCATTTTAATAATATGCAAGGATTATTCCTTGATTGGTAGCTTTACTGCATATGGAGAAGTACTCAAGCAGGTCGAAGAGGCGCCCCTGCTAAGGGCGTAGGTCGGGAAACCGGCGCGAGGGTTCGAATCCCTCTTTCTCCGCCAGAAAATGGACAGATAGTCACAACGTGATTGTCTGTCCATTTTGTTTTGTATTGAAAGGGATTCGAACACGAGTGACGGGTACCGGCAAGGGGGAATCGAGCCTGAGCGCTGCCGATGGCAGATGAAGCGAAGGCGCAGAGCTGTGCAGCGGTCGAAAAGCGAAATGCGGCAGCATTGAGTCTTCGGGCACCGCAAACGGGTAGATTCCCACCTCCGCCAAGAAAAATTTTCTAAAACAGGGGTTGATTTTCGACAATTGTCATGTTAGAATATAGCAGAAGGCGAACAAATGTTTTAAAGCAAAAGAAAAAGTACATTGAAAAACTACCTGAGTAGTTAACCAATGTACTAAATCACGGATATGCAAAAGCAAATCCTAACCCTATTTGCATTTGAGCCGAAACGAAATAATTCAAACACGTTTTTTGCTTTCTGTTTTTCGCCATTTCTGTGTTAAAAGCCTT
>JAZODM010000071.1:0-26968 GCA_045596985.1 Clostridia bacterium
CAAACTTCACCTCTCGCAGTATACTCATACAGCTTCGGGTTCAGTTTGTCCGTTCTGCGCTATTTTTTCTTCGCCCCAAAAGGAGCTGCGACAAAATACACATTTTGTCGCAGCTCCTTTTAATTATCGATTAAGTGACGGTACGCTTTTTATAGCTAAGGGGTGAAAGCCCCTTTTCTTTTTTAAAAATTTTACTGTAATACGAAGCACTTGAAAAGCCGACCTTTTGTGAGATTTCTTCAATCGAAAGGTCAGTTCGCAATAGAAGCTCAATAGACTTTTCGACACGCCGTGTGTTTATATATTCGCTTACTGTGCAGTTAAAGCAGGCGTGAAAGCGTTTGTAAAGCACGCTTTTTGATACATTTATATTTTTAGATATGTTGCGGATGCTTAAATCCCCGCACAGATTTTCGTTAATAAAGGCTACGGCTTTGTGCATATTTTCATCAAAATCAGGCTTTAGCATATTTTCCAGCAAAAGATGCTTTGCAAGCATACCGGCAATGTTTGAAACAGCCTGTATTTTTTCAGAGTTAAAGACTGAAATGTCATTATAGCAGTTTTCCATTTCCTCTGTATCAAGACCTAAACCTGATATGTATTTTTTAAAAGCTGAAAATGGAGTGCTTGCCTTCATTTCGCCAAATATAATATAGGCGATAATTACATCGTTATATAAAATGGGGGCAGCGGCATCAATCAGTCCTGCAGGGCAGATATGCATCTGCGGCGTTTTGGTGTGCTGACACTTTTTAAGAAGACGAAAGTCAGAGCAGAGGCACTCGTTTTTCCCTGCCGGTATGTTCTGAATTGATTCACAGTAGCGGTTGTTTTCCCTGTGTGCGCGGCCACCTACAAAGGAAAAATCTGCCTTGAGCAGATTTATATTAATATCGGTTGCCTTATAAAAGTCCTCAAGCGCGGAATTTATTTTTTCGATGTCATAGCTTATAACCATATTTATCACCTGGTTTTAAATTCTTATGCTTTAAGTATAACACAAAGGGCTTTTTTGTCAATAATTTTCTGTTTCAGGGAATATAATTCAAAAAACAAGGAAAAATGTATCTTTTTTAAGATGTGAGCATTTGGTAAAATAAAATCAGGAAGTGAGGTGATAAAATGCGCAATGAAATTTTACTTTTGGGTAAGAAAATAAACGTAGATGCTTCCCCCGTAGTGCTTTCATATAAGCCTGACGAAAACTGGAGGGAAATATGGGATGATAAGGGCAGTACATGGTCATACCGGGACGGCTATCTTGTAGGATGTGAGCCGGAGAACAAGGGTGGTATTCTTTTAAGTAAGAAACGCTTTGACAAGGACGTTATGCTCAGCTTTACCGTGGCAAGCGTTCTGCCTGCAACAAGAGACCTTAATGCCGTTTACAATACAACGTGGGATGACGAGATAAACTATCTGAAAAAGTCATATATTTGCGGACTTAACGGATGGTACGAGGGGAAGAGTGGTATTGAGCGTTTTCCCGAGGATGAAACGCGTGCGCTAACACCGCTTTATCACTATGAGCCGGGGACAGAGGTAAGAATTACGGCAGGTGCAATACAGGGACATAATTTCCTTATTGTGGATAATGTTCTCATTCAGGAGCTAATTGACCTTGACCCGATTGTAGGCGGACACGTAGGTTTTTCGCCATATTCCACTATGCTGAAAATTAAAGATATAGAAGTAAGAGAAATTGTTTGGGAAGAACGCGCGCAGACTTATCTGCCTGAATTTTAGTAATAAATGTAGTTTAAAAAGGAAAATAGGAGGAATGAAAAATGGGTAAATCAACAGACTTTCGTTACAACACAGGTGCGACAAAAGTGCCGTGGGCGGCAGTAGGCGAGAACTATAATGTTCACGATTTAATGGAAATTATCAGATTTTTGATGCAGGGTGAGGGTAAGGAGTACGACGATGCCCTTGAGGCTGTATGGCAGCAGGTTAAAAAGCTTGATGCTCTTGCAACCCCTCCGGGAAAGCTTTCCCTTGGCAGCAAGGTAGAGGAAGCAGAGAATAAGTGTAACGAGTATCTGGGAACTACGACATCTACCTTTGTAACAAATGCAACGGCAGGCTTTGAAATTGCGTATAAGTATGCAAACTTAAAGCCGGGCGATGAGGTTATTGTTCCTGCAATTACCTTTGTTGCAACAATGGCATATCCTCTTGCAGTAGGGGCAAAGCTTGTGTTTGCAGATGTTGACCCTGTAACAATCAATATGGACCCTCAGGACGTAGCAAGAAAGATTACAGATAAGACAAAGATGATTGTTCCCGTACATATAGGCGGTTATCCCGTGGATATGGATCCTATTATGAAGCTTGCTAAAGAGCACGACATACTTGTACTTGAGGATGCGGCACATGCATTCGGCGCAATGTATAAGGGCAGAAAAATAGGAACAATCGGTGATTTTGCAGCATTTTCTATGCACGAGGTTAAAAACATTACATCTTTTGGTGAGGGCGGTATCCTGACAACAACTATTCCCGGCTTTGATTCTGAGATGAAGAGGGCACGCTTTTTAGGACTTGATTTCACTTGTCCCATCAAGGATTGGCTCTACAATATTACACCAATAAAGGGTAAAGAAGCTCCCTTTGTGCCCGGCA
Organism: Clostridia bacterium; assembly: GCA_045596985.1. GTDB lineage: Bacteria > Bacillota > Clostridia > UMGS1883 > UMGS1883 > UMGS1883. The sequence goes on from JAZODM010000071.1 coordinate 2,629, forward strand.
ATGCGTCAACCACCGAAATTCAGGGTTTAGGTCTTACGCTCCAGATTTCGCGTAACGAAGAAATTATTGAGGAAAGAAGACGCGCAGCAGCATATCTTACTGAAAGATTTGCCGCAAACGATGCAATTATTCCTCAGGATTTGGGAAATGATGATATTAAGCCAACATTCCATCTGTATCTTTTGCAGATTGACCCCAAAAAGGCAGGCGGAGATGTTCAGATTCTCAAGAAAAAGCTTGAGGAAAAGGGAGTTACACAGATTGCACACTTCGGCCCTCTGTACAGATTTAAGATTGTCGAGGAAATGGGATATAACCCCGAAGAAATTGCGAAGACGTGTCCTAACTGTGAAGAAGTTTTCTATAAGAGATTTACGCATCTTCCGCTTTACGGCTTGAGTGATGAGCAGCTCTCATATATGGCTGACAGCGTTCTCGAAGCAGTCAGCGAGATGCAGGCAGGAAAGTAATAGGCTAATAAAATAGCAGTCAGCATTGACTCTTATAAAGACCAGGAGATGTAAAAAAGCCGCTTTTTTACATCTCCTTTTTTCGTTTCCGGCTGAGCTACCCGTTTATAACTTCGTTCGACACTTCAATAAATTTACTCATAGCAGCGGAGCAATACTTGTTCTTCTTATGTGCTACATAAAGAGTTCTGCTGTGATATTCTTTCCCTAAATTATAGAGAAAAACATCCTTATGGAAGTTTCGGTATTTAAACAGTGTATCGGTGGCAAAGCATATGCCAATACCTGCCTCTGTAAGCGCATAGGAAATATTAAGCTGGTCTACACAAAAAGAAACTTTGGGAACAATGTTTTTATTGCTAAAGATAGCCATAGCGCGACTGTACATATCGTTTCCGCTTTTCAGAAGAACAAAGTTTTCATCGCTGAACATAGCTATTGACACAGGCGGTATATCATCAAGATTAACATCGCCGTTGTAGATGCTTTCAGGATATATTCTAAAAGACTTTAATTCATTGTTTATTTCCCAAGCCGCAGGAACACAAAGAAGTATCCTTTCGCTGGAGAGGGGATAGGCCTGATAAATATCTTCAGGCGTATCAAAACTGTCAATAACAAGGTCTATTTGTTCGTTTATTATCATTTCACGCAGTGTACTTGAATTTGCCTCTGCAAGGGTAACATCTATTTTGGGATAAAGGGATTTAAAGCGGTTTATAATTCTCGGCAAAACATAAGAGGACAGGTAATTTGTTCCGCCAACGCTGATGTGTCCGCTTTCAAGATTATAAATGTCACAAAGTTTTCTTTCAAACTCGGTTTCAATACTCATTATCTTTTTGCAGGAGTCTATGTACTCTTCTCCTACTTGCGTCAGAGTTGCGCCCAGTCCGCTTCTTTCAAAAAGCGGAGCACCAACTTTTTTTTCAATGTTTTTGATGGCTGCGCTCAGCGACGGTTGCGATATAAAAAGCCGCTGCGCAGCGCGGGTGAAATTCTTTTCCTTATATACGGCGTATACGTATTGATACTTACTGAACATAACAGCCTCCATAGATTTTTTCTATTGATATTATTTTACAAAAGTATTTGACTATATTATACGGCGACATTATAATATAGTCAATACTTTTTGGGAGGCACTTATGAATTACGCTAAAAAAACGGCGCAATATGTCCTGATATGCATATTTGCGTTTTTATCTGCACTTAATTATACGATATTTGTATTTCCAAACAGCTTTGCGCCTGCAGGGATTGACGGAATATGCACGATGATTCAGGATATTACAAAGGTAAGTATGGGATATATGTCGCTGCTTGTAAATATTCCTCTGCTTATTGCATCATATATTCTTTTAAACCGTGAGTTTGCCGTTAAGACAAGCGTGTATGTACTTTCGTTTTCAGTGGCGGCAATTTTTCTCCGAAACTCAGATATTGCAATGTTTGCTTACCATACCGATACGGGGACAAGTGTTGTACTTGCACCCGTGGCAGCAGGAACAATAAGGGGGATTTTGTATGCTCTCACGCTGAAAATCGGGGCAACAAGCGGTGGGGTGGATATAATTGCAGCATTGGTTAAGAGAAAAAAGCCGTATTTTAATCTGATGAATATTATATTTGCGCTTAATATGCTTGTTGCTTCAGGCTCGTACTTTGTTTACGGATTTAAGCTTGAGCCGGTTATATGCAGCATCATATATTCGTTTATAACGAGCAGTATGAGTAATAATATAAGAACGGCAGAGAAAGAAACAATAAAATTTGAAATTATTACGTCTGATGCAATAGAGCTTTGTAATGAGATTTCACAGCAGCTTCATTGCGCTGCAACTATTGTTGAAGCAAGGGGTAGCTTTTCAGGAGAAAATAAAAAAATGGTAATTTGCGTTGTGGAGAAAAGCAAGGTTCCTTCGTTTGAAAAGCTGGTAAACACATTGCCTGATGCGGTGATGTTTAAAAGCATAGTAAATAATTCTCTGGCGGACATATAATCTTTGCTAATCCTGTGTATCGAGCATAACGCTGATACGCCTTGCAGTGCCGTCACGCACAAACTCTATCATTATTGTTTCTCCGCCCTGACGCTTGTAAAGCTCCTCGCGCAGCTCGAGCATAGTGTTAACTGATACGGAGTTAATTGCAGTTATAATATCACCGTACCTTATTCCTGCAAAAAACGCAGGGCCGTTGCTATCAAGCTTAGCAACGAAAAGACCCTTTTCAATATCTGTGGATTGCCCTAAATATCTTGCTGCGGCAGGAGTGTAGGCATATAAACCAAGGTATGGTGTTCGAAACTGTCCTACGTTTTTTAAACGCTGGATAATAGGTGCGCAAATATTTATCGGTACGGCAAATCCCATTCCCTCGGCAGTGCTTACCTTGATGGTGTTAATGCCGACAACCTCACCACTGCTGTTAAGCAGCGGGCCGCCGCTGTTTCCCGGGTTTATGGAGGCATCTGTCTGTATAAGATCCTCCATATAAAAGGATTCCCCCCTTTCGTTTTCGATATTAATACTTCGCCCGAGGGCGCTTACTATTCCTGCAGTAACGGTGCGTTCAAACTGCATACTAAGCGGGTTACCGATAGCTACGACACTTTCACCCACACGCAGATTTTTTGCATCGCCTAATTTTGAGGAAGGATATCCTCTTCCGTCTATTTTGACAACGGCAAGGTCAAGGGCGCTATTACTCCACACCGTTTTACCTTCGGTTGTTTTGCCGCTGTGCAGCGTTACCACTATACGTGAGGGGCGCGCACCGATGACGTGATGATTTGTTATGATATATCCGTCATCACTTACCATAACGCCGCTGCCCATATACCAGGAGGTTTCCTTGTCTGTGCTTTGGGAAGGGTCAGCACTTGATATTCCGACCACACTTTTGAGAGCATTTTCGAGCATATCCTCCCTTGAAAGGAGTAACGGAGCACCATTGTAGGGGGTAGGCTCACCCTTAACAGTAAGGGGCGAGGCAGAGTTATCTGTACCGCCCTCTGATTTTTGCCCGATAAGTGTATATGTGCCACCAAACCCTATTAAAACAGCGATTATTGCGATTGTGCAGATTATAACGGCGACAAATTTTTTAAGTACACCCTTCATATAAAAAACTCCTCTCAGAAAACATCTTAGTAATATGTTTTCCAAAAGAGGAGTTTTTATAAATTTTTACAGATAAAGAAGTGCTGTTGCACGTGCCTCAATACCTTCACCGCGGCCGGTGAAGCCCATATGTTCGTTGGATTTTGCCTTAACGCTGACGCAGGATATATCAATATTCATTGCCCTTGCCAGATTTTCACGCATAGATGCGATGTAGGGCGCCATCTTTGGATTTTGTGCAATCAGCGTTGTATCGACGTTGCCGATTTCAAAACCTGCCTCACGCACCTTTTGGGCAGCCTTTTTTAGAAGAAGCATACTGGATATACCGCGGAAAGCTTCGTCCGTGTCGGGGAAGTGTGTGCCGATATCCCCCAGGGCAGCACCGCCAAAAAGTGCATCTATAACTGCGTGGATAAGGACATCTGCATCACTGTGCCCCAAAAGCCCTTTTTCATACGGAATGTGTGTACCGCCAATTATAAGGTCGCGCCCCTCGGTGAGCCGATGACTGTCAAAACCTGTTCCTATACGCATAGAAGGCTGCTCCTTTCTGCCATTTCTTTTAAGAAGTATTTGGCGCGCTGATAAAATATCCTCCGGCGTTGTCAGCTTGATATTTTCATAGCTTCCCATAACTGTTTTAATCTTTATGCCTGCTTTTTCAGCTACGGCACAGTCATCAGTTTCGCCATATCCGTATTTTTCATAAGCCTCTTTTATAAGCTTGGTATTAAATGCCTGCGGAGTTTGTATTGCACCGCAAAGAGAACGCTCAACCGTGCACTCCACCGTGCCGCCAGGTGTAAGCCTCTTAATCGTATCCTTTGGCGTGACAACGGGTGCACTGCCGCCAAAGCAAATGCACGCATCAAGGGTAGCTTTTATAATATCTTCAGTTATGAGAGCGCGCGCACCGTCGTGTATCATTACAAATTCGCTCTCTGTTGTGCAAATCCCCCTAAAAGAACTTTCACCACGCGTTTTGCCACCCTCCGTTATTTTTACACTAAGATTATAATTTTTCATTTCCCGGGCAAAAATGTCAGTGTTCTTCGCACTGGAAACAAGGATGATCTCGTCAAAAAAGCCGCAATCTGAAAATGCGCTTACAGTGCGTGAAATAACGCTCCTTCCCAAAAGGGGAATAAGCATCTTGTCACTTTTCATTCTTGTAGAATTCCCCCCGGCAACAATAACTGCCGCAACGGTTTTGTTATTATACATAAAATCACCTTTAGAAAAAGGGTCGAACATATCGACCCTTAATTTTTTCTATTCTGCTTTCCCCTGAGTAAGCTCCTCGTCAACCATATCACATAACTGATTTTCAACCCAGGCATGGTCAGTGCCGGTAGCAACTACAATCTCGCTTATAAGGATTTGTTTTGCATTGCTCAGCATTTTTTTCTCACCCGTGCTCAGCCCTTTTTGACGGTCGCGCAGCATCAGGCTCTTTACCACTGCAGCGACTTCAAAAATGTTGCCGCTTTTTATCTTGACCATATTGTCACGGAAACGCTTACTCCAGTTTTGGATAACGTCTGTTTCTACGGTACGAAACTCACGCAGTACACACTCAGCCTCACTCTTGTCGATGACGTCGCGCATACCGATTTGAGCCGCGGTATCCATCGGAACCATAACCTTCATATCGCCGATAGGCATACGCATAACATAGTAAGATTGTGTCTTACCAAGAACCTCTTTATTTTCAATCCCTTCAATGACGCCCGCGCCATGCATTGGATACACAACGCTGTCACCTATTTTGTACATGGTACGCCTCCGCTTCTCAAATTCCTGATATTATTATACCACTTTTGAAGAAATTTGTCAAAGAGTTATTTATTGTAATTTTTCTGATGACTATTTCATCAGAAAAGTGCGTTCAATTCTGTCGGCAATGCATTTGTTGACTTCTGCACCTATAAAAAGTATATATATGCAGAAAAACAGCCACAGCATAAAGAAAACCATTACCGAAAGACTTCCGTAAAGGTAGGAATAGTCGGAAAGGTTTTCATAATAATATGAAAAGGCATATGAAAATCCGATCCATCCTGCTCCGCTTAAAAGCGCCCCCGGTATCTGGGCGAGTGGGCTTAGCTTTCTTCCCGGAACGAAGATGTACATTAAAAGGAAGAAAACGCTCAGCACTGCAACACCGACAATCTTACGAAAGCTCATAACGATAAGCGCGACACCAAAAGCCTCGGGAAATATCTTTAACAATCCTTCAGTAATAGTATTGCCAAAAACAAAAATTCCCAAACAAAGCAGAAGCATTACCATAATGAAAAGTGTATAAATCATACTCATAAACCTGACAGCAAAGTAATTTTTAAGCTCCTCCGAGTTATATACACGGCTAAGCCCCCTTGTCAGCGAAAAAACACCGATAGACGATGCCCAGAGGGTAGAAACCGCCGTAATAGAAATTACGGCGGCACCACTTTTCTCATATGTTTCTGTCACGAACGAGGCTACAAACTCCCTCGCCCCTGCCGGAAATACCGCCACAATCTGACTAAGCAGATGCTCCTGGGTAATCGGCAGAAATTTAACTATGCTTATAAGCATCATTATAAAAGGTATAAATGATATTGTCACAAAAAATGCCGTTTGTGCAGAATATGCTCCTACATTATCCTTTGTAGTTCCGCTTATAACATCAAACACAAATTTAACAAGCTTTTTTATAACATTCACCCCTAAAAGAGAATTATTATTCTTCGTCTTCATCTTCCTCAGGTGCTTCCATCACTTCAATAACAGCCTCCAATACCCGGTTGCTGTCAGTTTTTGTGATAGTCACCTTGAGATTTTCATACTCAAACATATCGCCCTCATCAGGGATTTTTTCAAGTGTGTGTGCGGCAAATCCGCTGACAGTGGTTATGTCTGAATCCTCGTCCTCGTTTTCAAGATTAAAAAATTCGAGGAATTTATCTATACCGGTGCTTCCCAGCGCCCTGTATTTTTTATCTGAAATTTGAACAATTTCCTCAATAACTTCATCGTGCTCATCATAAATTTCGCCTACAAGGGATTCAAGCACGTCCTCCAGCGTAACAATACCTTCAGTTCCACCGTATTCATCGTTAACAACAACCATATGGCACTTGCTTTCCTGGAAAAGCTTGAGAAGTCTTGATATCTTCATTGAGGAGAAGATAAACTTCACGGGACGAACAAGAGAGGAAACCGGCATATGGCTTTCATTATAGAAATCCTTCTGATATAAAATACCAACAATACTGTCAAGGTTTTCTTCATACACGGGAAGACGCGAAAACTCTGTCTCTGCAAAAACCTCGGCAATACGCTCCCTGTCCCAGGTGATATCCACTGCCGCCACGTCAACACGGGGGGTGAGGATGTCATTGACGTCAAGGTCGCTGAACTTAATTACATTTTTGATAAGCTCGCTTTCCTGCTCATCAATTTCGCCGTCACTTGCCGCCTCTTCAACAACGGTGATGATTTCATCCTCGGTAACGGATGCCTCCTCCTCCGCCTTAAGAAGCCTTAAAATAAACTTCTGCCATACATTAAATATTGCAGTGATGGGTGTGAAAAGCTTCACAAGTATTGAAAGCGAACCAACTACACTTTTTGAAAAACTTTCGGGTGTGCGCTTGGCAACTGTTTTCGGTGTGATTTCGCCAAAAACAAGAACCGCAAGGGTCATTACAACCGTTGAAATTGTAACTGCCATTTCTTCGTTCTCGATGAGATGCGTGAAAAGCACCGTTGCAAGAGAGGTTGCAACTATGTTTACAATATTATTACCGATAAGTATTGTAGAAATCAGCTTTTCATAATTCTCGCTCAGCCTCAGAACGCGGCGTGCTTTGCCGGAAGTATCCTCAGCCTCGCTTTTCATTCGCATCCTGTTGTACGACGCAAACGCCGTCTCTGACGCACTGAAATATGCAGATAATAAAACAAGCACAATCAGCGCAAACACGTACATAGGGACTCCGTCCATTAGGACTATCACTCCTTCGAAATGTATAAAATTTGCGGGAGGCAAATTATTCCACAAAACTCCCACTTTAAATCATTATACCATATATTTTGTTTTTGTCAAATATATTGTAATACAGGGGGGGGAGAATGGTGTAATACATATTAATTTAAAAAAACTCTTGCATTTTTGTTTGGATTGTATTATAATTCACAATGTTGGCACTGCATTCGTTAAAGTTTGCCGAAGGCAGATGTCGGGCACCGCAACGAGGCGGCGAAGCCGAGGATGCCGCAGGCATACTGCGTAAAGTGATACAAATAACAATTTAATAAAAAACTATTTCGGGGTGTAGCGCAGCTGGTAGCGCGCCTGCTTTGGGAGCAGGATGCCGCAGGTTCGAGTCCTGTCACTCCGACCAGAAAAGAGAAGATGTTCTGCTTTTTGCAGAATGTCTTCTCTTTTTTTGTTGAAAACAAGAAAATTCAAGACTATATGCCTGCCTTTCGTAATATTTAACAATTATGAAATTAAATGTTAAATATTGTGTTAAAAAGAAAAAGTTTCAAACACAAAATATAGTATAAAATGCGCCTTTACACGGCATATTTTGGTAAAAATAAAGAAAAGCAAAAAAATTCGAATTTAACTTAAAAAATTTTTAAAAAACTATTGAAATTTACGCAAATGTATAGTAAAATATATTCAAAGTGTAGGAAAGTGCAAAAAAGTGCAACAAAGTGGAGGTGATTTGAATGTTCGTAGGCGAGTACACACATAATATCGATGCGAAGGGCAGAATAATAATGCCTTCGAAGCTGCGTGAGCAACTTGGCGGACAGTTCATGATCACCAGGGGCTTTGAAGGATGCTTGGCAGTATATCCTATGGATGCATGGGAACAGCTTGTTGAAAAGCTGACAATGCTTCCTACCAATCAAAAAAATGCTCGTTTCCTGCAGCGTGAGCTTCTTTCGGGTGCTGCAGAGGCAGAGCCTGACAAGCAGGGAAAGGTGCTTATAACACCTTCTCACAGAATACACGCGGCTTTAACAAAAGAAGTAGTCATTATCGGTGTGGGTACACGTGTTGAAATATGGGATGCAAAAAGACTTGTCGATTACAGAGGAGAAGAAACGCAAATGAGCCTTGAAGAAGCGGCAGAGGGTCTTGAAGGATTCAATTTCTGATTGTAAAAAGCTTTGGAGGAGTCGCAGTGGAATTTAACCATACTACGGTGCTGCTGAATGAAACGGTTGAAAGCATAAATGTGAAAAAAGGTGGTGTGTATGCTGACCTTACGTTGGGTGGCGGCGGGCATACATCACTGATACTTGAAAAAGGCGGCTATGTTGTGGGAATTGACCGCGATATTACCGCGATAGAAAATGCGCGTGAAAGGTTTAAAGGAAAGAACTTCACCGCGGTACACAGTAATTTTTCTGATATAAAGGAAATTGCGAAATCGCTTAATATAGAAAAGTTTGACGGCATAATAGCTGATTTGGGCGTATCCTCACCTCAGCTTGACGATGCAGAGCGTGGATTTTCCTATATGCAGGACGCACCGCTTGATATGCGTATGGACAGACGTGAAACCCTCACAGCGCGCGATGTTGTTAATACATATTCGTCCGAGGAGCTTTTCAGGGTAATATCAACCTATGGGGAAGAGCGCTGGGCCAGCAGAATTGTAAACTTCATTATAGAAGAAAGAGAAAAAGCAAGCATTGAAACAACATTTCAGCTTGTAGACATAATAAAGGCGGCAATACCGCTTTCGGCAAGAAAAGACGGCCCCCATCCTGCGAAAAGAACATTTCAGGCAATAAGGATAGAGGTCAACGGCGAACTTAGGATACTTGAAAATACAATCAGGGACAGTGTGGAACTACTTAAAAAAGGTGGCAGGATGGGAATAATAACTTTCCATAGCCTTGAGGACAGAATTGTTAAAACCACTTTTGCATCACTGGAAAAGGGATGCACGTGTCCCAAGGGTTTTCCAATGTGCGTGTGCGGAAACAAGCCGTCTGTAAAAACGGTAAACCGCAAACCGCTTATCCCGACACAGATGGAGATTTGCGAAAATCCACGGGCGAGAAGCAGTAAACTGCGAACTGTAGAAAAAATTATCTGACAGGAGCTTTAAAGAATGTATACAAAAGGTTCAAGTGCTTTAAAAACTGAATACTATACATATGAAGAGCCAAAGAAAAAGGCGACTACTCCCGTTAAGACAGCTGCCTCAAAGAATGCTGCCGCAAAGGGAACTTACAGCAAGAAGAAAATAAAGCAAATAAAAAAACGCGTGGTGGCGGCGGCTATGCTGATGTTCACAATGGCGTTTGTGGTGCTTTTCCGATATGGTGCAATAGCAAAAGAATACAGTGAGCTTTCTTCCGCGCGTGCAGAGCTTGAACTTATAAACGCGAAGGTTGTCGAAAAGCGTATGGAGGCGGAAGGTAACCTTGATATGAAGAAAATTGAACAAGAGGCACAGCGCCTGGGACTCAGACCACCGATGAAAAACCAGATAAAGTATATTTCCCTTGGGAATACTGATAACGGTGAAGTGCTTAAAACAGAAGAAACAAACGTGCTGAGTGCATTTATAAACCGTATGTCGGTTATATTGGAATATCTATATTAATATAATACTAAAGGGAAGTGGCAGAGCAAAACAGCCATATCCCTTTTTGTGTTTAAATGTTTAACAGAATTTATTTAAGGAGGAGAATACAGTGCCGAAAAAACAAGCGGGTATTAAAAAAAGAATAAAGGCTATGATGGCACTGTTCTTAATAGGTGTCCTGGTGCTTACCCTGAGACTTTTCTGGATTCAGTTTATAAGGGGCGGCGAGTATAAAAGACAGGCGGCAGAGCAGCAGACACGTGACAGTGTAATCACTGCAAAGCGCGGCTCCATTTATGACCGCAATATGAAGGTGCTTGCACAAAGTGCTACTGCTGAAAGGGTAACTATCAATCCGCAGGAAATTGCGAAGGCGAAAAATGCCGATGCAGTAACGGCGGCGCTTGTAAAAATTCTGGGTGTAAGGGAAGAGGAAGTGCGCGAAAAGATTGCCCGCATTGACAGGCAATCTGTCGTAATATCAAAGCAGGTGGAAAAAAGCAGGGCAGACCGCCTGCGTCAGGAGGCCCTTACGGGCATACATTTTGAGGAGGATGCGAAGCGTTATTATCCCTATGGTTCACTGGCGGCGCAGGTAATCGGTTTTACGGGAAGTGACAATCAGGGACTTGAGGGCCTTGAAAACGTGCTTGACGAAGAGCTGAGCGGTGTGGACGGACGTATCGTTGCGGCGAAGGACGTAGCAAACAATGATATGCCCTTTAAATATGAGAATTATATTGAGGCACAGGACGGAAAAGGTGTTGTGCTGACAATTGACGAAACTATACAAAGATATACACAGAAGCATTTGCAGCAGGCTTACGAGGAAAACCTCCTGGGTAACGGCGGTGCTGCAATTGTGATGGACCCGAACACGGGGGAAATCCTTGCTATGGCGGTAGTGCCGACATATGACCTTAACGAGCCACGAGTTATAACAGACCAGCTTCTTTTGGAGCAGCTTGACGCGCTGGAGCTTGAAGGTGAAGAATATGACAAGGCATATAGTGCGGCAGTAACAAAAATGTGGCGTAATAAAGCGGTTATAGACTCCTATGAGCCTGGCTCTACCTTTAAAACCATTGTTGCGGCATCGGCACTTGAAGAGGGTGTGGCAAAGGTTTCGGACGCATTTACCTGCACAGGTGTGCGCCACGTTGCAAACCGTGACATACATTGCTGGAAAACAACCGGTCACGGAGAGGAAACCTTTGCGCAGGGCGTTATGAACTCTTGTAATCCGGTGTTTATGGAACTGGGTGCAAGGCTTGGTGCAACTACATTTACAAAATATTTTAAAGCATTTGGACTTACTGAAAAAACCGGCTTTACAATCCCCGGTGAATCGGCAGGCGCATTCCACGATACGCTCGGTGTTGTAGATTTGGCTACATCATCATTCGGTCAGACGTTTACCGTAACACCACTGCAGATGATTAGCGCAGTATCGGCAGTAATAAACGGCGGAAACCTGATGAAACCGAGGATTATAAAGGCATATACCGACCCCGACGGAAAGATAACGCAGAGCTTTGAGCCTGAAACTGTACGTAATATCGTTTCAGAGGAAACGAGCGGTGCAATGAGGACTATACTTGAGCAGGTTGTTTCTGAGGGTACGGGTAGCGGTGCGTATATAAACGGCTTTCGAATAGGCGGAAAAACGGGTACGAGTGAGAAACTCCCCAGAAACAGCGGAAAATATATAGCCTCCTTTGTGGGCTTTGCACCGGCTGATAATCCGCAGATAGTGTGCCTTCTGCTCCTTGATGAGCCAAATGCGGGAGCAACGGGTGGCGGTGCAATTGCTGCGCCTGCGGTAGGAAAGATAGTTCAGGATGTGCTACCTTATCTTGGATATGAGCCGCAGTATACCGAGGAAACTGCCGAAACAATTTCGGTATCAGTTCCATCAATTGTAGGAAATACTGTTGAAGAGGCAACGCAGAAATTACAGGATATCGGTCTTACAATAAAAATCAAAGGAAACGGCGGAAAAATTACAAATCAAATCCCTGAGTCGGGCACACGCCTTCACAAAGGGTCTGTAGTTCTTGCCTACACACAGGAGGAGCCGAGGCGCGGAACGGCAATTGTTCCCGATGTTACGGGTATGACATATGAGAACGCACGCGCTGCAATAGAGGGGTCAAAGCTTGTAATGAAGCTTGATTCGCCACAGTCGGCGGAGGCATTGTCGGCGGATTATATCGCCGTGTCACAAAGCCCGCAGTCAAAGAGCGAGGTTGCCGAGGGAACGGCAATTTATGTAAAATTTGTGCAGCGTGAAGCGGATTGACGGAGGTAGAAAATGAAATTAAGTAATCTGATTTCAGACATAAATAAAAAAGTTATCGGCGACACCGAAATTGAAATAAGCGGAATTGCCTATAATTCACGCAATGTAAAGCCGGGGTATCTCTTTGTTGCGATAAAGGGATTTGAGACAGACGGTCATAAATATATTGAAAGTGCCGTAAAAAACGGTGCGGCGGCAGTTATCGGTGAAGAGGAAGTTTCCTGCAATTGCACATATATCAAAACTGATAATTCAAGAAAAGCATTGGCAATGGTGGGTGCTGCGTTTTACGGACACCCTGAAAGGAAATTGAAAATAATAGGCATTACTGGTACAAACGGAAAAACGACTACGACCTATCTTGTGCGCCAGATACTGATGCTCAAAGGACTTCGCTGCGACCTTATAGGAACAAATCAGATAATTATAGGTGACGAAGTAACAGAAAGCAGCAGAACAACACCAGAATCACTTGACCTTTTTGAAATATTTTCAAAAATGGAGCAAAGCGGCGGAGAGTATGTTGTTATGGAGGTTTCGAGCCACTCGCTGGAGCTTGACAGAGTTTACGGCGTGGATTTTGAAACGGCAGTAATAACAAACATCACGCAAGATCACCTCGATTTTCATAAGACGATGGATAATTACGCACTTGCCAAAGCAAAGCTTTTTAAGATGAGTAAATCTGCGGCAATAAACGCAGATGACGAATATGCAGATGTAATGCTCAAAAATGCGGGCGGCAGTGTACTCACCTATTCTTATGAAAAAACATCTGACGTAAAGGCACAAAACCTTAAAATGAGTGAGCGCGGGGTAATATTTGACATGTGCGACAAGGAGGGCGTACACGAAATGCGCCTGGGTATCCCCGGAAAGTTTTCGGTATACAACGCCCTTGCGGCGATATGCGTATGTAAAAATATTGGTATCAGCGATACCGATATTGAAAAGGGTCTTGTTCTGGCAAAGCCTGTAAAGGGAAGAATTGAGGTTTTGCACACAAATACCCCGTACACAGTAATTATTGATTACGCACACACTCCCGACGGTCTTGTAAATATTATTTCGGCAGTGCGTGCCTTCGCACAAAAGCGCGTTATAACAGTATTTGGCTGTGGCGGAAACCGTGATGCATCAAAAAGACCGAAAATGGGAGAAATTGCAGAAAATCTTTCTGATATAGCAATTGTAACGAGCGACAACCCAAGATGCGAAGTGCCTATGGATATAATAAATGATATTCTTAAGGGTATGAAAAAGGATAACCATATCGTTATTGAAAACAGAAAAGAAGCAATAAAGAAAGCAATGGAAATTGCAGAGGAAAATGATATTATTATCCTTGCAGGAAAAGGGCACGAAACGTACCAGGAAATAGAGCACATCAAGCACGATTTTGATGAACGCGTCGTAGTAAAGGGAATACTTGCTGAAAGGTATTGATAAACAATGTGGATAAAAGCGTGTATAATAAGCTTCATAATCGCCGCTCTTTGTGAGCCGCTCCTCATCCCGTTTCTCAGGCGGCTTAAATTTGGGCAGACAATTTTAGAGGACGGTCCCTCCTGGCACGGAAAAAAGCAGGGGACACCGACAATGGGCGGAATAGGATTTATTCTTTCCTGTGTTCTGGCTTCTGCGCTTTTTATACGCAGCAGTGAGGGCGGCTCAGTTTTACTGTGCGGAGTTTTGTTTGGACTTATAGGCTTTATTGACGATTACGCCAAGGTTGTTAAAAAACAAAACAAGGGTCTTAGTGCCGCGCAGAAGTTTCTTGCACAGACTGTTGTAAGTGCGCTTTATGCAGTTTTTGTGTACGGCGTGCTTGATAAGTCGCAAACCAGAATACCTTTTACAGATATAAACCTTGATATGGGACTTTTATATATTCCTTTTGTAATGTTTGTGCTGCTTGCAACAACGAACAGTGCAAATCTTACTGACGGACTTGACGGTCTTGCATCAGGTGTAGGGTCGATAGTGGCTCTGTTTTTTGCAGTTGCCTGCGCGCAGGTAGCGCTTTTTCAGGAGGCTTCGCTTATCTCAGGTGCGCTTGCAGGCGGGCTTTTAGGATTTCTTATCTATAACGCATACCCTGCAAAGGTGTTTATGGGCGATACGGGCAGCCTGTTTATAGGCGGAATTATTGCTGCAGTGGCAGTAAGCGCAGGATTGGAGCTTTTTATTATAATCAGTGCATTTGTTTTTTTGTTCGAGGCGCTCAGTGTAATCATTCAGGTAAGCTATTACAAAAAGACAAAAAAACGCGTGTTTAAAATGGCACCCGTGCACCATCATTTTGAAATGTGCGGTTGGAAAGAAACAAAGGTAGTAACAGTATTTTGTATTATAACAATGCTGCTTTGTACAGTGAGCTATTTAGCATTATAAGGAGGGGCAAAAATGAAGGACACAGGCAAAAGAAACATAAGGTCAGGTCAGGTTGACTTTGTAATGTTAATGATAATAATATTCCTTCTTTTGTTTGGTCTTATTATGCTTTTCTCAGCAAGCTCGCCAAAGGCACTCGAGGAGGGTAATGTATACTCTATCATTTTAAAGCAGGGGGCGCTCAGTGCGATAGGCTGCTTTTTGATGTTTGTTACGTCAAATTACGATTATCACATATATAAAAGACTTTCAAAGCTTATTGTTATCGGTACGCTCTTTCTTATGTACATAGTTCCCGTTATCGGTTTTGCATCTCACGGTGCGACAAGGCAGATTTCCCTCGGCCCGATAAGCTTTCAGCCGTCGGAGGTTGCAAAGTTTGCGCTTGTAATATATTATGCATCGCGCTTTTCTGATAAAAGGACGGCTGACCTTACAAACGATGTGAAAAATCTTGGAATATCTGCTTTAATACTGGCGCTGTTTGGCGCTGCGTGCGTACTGCAGAGCCATCTTTCAGCGGCAGTTGTTCTTGCCGTTATAAGTGTAATGATGATGGTTGCAGCAGGGCTTCCGATGAAATATCTTTACGCCCTTGGCGGACTTGGCGTGCTGGGATTTATAGGGATTGCATTTTCGGCAAGCTACCGACTTGACCGTTTTCGTGCGCTGCTTGACCCGTTTGCATATGAGAGGGGCATAGGCTGGCAGATAATTCAGTCGCTTTACGCAGTTGGCTCGGGCGGACTTTTCGGTTTGGGACTCGGTCAGTCAAGACAAAAATACAGATACCTTCCCGAGGCACATAATGACTACATATATGCAGTTATATGCGAGGAGCTTGGTTTTATAGGCGGATTTTTGATAATTGCGCTCTTCGTGCTTTTTGTATGGAGGGGAATGAGCATTGCACTCAACGCAAAAGACCGCTTCGGTACATATATGGCATTTGGAATAACTTCCATCATCGGTATACAGATGCTCATAAATATCGGTGTTGTACTGTCAATACTTCCCTCCACGGGAATGCAGCTGCCGTTTTTCAGTGCAGGCGGAACATCGATGATAGTAATGCTGTCGGGCGTTGGAATACTGCTTAATATTTCCAGAACAAGCTCGGTCAAAAAATTATAGAAGGGGCAGAGTGAATATGCGTGTACTTCTTACAGGCGGCGGTACGGCAGGGCATATAAATCCTGCTATCGCAATAGCAAACTACATCAGGGAAAAAGAAAAGGACAGTGATTTCCTCTTTGTGGGAACGCAGCATGGTCTTGAAAAAAAGCTTGTCCCAAAATGTAATTATGACATTAAATTTATAGAGGTAATGGGACTTAAAAGAAGTCTCAGCCCTGAAAATATAAAGGTTTTTATTAATTATATAAAAAGTATGAGCGCGTCGCGCCGCATTATAAAGGAATTTAATCCTGACGTTGTAATAGGTACGGGCGGATATGTGTGCGCGCCGGTGGTGAAGGCTGCCGCAAGCCTTAAAATCCCGACCCTTATTCACGAGCAGAATGTTTTTCCGGGACTTGCGATAAAGATGCTTTCGCAAAAGGCGGATATAACGGCAATCAGCTTTGACGAAACACGCAATATGATGAAAGCAAAGAAAATGGTGCTTACGGGAAATCCGTTAAGACCTGACCTTTTTACACCTCATGATAAGGATCTTCTTCGTGCAAACTGTAATTTTGATGAAAAACCGATTGTATTGATGTTCGGTGGTTCACTTGGTGCAGAGAAAATGAACAGCGCGCTTATCGATATGGTTAAAAACGGACGCATTGACGGCTTTAACCTTATTGCGGCTACGGGCGAAAGACATTATGAAGAGGTTTGCAAAAAGCTTTCTGACGAAGGTGTAGATATAGAAAAACATAAAAACGTAAAAATCCTCCCATATATATATAATATGGAGGAGGTTTTCGGCGTTTGCGATATGATAGTAGGCAGGGCAGGTGCAATCACAGTGAGTGAGATAACGGCACTGGGAAAGGCGGCAGTTCTTATCCCAAGTCCGTATGTTGCACACAATCATCAGGAATATAATGCACGCTATCTTGAAAAGAACGGCGCGGCAAAGGTTATCCTTGAAAGCGAGCTTTCGGGAAAGACACTTGCAGATGAGATTACCACAGTGCTTAAAAATGGCGAGCAGCTTAAAAAGATGCAGGAGTGTTCAAAAGAAATCGGTATAACAGATGCCTGCGAAACAATTTATAAGTGTGTACGTGAAATAATTTAGTCATCAGCCTGACAGTCACCCTTATGCCCCCATTAGCATAATATGATATCGGGCGGAAAATAAATTCCGCAGTGGTATGATTTCTTGGGGGTGTGGTACTTGAACGGATACATAATAAACGGCGGCAGAAAGCTTGGCGGCAGGGTGCGCGTGCACGGTGCAAAAAACGCGGTTCTTCCCATAATGGCTGCGGCAGTGCTTTCGGGTGATGTATGCCGTATATATGACAGTCCGCTTTTAAGCGATGTAGTACATACGATAAAGATACTCGAAACCTTGGGATGTAAAGTAAGCCTTGAAGAAGATGTCTTAAAAATAGATTCACTCTCGGCGGACAGGTGGGAAATCCCCGAGGATTTAATGCGTGAAATGCGCAGTTCCATCATATTTTTGGGGGCACTGTGCGGCAAAATGGGAAAGGCACGGCTTTGCAGTCCCGGCGGGTGCGAGCTTGGAAACCGCCCCATTGATTTGCATTTAAAGGCACTGCGCGAGCTTGGAATAGAAATTCGCGAGGAAAACGGATTTATTGAGGCATCGTGTGAGAGAATGCATCCTGCAGACATTCACCTTAGTTTTCCCAGCGTTGGCGCAACGGAAAATATTATCCTTGCCAGCGTACGCCTTAAAGGGGAGACGACAATTTCCAATGCGGCAAAAGAGCCGGAGATTGTCGATATGTGTGACTTCCTCAATAAAATGGGCGCAGATATAAGCGGTGCAGGAAGTGAATTTATCAGAATAAAGGGCGTGGCGCATCTTCGCGGGGCAGAGCATAAAATAATCCCCGACAGAATTGTTGCATCTACGCTGATGTGTGCGGCAATGACTACAAAAAGCGAGATTGAGCTTTTAAACGTACGAAGCGAGCATCTTGGTGCAGTTGTATCCGTTCTGCGTGAAAGCGGGGCAAAAATCGAGTTTTTCAAGGATAAAATGTATATACGAGCACCTGAAAAAGCGCTGCCCGTCGATATGATAAAAACGCAGGTTTATCCCGGATTTCCGACAGATGCGCAATCAGTTGTGATGGCGGCACTGTGCTACAGCAGCGGAACGAGTGTGATTGTGGAAAATATCTTTGACAGCAGATATAAAATAATTCCCGAGCTTAAAAAAATGGGTGCCGATATTCTGCAGGACGCGAGGGTGGCGATAATAAAGGGTGCATCCCTTAGCGGTGCGCATATAAGGGCAATGGATCTTCGCGGCGGTGCAGCACTTACGGTGGCAGCGCTCGGCGCGCGCGGAGAAAGCCGCCTTGAAGGAATAGAATACATTGACAGAGGATATGTTAAGCTTGAGGATTTGCTTTCTGCGTTAGGTGCAGATATAGTGCGAATATAGATAAAAACCTAAAAGGTGTATAATTATGAAAATGAAAAAATTCAAAAGAAAACAAAAAAAACAGATGGCGGCGCTGACCTTCACCATAATGGCAGCGGCGCTTGCGGCAATAATGCTGCTAACCCCTATGTTTGACATAAAAGAAATATCGGTACACGGAAATTCCGTTGTAAAGGAAAACGAAATTATTCGCAGCAGCGGAATAGTAAAGGGCATAAACATTTTCGGGGTAAGCCTTAGCGAGGCAAAGGATAATATAAAATCAATGGGGTATATTGAAAGTGTGAAGATAAAGCGCCGCCTGCCCTCAGCAATCGATATTACGGTTGTTGAGGAGGTTGGTGTTGCCTATATAAAAGCGCAGGAGGGCTACGCGATAATAACGGCAGACGGAAGATGCATTGACATCACTGACGGAATTTCTGCGCAGGAGTCAGAAGATGGGAAAGAAGCTGTCCATACGGCAAGCGCTCCTAACCTTCCGCTTATAAAAGGACTAAAAGGGGTTAAGTACAAGGTGGGAAATATCCTTAAATCAGAAAATGAGGAGCAGCTTCAGGCACTTTTTACCTGCCTTCATGAATTTTCAAAGCAGGGTTATGTATTTGATATGCGTGAGATTGATATGTCAGACCTTAAAAATATAAGCTTTTATTACAAGGGCAGGGATTTGCGTGTAAGTATCGGCGCTACCGAAAAAATCGGCTATAAAATGGAATGCTTCGGGCCTATACTGGAGCAAATCGGTGAAAACCCCAAGGGCTTCATTGACCTTGAAAGATTAACCTACAGAAAAGCGGAAACGGCAGTGCAACAGTAAAAAGTGAATAATTTTAAAATTTCTCTTGAAACTGAGTGCATTTAGGTGTATTATATAATATATACTCGTTATACGTGTTTATAAATATGATACATATAGGGGAGGAAATCCAATGAGAATGGAATATGCAGACGAGCTGGGCGCAGCTCAGAAGATTAAGGTTGTCGGCGTAGGCGGCGGCGGAAACAATGCTGTAAACAGAATGGTTGAAGCAGGAATTAAGGGCGTTGAATTTATCGCTGTAAATACAGATAAGCAGGCACTTACAAAGAGCCAGGCAAGTCAGAAAATCCAGATAGGGGACAAGCTGACAAAGGGTCAGGGCGCAGGCGGCAAGGCTGAAATCGGTAAAAAAGCCGCAGAAGAGAGCCGTGGCGAGATTGAGCAGGTGCTTAAAGATGCAGATATGGTATTCGTAACTGCAGGTATGGGCGGCGGCACAGGTACAGGTGCGGCACCCGTTGTTGCAAGCATTGCAAAGGAGCTTGGCGTTCTTACAGTATCTATCGTTACAAAGCCTTTCGGTTTTGAGGGCAGAAGACGTATGATTCAGGCTGAAGAAGGTATCGAGCAGCTGAAGGGAAATGTTGATACACTCGTTGTAATTCCCAATGACAGACTTCTTGATATCAGCAGCAACAAAACAAGTCTTATTGACGCATTCAAGGATGCTGACGAGGTTCTTCGTCAGGGCGTTCAGGGTATATCCGACCTTATCGTTGGCGCAGGTCTTATCAATGTTGACTTTGCTGACGTTACAACAGTTATGAAGGATGCAGGTCTCGCACATATGGGTATCGGTCGTGCAAGCGGCGAAAACCGTGCAGAGGAAGCTGCAAGAATGGCTATCGAAAGTGCGCTTCTCGAAACTACTATCGACGGTGCTACAGGCGTTCTTATCAATGTTATCGGCGGCGCAAACCTCAACCTTCACGAAACAAATGCGGCTGCACAGCTTATCGGCGATTGTGTTGACGAGGATGCAAATGTTATCTTCGGTGCAGCTATTGATGAAAGTCTTGAGGATGACGTTATCATCACTGTTATTGCAACAGGCCTTGAAGGAAAGAAAAAGGATAAAAATGACTTTTTCGGTGCAATGGGCGGTGATGCAAACGGCGATTTGGAAATCCCCAGCTTTTTGCAGAAACCCAGCTTTGATTGATTATAATTAAAAGGAGAGAAAAACGTGGAGTTTCTTGATAAAGTAAAAAAGGTTGCGGCAGAAGTTGCCGTAGCATCAGGTAAGCAGGGAAAAAAGCTTTACGGTGTTACTAAAATAAAGCTTGAAATTGCTGAAAAGCAGAATAATGTAAAGGCTCTTTACAAGGAAATCGGTTTTGATGCGTATAAGGCATATAAGGCAAATGCCGATATTGCAGAATATATAAAGGAAAAGCTTATGGCTATAGACGCCCTTGAGGAGGAGATTGCACTTCTCCGCAAGAAGGCAGACGATATTAAAAACACTGACGAAGTTGGTGTAGAGGATATCTCATATTCCGACGAGGATGCGCAGGACGCAGAGGTTTTTGATGCGCAGCAGGAATATGATGAGGCTGAAACAGAGCCTATCGAGCCTATTGAATAATAAAAGATTAAGGCATCTTAACCGCAGGGTTAAGATTCCTTTTGTATAAGAAATAAACTTTAGCATTTAAATAATTCAGTCTATCTATGAAATATTACATACAGAAAAATTTTTTAAAAACAGTATAGATATTGAAAAATTTGGATTTACATGGTATAATTACAATATATATATAGAAATGATCAATTTGAGTTATAGATAAGAAGGAATAGATATGGCAGTAAAGTACGGAAAAAACAACACAGACAAAGTAATATTATTTATACGGTGGTAGCGGCAATTCTTTTGTGCGTTGTGTTTATAACTATGGTTAGTTATTTTTACAATGTCGCAGAAAGCGAGGCTTATGAAACTCTGCATATACAAACCAAACAGATTAAAGACGACATAGAACTTCAGTTGTTATCTGACCGTGAAAACCTTGCTACTATGGCAAATTTTGCCGCAAAACTTTATAGTGACGGCGAGAACTTTAACTTGATGTTTGACTCCTTTAAGTCCATAGGTTTGATTGAAAACATTGGAATACTTATGCCGGACAATACCTTTGTAACTAAAGCAGGCTCTATGAATCTTAACGGCAAAATATCCTTTGAGGAGGAAAAGGCAAAAGGCGAATACATAAGTGGAAGAGTTAAAGACCTCACAAGGGACAATTATGAAATTATAAGAAGTGCCGTTCCGATAAAATCAGGCGATGACACTATCGGTATTTTATACGGTGTAATAAAGCTTGATGTTATCGGCAAAAAATACAACAAGATGGCAAAAGAACTCGATGCACAATTATTCGTTTACGATAAAGAAACAGGAAATCTTGTTATAGATACAATTCAGGATACTCTGGGTAATATATCTATCTTAAAGAACCGTGAATATAGCGATGGGTTTTCATACGAACAAATGATAAATAGCGATGAGGGATACACATCCTTTAAATCTGCATTTACAGGCGAGCAGCTTTATGTGCATTTTTCTGAACTTGAAGGAATTGACTGGAAAATAACGCTTGCGAGATACGAGTCGCAGGTGTTTGCCAAAACACACATGATATCAAGAATCCTGCTTGTTGCGTTTGTGTTCATGTTAATAATCATGGCTTTGTATATTGTGATTTTGATGCGTAATGAAAAACAAAGAAACCAAGTGACAGAATGTGCGTCAAAAATCAGAAAGTCACTTTTAGAAATCAATCAGCAGCAAAATAGTATTACCGGGGCGTTAGAAAAGATTGCCTCCTTTGCAAAATCGCGTTCGGCTATATTTTTTGATGCAGACGGAGAAGATTATAATTTTGCCCTACCTTCCTGCATTGAAGAGATTCTTTCCGGCGATGACAGAAGATACTTTATCTCAGAAATTCTTCGCTATGCTGCGCAGCTTCACAAGGTTAATAACGCAACCGTGAGCCTTATGTGCATTACTCCAAACAACCATCTTGTGAAGACGAACCCCGATTTTTATGATTTTCTAAAAAAGCATAAAATTTCAGAGGTTTCCTTTGCAACAGTCATCGACAAAAATAATCACGCAGAAATTCTTGGTGTTGTTAATCCTAAAAATGGCAGAACAGCAAGAATTCTTCTTGAAGATATCGTTGTTTGTTTTTCCATTGCAATTTACAACAAAAAGCACTTAAACAAAACGGAGATTGCGGCAACAACTGACTCCCTTACAGGGGTTTCGAACCGCGTTACCTATAAAAAAGACCTTTTGATATTTGACGAGGAAAAACCTCAGGAGTTTTCTTGTATTTATATTGATGTCAATGAATTGCATCTTCGCAATAACAAATATGGTCATGCCGCAGGCGATGAAATGCTTTTATACATTGCCAACACCTTAAAGGAAGTTTTCTACGGTCATAAGATATACAGAATGGGCGGAGATGAATTTTTGGTCTTTGCCAAAAACACTCCTCAAGATGCTATAAAAAAAGGTGTTGATATGCTGACAAAACAGCTTGAGCCAATGGATTATCATGTTGCAGTTGGCATGTCTTACAGAACACAAAACACGGACACCGAGGAAATGGTGCGAGAAGCCGAGATCAGAATGTACGAGGCAAAAGCACAGTATTATCAGGATAAGGAAAAGAAGAGTGCATCGAGTGCAATTGATAAAGGATATGTTCACACAAAGACAGGTATCTTAGAAATTGATACAATGATTTCTATTCTGAATGAAAATTATAACGGAATATATCGTGTAGACTTAGATACCGATAAAGCACATCGTATCTTAATGCCTGCTTACCTTGGTTAT
Source organism: Clostridia bacterium (assembly GCA_045596985.1). Classification (GTDB taxonomy): domain Bacteria; phylum Bacillota; class Clostridia; order UMGS1883; family UMGS1883; genus UMGS1883. The sequence goes on from JAZODM010000071.1 coordinate 25,802, forward strand.
AATGAAAATGAAGAACATTTTTCTAACCTTTTAACCAAATATATAGATGATTCTGTTGCACCCGAGTTCCACAGAGCGCTGATAAGCTTTTTGAATTATGATGCACTGAAAAGACAGCTTTTAGAAGGTAAAATACCCAGAATTACATATAAAAAGACAAACGGAGACACCGTTATATTAAGTGTTTACAAGCTAAGTGATGAAGAACATACAGTAAGCAATACACTTTGGGTTTTTGCCAGAGATTAAAAAGTTGTTTGACAAATTCAGCTCATTGTGGTAAAATAATAGAAGTTTAATATTTAGCAAAATCGACGAAAGTCGGTGACGCAAAGCAAAGAGGCTAAGGCCTGAAACAAAGTTTTAAGCTATGCCAGTCCAGCTGCAATGATAAAGGTCTTTTGAGACTTTCTATTATTGCAGCTCCTTTTTTGTACGGGGGAATTTTATGAATGTTGTAAACAGAGAAGAAAAGAAGTTTTTGATAAGCATAGAAGAATTTAGAGATAAATCTCATTATCTTGATATGCTTATGATACAGGATGAGCATAACGGAACAGACGGATACATAATAAGGTCGCTGTATTTTGATACGGTATATGATGACGATTTTTTTGAAAAGCTTGACGGCCTTGAAACCCGGCGAAAAATAAGGCTTAGAATTTATGACCCAAAGCATGATTTTGCAATGCTTGAAATGAAACAAAAGCAAGGCGCATCACAGAAAAAACGTTCCCTTCGTATGACAAAACAAGATGCAGAGGCGTTAATTGCAGGTAAATATGAGGTTCTTCTAAATTACGAGGAAGACTTTGCAAGAGAGTGCTATGGTCTTATGCATTATAAATGCTACCGCCCAAAAACTATCGTTCAGTACAACCGAAAAGCATACATTGCAAAGGAAAACAAAATAAGAATTACATTTGATAATAACATCATAGCAACGGAAAGCAATTTTGATTTGTTTTCGGAAAATCTTGTGATGAATCCGGTGCTTGACAAATTCAATGTTGTTTTGGAAGTAAAATTCAACGGCTTTCTGCTTGATTATATCAGGCAGTTTATAAATAGTATCAATAAAAGTGAGTTGTCGGTTAGCAAATATGCGCTCGCCAGACAGCAAAGCTATAGCGAAATATAAAGGAGATGTTAAAATGAGAAGTCAAA
>JAZODM010000072.1:0-11380 GCA_045596985.1 Clostridia bacterium
TATTTGATTGTGCAGTAAAGGCGGTAGAAACCGTTGACGAGTGCGTTGGCAGGGTTGTAGATGCAGTTAAGGCAAAGGGCGGTGTAGTATGTATTACTGCAGACCATGGTAATGCAGACCAGATGGTTGACCCCGAAACCAAGGATGTATTTACAGCACACACAACAAATCCCGTTCCCTTTATTGTTGTAGGTGAAGATGTAGAGCTTCGTGAAGGCGGCAGACTTGCAGACATTGCCCCCACACTTCTTCAGATTATGGGACTCCCCAAGCCTTGCGAAATGACAGGCGAGAGTCTTATTAAATAAAAAAGAATCCAAAAAGGAGCTTTTATATGAATAATCACCCCATCGGAATCTTCGACAGCGGATTGGGTGGACTTACCACGGTAAGAGAAATTCAGAGGATTATGCCCGGTGAAGACATCATTTATTTTGGTGACACCGGGCGCGTGCCCTATGGTACTCGCAGCCGTGAAACCATCATTCGCTATACAAAAGATGATATAGAATTTTTGCTCAGATACGATATAAAGCTTATTATAGCAGCGTGCGGTACGGCAAGCAGTGTTGCCCTTCCATACTTAAAGGATAAGTATGACGTAAAAATTATGGGTGTACTTGAGGGTGCGTGCGAAGAAGCGGTGCGCATGACAAAGAATAAACGCATAGGTGTTGTTGGTACTGCAGGCACTGTAAAAAGCGGTAAATACAGTGAAATTATTAAAAGCATTGCGCCTGATATGCTCGTCTTTTCAAAGGCGTGTCCGATGTTTGTTCCCCTTGTGGAAAACGGATATGCAGAAAGTGAAGCGGCAAGGCTTATTGCAACAGATTACCTTACCCCCCTTAAAAAGGAAAAGGTGGATACTCTTATCTTAGGATGCACACATTACCCCTTGCTAAAGAATGTGATTTCAGGTATAATGGGTGATGAGGTAACACTAATCAGCCCCGGTGAAAAGGCTGCAAAGAGTGCAAAGGAATATCTTTTAAGTGAGGGGCTGCTATCAGAAAAGGAAAACGGAGGAAACTGCGAGTTTTATGTTTCCGACTCGGTTGAAAATTTCGAAAGTCTCGGAAGTAAATTTCTTCAGAGCAATATTGAAACCAAGGTGCACAGGCATATGCCTGAAACGGAGGCGTTTTAAACAATGAAAAAGGACGTTTACATATCAATAAAAGGCTCCCAGATTTATGATGGGGAAAAAGACGGTATGGAAATGACCACGGCAGGCAAATTTTACGATAAGGACGGAAAGTATTACATCAGTTACGCTGAAGGGGAGCTTACCGGACTTGAAAAATGCAATACAACACTTAAAATATCGCCTGACGGTGTTGTGACGATGATGCGTCACGGTCATACAAACACCCATATGATTTTTGAAAAAGGGATACGCCATATAGGCCATTATGAAACTCCTTACGGGGATTTTACCATAAGTGTTACGGCAAATAATGTGGATGTATCGCTTGATGAAAACGGCGGAAATATTGATATTGATTATATAATGGACATAAATAATGTCGCTTGCTCGCGCAACGGAATTTCACTCAGAGTGCGCGCATAATTAAAGGCATATTGAGTTTATGCCTCAACAAAGGAGAGAAACTTCATGGCAAGTACGCTTTTGATGACGAAAACACAGATATATGATGCGGCACGTGATGCTGCAAAAAAGGCATATCCGGAAATTGAAATTCCTCAGTTCACTATCGAAACTCCCAAGGACAAGGGACACGGTGACTATGCGGTAAATATTGCAATGATGCTTGCGCGCAGTGCAAAATCCTCGCCGAGAGCCATTGCAGAAAAAATTGTGGAAAACATATGTATAGAGGATTTGGGTGCAGAAAAGATAGAGATTGCAGGCCCTGGTTTTATCAACTTCTATCTTAATAAAAAGTACCTTTACAACGTAATTGCCGAAATTGAAGATGAACAGGAAAAATACGGACACGTAGATATAGCAAACGGAAAAAAGGTTGTTGTTGAATTTGTCAGTGCCAATCCCACAGGGCCGATGCATATGGGTAATGCAAGGGGCGGCGCACTCGGCGATACGCTCAGCAATGTGCTGCGTGCTGCAGGCTGGGATGTAACAAAGGAATTTTATATAAATGATGCGGGTGCACAGATTGATAAGTTCGGCAGAAGCCTTGATGCAAGATATATACAACTCTTAAAGGGTGAGGATGCGGTAGAATTCCCCGAGGACGGCTATCAGGGTGATGATATTCGTGTTCACGCACAAAATTATATTGATAAGTATGGAAGTGCTCTTTTAGAAAAGGATGAGCAGGAGAGGAAGGACGCTCTTGTGGCATATGCGTTGCCACTTAATATCGCGGCACTTCAGGAAACTCTTACTAAGTACGGAATCAATTATGATGTGTGGTTTTATGAGAGTACTCTCCATAACGGAGGAAGTGTAGCAAAGACTCTTGAAAAGCTTAAAAACAGTAATATTACCTATGAAAAAGACGGCGCACTTTGGATAAAGTCAACTGAGTTTGGCTCTGAAAAGGATGACGTTCTTGTAAGAGCAAATGGTATTCCCACATACTTTGCGGCAGATATTGCATACCACCGTAATAAGCTTGAGGAACGTGGCTTTGACCTCGCCATAAATATATGGGGTGCAGACCATCACGGTCACATTGCACGAATGAAAGGCGCAATGGAGGCTGTTGGCATCAGCGGAGAAAAGCTGGATGTTCTTGTAATTCAGCTTGTGCGTCTTATGCGTAACGGCGAAATTGCCCGTATGAGTAAGCGTACAGGAAAAATGATAACACTTGCAGATTTGATAGATGAAATCGGGGTTGATGCGGCAAGATTTTTCTTCAATATGCGCGCAGCGGGAAGTCATATGGATTTTGACCTTGATTTAGCAGTAAGTCAGACAAACGAAAACCCCGTCTTCTATGTGCAGTATGCCCACGCAAGAATTTGTTCTATCATTCGTCTTCTTTCTGAAAGCGGAGTATCTGTACCAACGTTTGATGAAACGGACTGCAGCCTTCTTAAAAAGGATGAGGAGATAGAGCTTCTTGAGGTTCTTGCAAAGCTTCCCGAAGAAATCAGGGCAAGTGCGCAGAGCTTTGACCCGAGCAACCTGACGCATTATCTCATTGATGTTGCATCACACTTCCATTCGTTCTACAATGCGTGCAGAGTGCGTGACGAGGAGGAAAATCTGATGCGCGCGCGTCTCAAGCTTATAGAATCGACCAGAATTGTCATTAAAAATGTACTTGACATACTGGGTGTAAGCGCTCCCGAAAAGATGTAATCGGGGAGATAGCTTTCCCCGGAGAAAGGATTTTACAATGAAAAGGAATAAAATAACCGCTCTTTTAATGGCGGCGGTAATGCTTTTTTCCACTGCGGCGTATGCAGCAGATGGCGTAAATACGCAGGAGGAGCAGGCGATAGCATATTCTGACAATATGCTCAAAAATATGGTCAGGGTATATGCACACAATATTGCCGATAATTACTACTACGGAATAAATGATGAGGAGCTTCTTTTCTCTATCATATGTAAAACTATTGAGGAGCAGAAGTTTAACATAAACAGTGCTATAGAGGCGATGATAAATGCACTTGACGATGAATATGCCCAGTTTTACACTGCGCAGGAGTATCAGGAGATGACAACGGACATTGCAGGCGAATTTTCAGGAATAGGTGTTACAATAACGCAAAATGAAAATGGAATTGTGGTGTTATCCGTACTGGACGGCTCACCTGCGATAAAGGCAGGCGTTATGAAGGGTGATTATATAATCGCCGTAAACGGACAGTCGGTTGAAGGTATGGAAATTGCAAGTGTAAAAAACCTTATTGTGGGTGCAAGCGGAACAGAGGTTAATGTTACAGTAAGGCGTGGCGAGGAGGAAATAGTTCTTACCTGCGTGCGTGGAGCCGTAAAGATGTCATATACCCAGACGAAGATGCTTACAGATGATATTGCCTACCTGAAGCTTATACAGTTTTCAAAAACTGCGGCAGAAGAGGTTGAAAGCTATGTAAAGGATATTCAGAGCAAGGGAGTTAAAAAGCTTGTCTTTGATTTAAGGGATAATCCAGGAGGAGACCTTGACACTGCACTTGAAATTGCAAACATCTTTATCAGTATGGGCAGAATAGGCGAGCTGAGGTATAAGGATGCGAGCAAAAACAAATACCTTTATTCAGAAAACCGCAATGCACCAAGACTTAAAATAGCGGTGCTTGTAAACGAAAACAGTGCTTCTGCAAGTGAGCTTTTGTCAATGGCATTTCAGGGAAGAGGTGCAGGAAAGCTTGTCGGTACAAAAACCTTTGGTAAGGGTAGTATGCAAATTCTTACAAAGGCGGTAACAGGTGTTGGAATGAAATATACTGTTGGTGAATTTTACACTGCAAAAGGAGAGCGTGTTCACACTGTTGGAATTACCCCCGATATTGTGGTTGAAAACGAATATGTTCCCGTTGACGAGGAAAGCTTTACCAAGATTGATTTTGACAGAATTGAGGATGGCGCAAAGGGCGGCGATATGACGATGGCACTTGAACAGAGGCTTTCGGTGCTTGGCTATTTTGACGGCGAGCCTGATGAAACCTTTGACGAAGAAACAAAGGATGCCGTTATGGGATTTCAGGCGGTGCTTGGCTATGATGCGACGGGAATCCCCGGATTTTACGAATATTTGTATCTTAACGACTACACATACGATTTTGATGTTGTAGTTGATAAGCAGCTGGATGCGGCAATTGAATATTTAAAGAAATAAGAAGCTAAAAATCCAAAAAAAGAGGTGAGAAGAGTGAAGTTTGAGCTTTTAAAATATAATAAAATCAAAGTTATAATAGAAGAAGGGGATTTTGCCAAATGGGGTATAAGTGCCGATGAAATGGTAAAAAATTCACCACACACAAGGGAAATCTTCTTTGAGCTATTGCGCGAGGCGGAGAAGGAAACGGGATTTTCGTGCAACAATGCACGCCTCGTTGTTGAAACTGCCGTACAGGCAAATAAGAGCGAGCTTACACTCTTTGTCACCAAGGTTGATAATGAAGAGGAAAGGGCACTTTTTGACAAAATTTCAAAGGCAGAGCAGCTGCAAAGGGAAAAGACGGAGAAAAAGGAAGAAAAGAAAGCTACGTCAAGCACAATGATAGAGCTGGAAACCTTTGAAGATGTTATAAAAATGTGCCACGTAATGCGGGAGTGCTTCTGGGGGTCGCTGTATTCATACCGTGATAAATACTATATGGTGATGTTGCCCCACTACATACCGCGCGCGTCAGAATTTGGCAGCGTTTGCCCGGAGAAATACCGCGCAATTGTTGAGGAGCACGCAAAGGTTATTGTTAAAAACACAGCATTTTTAACTGTGCGTAATAAATTTGAAGAATAAGAGAGGAGTGGTAATATGGCAGAAACCAAAGATATTTTTACCTATAAAGGAAAGCCAATGGTACGCAGGGGAGATACGATATATTACGGTGACCTTAACGAAAAATATATTATAATCTTCACTATAAAGTCAAAGAAAAAGGTGGGCGACCTTGAGGTTGCTGACAGCGTGACCATAGACCTGTGCACAAACAAGGGTGCAGGAAAGGAAAAGGTTATTAAAAAAGCTAACAGAGAAAGCCTTTACGAGGCAATTGATATTGCTGAATTCTGGCTTGAGGATGCTATTGAAAACGGCTGATAAGGTCAAGGGGTTTAAACTAAGGAAGAAGGATTAAAATGTTGACACAGCAGAATTTTACAATGCTTGCAGATTTTTACGAGTTTACTATGGCAAACGGCTATTTTATTAATAATACAGGCAATAAAATATGCTATTTTGACTTGTATTTCCGTACAGTACCCGACAACGGCGGCTTTGCTATTATGGCAGGAACACAGCAGGTCGTGGAGTATCTTTCAAATTTAAAGTTTGAGGATAATGATATTGAGTATTTAAGGAGTAAAAACCTCTTTGATGAAAAATTCCTTGAATATCTTAAAAACTTTAAGTTTTGTTGTGACGTATGGGCAGTGCCCGAGGGAACGCCCGTATTTCCGGGAGAGCCGCTTGTAATAGTAAGAGGTCCTGCAATTCAGGCTCAAATGGTGGAAACGATGCTTCTTTTACTTGTAAACCATCAGACACTCATTGCGACAAAGGCTAACAGAATTGTACGTGCGGCGCAGGGAAGGGCTGTAATGGAGTTTGGCTCAAGACGTGCGCACGGAACAAACAGTGCGGTTTTAGGCGCAAGGGCGGCATATCTTGCAGGATGCGTAGGTACAGCCTGCACATTAAGTGATGAAATGTACGGTATACCTGCCATCGGAACAATGGCGCATAGCTGGGTGCAGATGTTCCCGACAGAGTATGAGGCGTTTAAGGCATATGCGACAGCCTATCCCGATAGCTGCACACTGCTTATAGATACGTACAATGTTTTAAAGAGCGGTCTTCCCAACGCAATACGTGTGTTTAAGGAATGTCTGCTTCCGCTTGGTAAACGTCCAAAGGGTGTGCGCATTGATAGCGGTGATATAACATACCTTACTTCGAAAATAAGAAAGGCTCTTGATAAAGAGGGCTTTACCGATTGTGCTATAGTTGTGTCAAATTCGCTTGACGAATATATTATCAGTGACACACTTGCGCAGGGGGCAAAGATCGATTCCTTCGGCGTTGGCGAAAGGCTTATTACGGCTAAAAGCTGGCCCGTTTTCGGCGGCGTGTATAAGCTCGTCGGCGTGGAAGAGGACGGGAAAATTATTCCCAAAATTAAAATCAGCGAAAATCCTGCTAAAATCACAATTCCTGATTTTAAGCAGATATACAGACTTTATGACAATGAAACGGGCAAGGCAATTGCCGATGTTCTGACTCTTCACGATGAAGAAATTGACGATTCACAGCCCTACGAAATATTTGACCCCGTTCATACGTGGAAGCGTAAGAGGGTTACCAATTTTACGGCGAGAAAGCTGCTCTTGAAGCTATTTGAAAACGGCAAGCAGGTGGCAGAGCTTCCCACGCTTTCCGAGGCGCGTGATTACTGCAAAGAACAGGTTGATACAATTTGGGATGAGGTAAAGCGTTTTGAAAATCCGCACGCGTATTACGTGGATTTGTCGCAGAAGCTTTGGGACGTTAAGAATTCGCTGCTTAAAAAGTATTCGGAGTAACCGAAACGAAGTAATCCAAACCCGCCTGAAACGGTGGAATTTCGGCGATTTTCGGCTTGTCGTCTTTGCAAGGCACAAAGCCTTGCTTCATCCTTCGCGCCAAAACTTGCACAAAATTTCATCCGTTTCAGGTCTTTGAATTTTTAGAGAGCGGATTTTTGGTTGCGCAAGGCAAAAACACAGGAAATACTTTGTGTATTTCCGAGTATTTTAACACAGCGAAAGCGAAAATCCGCCTCTAAAAATCGAGTTCGGATTATTTCGTTTCGGTTAGAGGTGGAAAAACAATGATAGAAGCTTTTGACGCTGCTATATTTGATATGGACGGCACAATTCTTGATTCTTTGGGCGTGTGGGAAAAGATTGATTACGATTTTCTCGAAAAAAAGAGGGGAATTGTAGTGCCGCCTGACTATGTGCACGCAATTTCCGCGATGAGCTTTGCCGAAATTGCTGAGTATACGATAAAGCGGTTTAGCCTTAGTGAAACACCCGAAGCACTTATGCAGGAATGGACGGATATGGCGGCTTATGAATATGCCAATAACATAAAAATAAAGCCATTTGTACGCGAATATATACAAAAAATCAAAGCTATGGGGAAAAAGATTGCGCTGTGTACAAGCTCCCCAAAAAGCTTTTATGAGCCGGCTGTAAAAAACAACGGAATATACGATTTATTTGATGCATTTGCCAATACCTGTGAGGCAGGTGTTGGCAAAAATTCTCCGAAGGTTTATTTGCTTGCTGCGCAAAAATTGGGTGTAGTGCCTGAAAAATGCCTCGTTTTTGAGGATGTTGCCGCAGCGGCGCAGTGTGCAAAAAATACGGGTATGGCAGTGTGCGGCGTTTATGATGAACGCAGCCGTATGCACAAAGAAAGGCTTAAAGAGATTTGCGACTACTATATTGACGGATTTGGGGACGTGATTTAATATGAACGATAAGGAAATTTTATCATCAATTGACCATACACAGCTTGGCGTTACTGCTACACCCAAGGAAATACTGACCCTTTGTGATGAGGCGGTAAAATATAGCGCCGCATCGGTGTGTATTCCTGCGTGCTACATAAAGCTTGCAAAAGAGTATGTAGGCGATAAAATGAAAATATGCACGGTAATAGGATTTCCAAACGGATATGGAACTTCCGAGGCAAAGTGTTTTGAAACGTGCAACGCGATAGCGCAGGGTGCAGATGAAATTGATATGGTAATAAATGTAGGTATGGTTAAGGCAGGGGACTATGACTATGTCTATAGGGAAATAAAAGCCGTGCGTGAGGCTTCAAAGGGGAAAATCCTCAAGGTAATTATAGAGGCGTGCCTTCTTACCGAGGAAGAGAAAATAAAGCTTTGCACAGTTGTCAGTGATGCAGGTGCCGATTTTATAAAAACATCTACAGGGTTTTCAAGCGGCGGTGCAACAATTGAGGATATAAAGCTCTTTAAAAGGCATATATCACCAACCGTGAAAATAAAGGCTGCAGGAGGTATACGCACGATGGAGGATGCACGTGCATTTATCGCGGCAGGTGCAGACAGAATAGGTGCAAGTGCTATTATAAAAAATCAAGGAGTTTTTTGATGTACGAGCTTACAGACCCCAAAATAATTAAATATTTGTGCCAGAAATACGGCTTTTCCTTTGCAAAAAGTATGGGACAAAACTTTATTACCGATGCCGCTGTGCCGCTTACTATGGCACAGACAGCGACGGACGGGGCAGAGGGGGTTGTAGAAATCGGCCCGGGCTTTGGCACACTTACGGCGCCGCTGGCGCTAAATGCAAAAAAGGTTATATCCATAGAGCTTGACAAAAGGCTACAAAATGTCCTCGAAGAAACGCTGGGCGGATTTCAGAATGTTTCCTTTATATGGGAGGATTGCCTGAAGGTTAACCTTGACGAGCTTATTAAAAACGAGTTTAGCGGTATGAATGTGAGTGTTGCGGCAAATCTTCCATACTATATCACAACGCCTATCATAATGAATTTACTTGAGAGTAGGTTGCCGTTTAAAAGGGTTGTGGTTATGATACAAAAGGAGGTTGCGCAGAGGCTTTGTGCTACCCCGGGAACAAAGGATTACGGTGCGATAAGCGTCACAACGCAGTATTTTTCAAAACCGAGAATTATAATGAATGTTCCGTCTTCCTCTTTCATTCCTGCACCGAAGGTTGACAGCGCCGTTGTCTGTATGGACATTCTTGAAAAGCCGTCCGTTTCGCCAAGGGATGAAAAGCTTTTCTTTAAGCTTATAAAGGCTGCATTTGCGCAAAGGCGTAAGACTCTTGTTAATGCCCTTTCGGGGAGCGGTGCATTCGGCAGTAAGGATGAAATAGCAAAAGCTGTTGAAGCACAGGGATTTTCACCTACTGTAAGAGGCGAGGCACTTTCAATACAGGACTTTTGCAAATTAAGCGATTATTTTACAGAAAGTAGCGGCAGTTTTTAAACTGTCGCTATTTTTTTGAAAAAACAGTAGACAAATGACAAAATTTCATATATAATGTTAAACAGGAAAGATTGTATTTTTGAAAGGAGAATTACGATGACAGATAACAAAAAAGTACTTAGCTGGCTTGAAGAAATGAAAGCTCTTTGTAAGCCTGCAAACGTAGTCTGGATTGACGGCAGCGAGGCGCAGCTGGAGGCACTTCGCGCAGAGGCAGTGGCAACAGGTGAGATGATAAAGCTTAACGAGGAGAAGCTCCCCGGATGCTACTATCACAGAACTGCTGAAAACGACGTAGCACGTGTAGAGGACAGAACATTCATCTGTACAGAAACAGAGGAAGAGGCAGGTCCTATCAATAACTGGATGGCTCCCAAGGAAATGTATGCAAAGCTTAATGCCCTTTATGACGGCGCAATGGCTGGCAGAACAATGTATGTTATTCCTTATTCAATGGGCCCTGTTGGCTCACCCTTCTCAAAGATTGGTGTAGAGCTTACTGACAGTATCTACGTTGTTCTTAATATGGATATTATGACAAGAGTTGGTAAGGATGTTCTCCAGGCTCTCGGCAGTGACGGAGATTTCGTTAAGTGTCTCCACGCTAAAAAGGACGTAAATCCTGATGAGAGATATATTGTACACTTCCCCCAGGATAACACAATTATGTCTGTAAACTCTGCTTACGGCGGAAACGTACTTCTCGGTAAGAAGTGCTTCGCCCTCAGAATTGCATCATATCAGGGTATGAAGGAAGGCTGGATGGCTGAGCATATGCTTATCCTCGGTCTTGAAAATCCCCAGGGTGAGGTTAAGTACATCTGTGCTGCATTCCCCTCAGCTTGTGGGAAGACAAACCTTGCTATGCTTATTCCTCCGCAGTATCTTCAGGAAAAGGGATATAAGGTTTGGACAATCGGTGACGATATTGCTTGGCTCAGAATAGGTGAGGATGGCAGACTTTATGCTATCAACCCCGAAGCAGGTTTCTTCGGCGTTGCTCCCGGAACAAGCGAGAAGACAAACTTCAACGCACTTGCTGCAACAAAGAAGAACACAATCTTCACAAATGTTGCTATCAATGAAGATGATATGACAGTTTGGTGGGAAGGACTTGACAAGAATCCTCCTGAAAACTGCACAGAGTGGAAGGGCAGCCACGTAAACGGAAAGACTTACGAGGGTAATCTTGCTCATCCTAACTCAAGATTTACTGCTCCTGCAGTAAACTGCCCCTGTATTTCAAAGGAATTTGAAAATCCGCAGGGCGTGCCGATCAGTGCAATCGTATTCGGCGGCAGACGTGCTAAGACTGCTCCGCTCGTATATCAGGCAAGAGACTGGAACCACGGTGTATTCGTAGGTGCTACAATGGCATCTGAGACAACTGCTGCAGCAACAGGCGCAGTTGGTGTTGTTCGCCGTGACCCCATGGCAATGAAGCCGTTCGTTGGTTATAATATGGCTGACTACTTTGCACACTGGATTGAAATGGGCAAGAAGATTTCTAACCCTCCAAAAATCTTCAACACAAACTGGTTCAGAAAGAGCGACGACGGCAAATTCTTATGGCCTGGTTTTGGCGACAATATGCGCGTTCTTCTTTGTAGATTCTAAAGCGTTAAAGTTTGTCTTAACACTTGTACCCGGTGCAACACCGAAGAAACCTGCTTCAGGGTTAATAGCATAAAGTCTGCCATCAGGACCGATTTTAAGCCAAGCGATATCGTCA
>JAZODM010000073.1:0-9843 GCA_045596985.1 Clostridia bacterium
ATATCAACGCATTTGCTTGTATATTCGGTGACAATGACGCAGAGGTCACACCCGTTCCCATTCCGAACACGGAAGTTAAGCTCTGCAGTGCTGATGATACTTGGCGGGAAGCTGCCCGGGAAAGTAGGTCGTCGCCGGAACTAAAAAAACACTTACGATTGTAAGTGTTTTTTTAGTTCAATGAATTGCCTTTGGCATGAATTGAAACAATCTGTTTCATGAATTGTGCCTGACGGCACATGGATTGCACTTCGTGCATTGATAGGCAATTCAATTCATGTTGCCTGCAACAATTCATGGCGTAGCCAATTTATGACGGCTTGCCGTCAATTCATTAAAATTTGTCAAAAGCCATCGTAATAATATGAAAAATAAACAAATTAAAACGGGTCAATTTGACGGTTAAAATTGACAAAAATGATTGACATTTAAAGCGTGCAGTTGTATAATTATAATACGTATATTTGTAGCTTGTATAAATATAGAAGGAGTGAATGTAAATGAAAAAATTTGTAAGTGTTGTTCTTGCATTGATGATGGTTTTCTCAATGTTTGCAACAGTATCGGCGGCAACTATGAAAGAAACACTTGTTGATACTTATGGTATTTCCAATCCTTACGTTCTTGCGGAGGATCTTCTAATTTCAATTTCAGCACAGCGGAACGGTGAGGGATATTCATCAGCGCCACTTTCAATAATTGATTCTAATATATCTAACGGAATTGGTATTGATTACAAAACAACGCTTGATATGAGTCTTATCAAAGCTTTGTTTAACAGAGATTTAATCTCAATAGCAATTCCTCAAGCTGATGCAAGTGATGAATTTTATAGAGGAAAGGTAGAAACTTCTGTTACAGTTACAATTACTTATCCTGCTACAGCAGATGTTGACGAGAGTGCTCTTTTGCTGCCAACGACGGGGACTTTAGACAATGCAACTTTTACGGAATCGGAAGCTCGAGCTATTACCACTGACGGGGACAAGAAAATAGCAACAATCAAATACAAAAACACAGATGGGCTCACAGTTGACAACCTTGATGATAACAATTATGCAGCTCTTAATGACATCACATTTACTTTAGAAAATGCAATAAAGTATAATACAACTGGTGACCATATTGTTACTGTAACAATGGAAGGCGAAACAACGATTACATACGGTGAAGACACACCGGATAACACGGACGATAATATAGCCCAGGTAATAAAATACAAGGGAGCAACAGCAACTTACACAGTATCAATTAATGCTCCTTCCTCTGGTGGCGGAAGCAGTTCGCTTGCAATCAAATTTGAAACAAACGGTGGTAATGAGATTAAGAACATCAGCGTAAGACGTGGTAACAAGGCACAGCTTCCCACACCTGTACGTGAAGGATATGTATTTACAGGATGGTATACAGACAGTGCGTTAACAACTCCGTTTGATGAAAATACACTAATCAACAGAAACTACACGCTTTATGCAGCATGGGTTGAAGATAACGGCAGTGCAGGTAATGGTCACGCTACTCCCGGAAGTCTTAACGGTGAAGACCACTTTGCATATGTAGTAGGTTATCCCGACGGAACAGTAAGACCTAATGATAACATTACACGTGCGGAAGTGACATCAATATTCTTCAGATTACTCAAGGAATCTGTAAGAAACGAAAGTCTCACAAGCAGTAACAATTTCGCTGATGTGAATGACGACGATTGGTACAACACCGCTGTTTCAACCATGGCAAACCTTGGTATTGTAAATGGTAGAACTGCAGATGAGTTTGTTCCGAATGCGTTTATTACCCGTGCAGAATTTGCAGCAATTTGTGCAAGATTTGATGATTCTGCGTTTGAGATGGTTGATGATTTCGCAGATGTTGCGGGTCACTGGGCAGAAGCAGAAATTCATGAGGCAGCAGCTCATGGCTGGATAAGAGGTTATGAGGATAACACCTTCAGACCTGACCGGTTTATTACAAGAGCAGAGGCAATGACAATGATTAACAGAGTTTTGAACCGTGTACCTGAAACTGCCGAAGACTTGCTTACAGATATGACTGTATGGCCTGATAACAGCGATGAGTCTGTGTGGTATTACCTTCCTGTTCAGGAAGCAACAAACAGCCATGATTACGATATGAAGAATCGTATATATGAAAAATGGACAGCATTTGATGAAGCTTTTGACTGGACAAAATACGAATAATTTCACACAAAGCAAATAATGATAAACAAGGGCGTTCCCGACCTGGGGGACGCCCCTTGAGGGGAAGGCTATATAAAAACGAAACGGATGGTGACTTTTTGTCATCATCCGTTTAATATTTCTTCTGCTTTTTTAATATCATCTGCCGTTGGGATGGGAACACCCTCAAGAGGGTATGGTATAGCGAGTTTTTCCCATTTAAACAGTCCCAATGTATGGTATGGCAAAACCTCAACCTTTTCCACTGTTTTAAGTGTATTGATAAACTTTTTAAGGTTAAGGAGATTTTCCTCGCTATCGGTCAATCCAGGGACAAGCACGTGGCGTATCCACATTGGAATACCTCTATCTGAAAGATAGCGTGCCATATCAAGAATATTCTCATTTTCAAACCCTGTCAGTTCTTTATGAGCAAAGCTATCCATATGCTTTAAATCAAGAAGGACAAGGTCTGTGTGCCTTAAAAGCTCTTCAAATTTATTAAGAAATTTTCCATCACGGGAAAATGGCTGCCCCGAAGTATCAATTGCAGTGTGTATGCCGTCTTCCTTAAGAAGCTTGAAAAATTCTATTGCAAAATCGAGCTGCAAAAGAGGCTCCCCGCCGCTTAAGGTTACGCCACCACACCTTGCATTCTTTCCCCAGTAGGGGCGGTATTTCATTGCCTGCTGCAAAAGCTGCTGCGCAGTATATTCTTCTCCGCCGCCTTTCCACGTTTCGGGGTTATGGCAGTATTTACACCGCATATTACACCCCTGCATAAACACTACAAAGCGCACACCCGGCCCGTCAACCGAGCCAAAACTCTCCAGTGAGTGAATATACCCTTTATATCCGTCCATGGCAAGTACGCGCAATTACGTCGCGCTGCTGCTCCTCGGTGAGGTCAATAAACTTAACTGCATATCCCGATACACGAATAGTGAAGTTTGCATATTCCTCTTTTTCAGGATGCTCCATAGCGTCAATAAGCTTTTCAACGCCAAACACATTTACATTCAGGTGGTGTGCACCCTGGTCAAAATATCCGTCCATTATCTGAACAAGATTTTTTGACTGCTCCTCCTCACTGTGTCCGAGGGCATCAGGGTTAATGGTTTGTGTATTTGAAATTCCGTCAAGCGCCCAGTGATAGGGAAGCTTTGCAACGGAGTTAAGCGATGCCAAAAGTCCATTCTGCTCTGCACCGTAGCTTGGATTTGCGCCGGGTGCAAGCGGTGCGCCTGCAGGTCTGCCGTCAGGGAGAGATGCAGTTGCCTTACCGTAAACTACGTTTGATGTTATTGTAAGGATAGATGTTGTAGGCTCTGAATTGCGGTATGTACGGTAACGCTTGAGCGTTTCAAGGAAGTTTTTGAGAAGCCATACTGCAATATCGTCTGCACGGTCATCATCATTTCCGTAACGGGGGAATTCACCCTCCGTCTTAAAATCAATGGCAAAACCGTTTTCATCACGGATAACCTTAACACGGGAATACTTAATTGCACTGAGTGAGTCTACAACGTGTGAGAAGCCTGCAATACCCGTTGCAAAGGTACGTCTGGGATGCGTGTCGAGAAGTGCCATTTCAGCAGCCTCGTAATTATATTTATCGTGCATATAGTGAATTACGTTAAGTGTGTTTACATAAAGCCCTGCAAGCCAGTCGAGCATAACAAGATATTTTTTGATAACCTCGTCATAGTCAAGATACTCGCTCGTAATCGGGGCATATGCAGGCGCAACCTGCTCTCGTGTTTGTGCATCAATACCGCCGTTAATAGCATAAAGAAGACATTTTGCAAGGTTTGCCCTCGCACCGAAGAACTGCATTTCCTTACCTGTCTGTGTTGCAGAAACGCAGCAGCAGATTGAGTAGTCATCACCCCATACAGGGCGCATAACGTCATCATTTTCATATTGTATTGAACTGGTGCGGATGGAAATTTCCGCAGCATATTTTTTAAAGTTTTCAGGAAGTGAACTTGAATAAAGCACTGTAAGATTAGGCTCAGGTGACGGGCCCATATTTTCAAGTGTATGTAAGAAACGAAAATCTGTCTTCGTAGTCATAGAGCGTCCGTCCATACCAATTCCGCCCACCTCAAGGGTTGCCCATACGGGGTCACCGCTGAAAAGCTGATTGTAGGAGGGGATACGTGCAAATTTCACCATACGGAATTTCATAACAAGATGGTCGATAAGCTCCTGCGCCTCTTCCTCTGTAAGAATTCCCCTTTCCATATCACGCTTGATATAAATATCAAGAAAGGTTGAAATTCTTCCCACGCTCATAGCAGCGCCGTTTTGCGTTTTAATAGCAGCAAGATAGCCAAAATAAAGCCACTGCACCGCCTCACGCGCGTTCTTTGCAGGCATTGAAATATCATAGCCGTAGATTTGCGCCATTTCCTTCATTTCATAAAGTGCGCGAATTTGCCTTGAAACCTCTTCACGCAGGCGGATTTTTTCATCCGTCATATCGCCGCTGGCGATGTTTTCCATATCTATATTCTTCGCCTCTACAAGGGCATCTATACCGTAAAGTGCAACACGGCGGTAATCTCCGACAATTCTGCCCCTGCCATATGAATCGGGAAGACCTGTTATAATTTTATTGTGACGTGCCTTTTTCATTTCGGGGGTATATGCATCAAAAACACCCTCGTTATGTGTACGGCAGTAACGTGTAAAAGCCTTGTGCAGCTTCTCGCTCGGCGTATAGCCGTAGGTTTCACAAGCCTTCTCTGCCATTTTAATACCGCCAAAGGGCATAAATGCACGTTTTAACGGCTTGTCCGTCTGAAGACCGACAACCTTTTCCAGTTCCCTTGTATCTTTGCCTATGTAACCGGGTCCGTATGAAGTAAGCGTTGAAACAACATCCGTTTCCATATCGAGAACGCCGCCCTTTGCACGCTCCTCCTTCTGGAGATTTTGAAGGATGCCCCATAATTTATCAGTTGCATCTGTCGCATCGGCAAGGAAAGCAGAGTCTCCCTCGTAAGGAGTATAGTTCTGTATTATAAAGTCACGTACATTTATCTCTTCCTTCCAGATACGCCCGCTAAAGCTGTCCCATTCTTTAAAATTCAACATAGTATCATCCTTTCAACGTCGGTCAACGCATAAAATAAGTATACAAAAATTGTATCATAGTACACGAAGTTTGTCAACCAATAGGAGAATTTTGTGCATCAGCATTTTGTACAAAAATTCAGAATTTCAGCAAAACCTCATTGAAATATGCTACTTGACTTCTTAGCATTAAAATGGTAAAATTACAAAGGTAGGAAAGCGAGGGGTAGCGCTATGAGTTATGCTGATATCATATTCAGACAAAATTGTGAAGATATACTTAATCACGGTTTTTCCGACGAGGCACTTGATGTACGCCCTGTATGGGAGGACGGTGTTAAGGCGCATACAGTAAAAAAGTTTTGCATAGTTAACAGATATGATTTGTCAAAGGAATTTCCTGTAATAACCCTTAGGAAGACCAATCTTTCTGCGGCGTGCGACGAGCTTTTGTGGATATGGCAGAAAAAGAGTAATAATATAAAAGACCTTTCAAGCCATATATGGGATTCGTGGGCAGACGAGAACGGTTCTATAGGAAAGGCATACGGCTATCAGCTGGGCATAAAGCATAAGTATAAAGAGGGCGAGTTTGACCAGGTTGACAGAGTGCTTTATGACCTAAAGCATAATCCGCAGAGCAGAAGAATTATGACAAACATATATAATCACCACGACCTGAGTGAGATGGGGCTTTACCCGTGTGCATATTCGGTAACCTTCAATGTCAGTGGAGATACGCTTAATGCAATTTTAAATCAGCGCTCACAGGATATGCTGACGGCAAACAACTGGAATGTATGTCAGTATGCGGTGCTTGTGCATATGATGGCGCAGGTAAGTAACCTTAAGGTAGGCGAGCTTGTGCACGTTATTGCAGATGCACATATATATGACAGACATATTCCGCTCGTGGAGGAAATTCTGGAAAAAACGCCGTATGATGCGCCCGAGTTTAAAATAGATAAATCCATAGATGATTTTTATAAATTTACTGTGGACAGCTTTTCTTTTGAAAATTATAATTTCCACACACTGGGCAAAAAAATCCCTGTAGCAATCTGAGCATAAAGGATGATAATTAATGAAAATGATAGTTTGCGTGAGTGAGAATTTCGGTATCGGAAAGGGCGGAGACCTTCTTTTCTCGCTCCCGCCGGATATGAAGTTCTTTCGCGAAACAACCCTTAATAAGGTTGTGGTGATGGGGCGCAGCACGCTTGACTCCTTCCCCGGGGGGAAGCCCCTTAAAAACCGGATAAACATCGTAATATCAAGGAATACGGATTTTTCGCGCGAGGGCGCAATTATCCTTCATTCAAAGCAAGACGTGCTTTCCTATGTAAAGCAATTTGATACGGATGATGTTTATATAATAGGCGGCGCGCAAATTTATGAAATGTTCCGCGCTGAATGCGATACGGCATATGTTACGAAGGTGGAAAAAGAAGCAGAGTGTGACAAATTCTTCTTTGACATAGACAGTGATGAAAGCTGGGAACTCCAGGCACAAAGTGAAAAAATGGATTATGAGGGGACAATATTTTCCTTCTGTACGTATAAAAAAGTAATATAAATGAAAGGTGGCTTATGATATGTTCTGCCCCAAATGCGGAAAAATCAACCCCGACAACGCGGAAAAATGCACCGGATGCGGAGCGCTCCTTGAAAAGGCGGAGGCTTTGGCGGCATCCAAAAAAGGTAAGGTATGGAAAATAATTGCAGCGGCAGTTTTGGTTATACTTGTAATTTGTGTTGTAGTATTTCTCTTTAGCGGCTGCGGCGGCGCAGATGTGCGTCCCGACGAAAGAGTTTTGTTTTAACAGTGGCGTTTTGTTTATAAGAAGGTGTTTTTTTGAAAGTAGTAAAGAAATTCTTTTCCTTTTTGGGAAAGGCGCTTGATAACCATCCGTTGATATTTTTTGCGCTTTTAAGCGTTGTGGAAAATTTTACGGTTGAGTGTCTTAGCAGGCGCAGTATTGTACAGGGCTTTTCGCACGTAATAGAAAGCCCTACGGTATTTTTTTATAATTCGCTTATAATTATGCTGACACTGTCGGTATCGCTTCTTTTTAAAAGAAGGGTGTTCGGTGTAGTCCTTATGGCGGCGCCGTGGCTTATATGCGGACTTATAAATAATGTTGTGCTTTCCTACAGAGTAACGCCGCTGGGCGCGATAGATTTTCAGGTGGTAAAGCTCAGCCTTATTCTGATGTATCTTACAAAACCGCAAAGAATTCTGCTTTACTGTGCTGTAGGTATATTGCTCCTGGCTATTATAGCACTGTGGATAGTAGGGCCGAAGATAAGCGGAAAGGTACATTACGGAAAAAACACCGCATCTATTGTGGGAGTGCTTATATGCGTGGTTATCGCGACAAATCTGGCGCATAATATAAAGGCGATAAGCTCCGATTTCGGAAACTTAGTCGGTGCGTATAAAGATTACGGTTTTGTATACTGTTTTTCAAGCAGTATGCTTGACACCGGAATTAAAAAGCCTTCTGACTACGGGGAAGAGAAAACGGCGGAGCTTTTAAGAAGGCTTCCTGCACAGAATAATTCCTCCGGAATTAAGCCTGATGTTATCCTCATTCAGCTTGAGTCCTTTATAGACCCGAAAACTATCAAGGGAATGACCTTTTCTGATGACCCTGCGCCGATTCACACATACCTTCGGGAGAAATTTTCTACCGGCGCGCTCTTTGTTCCTTCGTTTGGCGGTGGAACTGCAAATACCGAGTTTGAGGTGCTGACGGGAATTAACCTTGATAACTTCGGCCCGGGCGAATACCCCTATAAGACAATAATGCTTGAAGAAAGCGTTGAGTCGCTTGCGTATAACCTTAAAAACCAGGGATACAGTGCACACGCAATTCACAACCACACCGGTAATTTTTATGACCGTGACAAGGTTTATCCACGAATGGGATTTGACAGCTTCCAGTCCAAGGAATATATGTATGATTTTGATACAACGCCTTACGGCTGGTGTAAGGATAAGGTGCTCACAGAGGAAATTATGAATGCACTTACCTACACTGACGAGGAAAACGGAATTAGTGAGGATAATCCTCGCTTTGTATGGACGGTTTCCGTGCAGGGACACGGCGCATACCCCTCGGAGCCTATTGCGGGTGCAGACAATGTTATAAAAGTGAGCAGCGAAAACTTTACCGAGTCTGAGCTTTGCGCACTGCAGTATTATATAAATCAGGTCTGGGAGATGGATATGTTCCTCGGCAGCTTGATTTCGGCACTTGAAAACCGCCAGAGGCCTACGCTTCTTATCGCATATGGTGACCATCTGCCCAGTATCGGTCTTGAAAGTGAAGACCTTACAACGGGAAATTCCTATGCTACTGAATATGTAACGTGGAATAACTTTGGTCTTGAAAAAAAGGACAAGGATTTGCGTACGTATGAGCTTAGCGGCGAAATAATGAAGTCAATCGGCTTTAATGACGGTAACCTTACGAAGCTGCATCAGCTTAAAGGTGAGGAGAACTCCCCCATTTCAGAGGAAGAATATCAGGAAAGCATACGTTATCTTGCATACGATATGCTATACGGAGAAAACCTCCAGTTTGGCGGCACAAAACCGTATATTATGACTGATATGCGTATGGGAACACTTCCTATTACGGCAGACAATATAAAGGTTATGGGAGAGGCCCTCTACGTTCAGGGAAGCGGCTTTACCGAGAAAAGTAAAATATTTATAAACGGCGAAAAATGCTCCACAATTATGCTTAGTCAATATAGTCTGATGACAACGGGCGTAGAGCTTAAGGAGGGTGACAGAGTAACTGTAGGTCAGTCCTCAAGTAAGAGAGAGGTGCTAAGTTATTCTGACCCCGTTATATACAGCGAAAATGTGCATTTTATTGAGTCGGAAGAGGATTTAGAGGAAACCGAATAAAATTTGCGGACAAGTTCCCAAAGTGGAAATTGTCCGCATTTTGATTTTTTTAAAATTTTTACTTGACAAGTGGTGAATGTTTGATTATAATAGTTGAGTAGCATATCTGGGTGTAGCGCAGTTTGGTAGCGTGCTTGAATGGGGTTCAAGAGGCCGGGAGTTCAAGTCTCCCCACTCAGACCAGAAAAACACCGTATCCTTTTGAGGGTACGGTGTTTCTTCATCTGAAATATTTTCTGTCAAGGCTTCGGTAGCCTATTGCCTCGGCAATATCCATTGTGTTTATATCCTCGCGTCCGTCGCAGTCTGCTATAGTACGTGCAACCTTTAAAATTCGTGCATATGCCCTGGCGGTAAGTCCGAGTGTGTCAAATGCGTTTTTGAGCATCCGGCTCTCCTCCTCGCCGATGGGGCAGTATTTCTCAATCAATGAACCTGAAAGCTGTGCATTGCAGGTGATGGATTCGTTTTTATAACGCTCTTTTTGAATTTCGCGTGCTTTGTTCACGCGCTTTTTTATTTCGGCGGAGCTTTCGCCGCGCATAGCCTTTAAATCTGCGTATTTTACGGGGGAAGCCTCCAGCTGAATATCAATTCTGTCAAGCATAGGCCCGCTGATTTTGCTAAGATAGCGCCTTACCTCTGTTTCGCTGCAGCGGCAGC
>JAZODM010000074.1:0-1676 GCA_045596985.1 Clostridia bacterium
TTAGATTCGCGTTTTCACGGTCGGTGCCGGTACGTCCCATAAAACTCAATTCGGACGGCTTGAAAAAGTCTATATCCTCGTTTTGAGAAGGACTAACACTGCCGGGAGAAACACAGTTGACCAGCACGCCTTTGTCGGTCACCTCTTTTGCCAAGGCCTTGGTCATGGCGATCACCGCACCCTTTGATGCGGAATAATGTACCATTCTTGCATTGCCATAGACTCCTGCGACAGATGCCACGTTGATAATTCTGCCGTACCCGTTTTCGATCATATTACCGATCACCGCTTTGGTACAGTAATACACACCCATAATATTGACGTCAAGGTATTTCTTCCATAACTCCGAAGATGATTCGGCCAGAAAAGCTCTGTCACGCCATAATGCTGCGTTGTTCACAAGAATATCAATTTTACCGAGGCGCTTTGCTGCGTCAGAGGTCACTTCGTTGACTTTTTCTTCGTCGCTGACATCGCAGTCGTAGGTCAACACCCTGCACCCATATTTTTTTGCTTCTTCCCCAACAGCCAAAAGGCTTTCCTTGTTGATATCCAGCAAGACTAAATCGGCGCCCTGCTCTGCAAGGCAAAGTGCCACCGCTCTGCCGATTCCCACGGAAGCACCCGTTATCATTGCAGCTTTTCCTTGAAATTTCATCATAATCCCTCCTTTTTTATTAAGTATAGCGCAGGATGCCCCCTTTAATCAATGTTTATAACGTTGTTTTATTTAACCGTTTCGAAACATAAAGCGCAATTTGATGCGTTTATTATGCATTCTTATTGACTATTACGAAATGAAATACTACAATAGATTGGGTGATGAAAATGACCGGCAAGATAATCCGAATTGAAAAATTTAGAAATATTTCCTATGTAAACGATCAAAAAGGGCGTGTCTTATCCTTTCGGTCACGCTATGCAAGCTGCTTTATCATAACGCTGAAAGGGCAACTTCAGTTTACCTTCGATGATAAAACCATCATTACAGATTGCAACCAAGGCGTTTTTATTCCGGAAGGAACCGCTTACACAAACGAATGCCTTGAGAATGCCGAGAGCATCTCCGTCAATTTCAATATTTCCAATCCTTCGGCTTTACCCTGCGCCCTCAATGGCATGAACAAAAAACTGGCTATGAGCTTTTATCAAGAAATATCCCAAAAATCCTATAATAATGACGAAAGTACACGATACTATTTATTGTCCAAACTGTACCAGCTTGCTTTTTTTCTCTTTAAAACCGATTCTCCCAAAAGCGGCAAAGCGCTTCTTGCAGAAAAAGCTCTTTTCTATATGCAGAGCGAATGTGGAAGGGCGGATCTGCAAATCGATGAGGTTGCCGCCTTTTGCAACGTAAGTGCGGTTTATCTTCGAAAAATAGTAAAAGAGGTTTATCAAAAAACGCCGTTCCACCTCCTGACCGACTTGCGTATGAAAAAGGCGTGTGAACTGCTTTTGGAAAAGAGACCCATTAAAGAAATTGCCGTGTCGGTAGGATATTCGGACATTTATCAATTTAGCCGAGCTTATAAACGGTACTTCGGGTATGCACCTACAACAGTCGGTAAAAAGGAGAATAAAATATAAAAAAGGCAGACTTTACAAAAAACTACAAAATCTGCTCCTAAATGCCCAGGTATTTAATTCAAGTCCTCTCCAAAGGTCGTTTTTGG
>JAZODM010000075.1:0-1601 GCA_045596985.1 Clostridia bacterium
ATCATATCCAAGTGCGCCCAATATCCCGGCGGCCTGACTGCTTCTCGCGCCGCTTCGGCAATAGACATATAATGGCACGTCCGTTTCGGACACATGGTATTCTATCTGTGACAGCGCGTGCAGCGGGACGTTTATGCTCCCGGGTATATGCCCCTCGGAATACTCCTGCGGCGTTCTTACATCTACAAGAACGGCTTCGGGGTCTGCCCGATATTCCTCGACGCCCCGGTTTATGTCGGAGAGCTTAAATATATCAAAAATTCCCATTTCATTTCCTCCTTAATTCTTTTACTTTATTATACACATACTGGAAAGCTGTTCCGTGATAAAATCACGCTTTATCTTTCAGCGCTTTTCTGTTATAATCGCCATTGTACAAAAGATATGGAGTAAAATATGAAAAGAATTCAATGGTTGGATATTGCGAAGTTCTTTTTTATTTTGATTGTAATATACAGTCACCTTGAGTCGGCAGTGGATGAGTTTTCCTGTCTGATAGTTCCGATTATGCTGCCCGGCTTTCTTTTTGCCTCGGGCTATGCCCATCGCGCCGGACAGGATTTCAAGAGTTTTTTTATCAAGAAGTTCAGGACGCTTTTTATCCCCTGGCTTATTCTCAGCGTCTTTGACATCAGCCTTTCGCAGATAGTGTCCTTTGGTGAGCATAACTATCTGTATGAGCTTGGATGGAATTTTCTTCAAATCCGCGGCAGGCACGACCAGCTTTGGTTCGTTGCCGCCTTATTTACCGCCTATATCCCCTTTTATTTTTACATTGAGTGGTACAAAAGGAAAAGCTCACAGGGCAATTACCGCACAGCCGTGTTCTTTTTGATTGCGCTGGCAATCTTTGGCTGCGGAATCGCATACAGCGTCCTTATGAACCCAGCTCTTCTCCCCTGGGGCAGCGTTTCCCTCCCCTGGCATATTGATTACGCTTTCAGGGCAGTGTTTTTCATGGCCTGCGGCTATTTCTTCCGTGAAAAGCTGGAAAGCCGCTTTGACAGCTGTAATCCGGTAATCCGGACGGTATTGCTCTTTTCTGTCCACACAGCTATCGTCTACGCGCCGTATTTTGTCACGATACCGGACAACCTTTTTGCTCTGCTGGCAAATCTCGTTACTCCCCTTTTGGGCATACTCAGCATAGTCTCGCTTTCCAAAATACTCCCGGCGAAGCGCTTTTTTCTCTACGTCGGGCAAAACACGCTTTTATATTTTGCATTTCACGGCAAGGTCTATGGCGTTATTGAGGGCATTTTGAGGCAGTTTTTTGCAGCACCCTACTATGCGCTGCTCTCCGGAAAAATATCGTCAATTTTATTTGCGGTAGCTCTCACGATATTGGTATCTCTGATACTTATCATCCCCTGCTACATAGTCAACCGCTGGTTCCCCTTCGTTGTAGGAAAGAAAGGGCCCGGAAAAATAAAGGCCTGAGCCTTGCAGGGCCTTGCTGAACGAGGATTAAATTTTTCCGTGGTATCTCGAAATATTATCTTAAGAAAAGACTTGAATTGTGATATTTCTTGTGTTATACTCTATGAGCTGTGAATTGGTACAAAATCGAAAGGATTGAAATAAATGTCTACTCTCACCAT
>JAZODM010000076.1:0-2311 GCA_045596985.1 Clostridia bacterium
CAAGCGCTATACCTCCCGCCTCCAGTCTCCAAAGGCCAAGGGCGGAAAGGGCTTTGGAGATACCGCCATGGTTGCCATGTTCATCGGTCTGGTTGCCGCTTATGTTGGCAGTTATGTAGGCACTTTTACCTCCACGGGCAATTTTATACCCCTTGTGGTTCTTGTAGTGAGCGCTCTTGCTATGGCAGTTTTCACCTGGTTTATCGAAAAGAAAAAGCTTGCTTGGCTTGAAAGTTTTTCTGTTGCCGGAAGTATGCTCATAGGAATGGCCGCCGCGGTTATTGCGGGAAGTATTGTGTGAGGAGGTGTGGATGATGGATAAAAGAACCTTTTTTGAAAAGTATAATGCCCGTACCCACACTTACGGCAGGATTGGTCTTATAATCGGAATAATCCTCATGCTTGGTTTCCCCTTTGTTATGGGTCTTGTATTACATGCCATGCCTGATATTAAGGCATTCTGGAAGGGATTTATTCAGGTGGCTGTTGTATACATACCCAGCTGCGCGGTTGAATTTCTCATTTATACTCCCATGATGGGCGCCGGCGGCAGCTATCTTGCCTTTATTACCGGTAACCTTATCAATATGAAGATCCCCTGTATGATGAATGCAAAGGAGATCACCAAGGCAGAAGCGGGAAGCCCCGAAAGCGAAATAGTCGCAACTCTTTCTATTGCCGCATCTGCCATGACCACCACTGCTGTTATCGCGGTGGGCGTACTTCTGCTTATTCCTCTTCAGCCCGTTCTTTCCAACCCCGTGCTGGCGCCTGCCTTTAATAACGTTGTTCCCGCCCTTTTCGGTGCTTTGGCATACCAGTATTTCCGCAAGGGCATTAAAATCGTTGCAATACCTCTTGTGGTAATGTGCGTGCTCTTTGTTGCCGTTCCTTCCCTCATAGGCAGCGTTGGCTTTATGATAATTCCCAGCGGCGCAATGGCTATCGGCATCGGCTATATCCTCTGGAAACGTGAAGCAAAAAAGGAAAGCGAAGAAAAAGCTTAATGCATAAATAAAAAAGGTGAGCAGGCCTGATGCATGTTCGCCTTTTTTTATTTTTTGGAATAAATGAGCCTCTTGCTGCCTAATATTCAATCAGGTGATAATGTGGCAAGAAAAAATAATTTCCTTGGAGAGAGGGTAGTTCAATACTACCTTGACAAGCACATATCCAGAGCCTCGGCAGCTCTTTCATATTTTTTTATGCTCAGCCTGTTTCCGCTCCTCATTTGTCTCTATGCTATGCTGGGCAGTCTTTTTCCCAGTGTGCAGGAGCTGAAAAGTATTCTTAATGGACTTTTGCCTGAGGAAACTCTTCACACTATAACAGAGTTTCTGGCCTATGTGGATGAAAATTCAAGCACAAAAATGCTGACACTTGCCATTGCTGCGATGACTGGCAGCTCAGCAGCGGGATTCAGGATAATTGACAAGGTAATATTTGAGCTTAAAGGCCAAAGAAGGGAAGAGCGGTTTTTTGCGTTTATTTTCTCCTTTGTCTTTTCTCTCATTTTTCTCGCTGCTCTGTATCTGGCTGCTATATTGATGGCAACCGGAGAATGGTTCATTAGCTATGTGGAGCGATATGTGGATTTTTTGAACATAAGTCACAATTGGAGCTGGTTTCGCTTTGTTATCCTTTTTTTGCTCCTTTATGTTCTTATCCTGGGTGTTTATCGGGTGTGCACCAGAAAAAATGAAGATAGAATTCTTGTTCCCGGTGCTGTATTCGCGTCTGTAAGCATTGTTGGTGTAAGCATAGTTTTTTCGTGGTTTATAGGTATGAGCGTTAAATATTCCTTGGTATACGGTTCGCTTGCCAGTGTGATGATCATGCTTTTGTGGCTATATATTTGCGGTAATATCCTTTTTGTCGGGAGCATCATTAATATATGCCTTGAAAAATAAAAGGAGCACGCTTATGATAAAAGCGTGCTAAAAAAGCTTATGTATCCTGATATATTTCCGTGACCGATACCTCATACGCGGTTTTTTCCACACTTTCGCCTTCGATGATTTTAGTATATCGGCGGCTTTGAACTCTACCGCTGAGGCTGACAGTGCTTCCAATATCCCAACAGGAGGCCTCCCGTGCCTTGAGTCCCCATGCTATGCAGGGGAGATAGTCGCTTCTCCCGTAACGCCTGTTTACAGCTATCATAAGATCACATATTTCGCGGCCCATGGGTGTTACACGGAGCGTGGGCGATTTGCAAATGGTACCCCGGAGACTTATGATATTTTCATCTTCGCCCTGTTCAAAGTACAATTTTTCCGCAAAAACTGTTATTATTAGCTTTGCCCCGACA
>JAZODM010000077.1:0-31930 GCA_045596985.1 Clostridia bacterium
GGCTAAAAACCTTGGTTTTTAGCCGTTCCTGCTTGTTTTCGTCCAACACGCCCTCTACCGTACCCACGTACGCCGACGAGTTCGTGTTGAACAAATTTACCTTCCTTTTTCGAAGTCTTCCAGCGTGTCGATAGGTTTATCGACACGCTGAAGGCAGAACGATTTACTTCGTTCTGCCCTTTAATTTTATGATTATAACGTCAATAAATACCTATACAGTATTACAATCGCCTCTGCACGTGTCAGGCTATCTTGCGGACGGAGGCTTCCTCCGTCACCCTCTATCACATTAAGTCCGCTGAGGATTGCCGCATAACCTATATTTCCCTTTGTTAAAAGGGCACTGTCCGCATACTCCACTTTATAAATTTTCTCAAGCTTTGCAACCCTTTCAAGTCCTGCAAGGCGGATTATGTATATAAACGCCTGCTCCCTTGTTACGAAGGTATCGGGTGCCTTCTCCCCTTCTTCAAGGATTTTGTCCGAGATAAGGATATTATAAAGCTCCTCTGAACTGTAGGTTGCGTAATACTTATTTATCATTCCCGAGCACACAAGGCGGAAAAATTCCTCCTGTGTAATGCTGTTATCAGGATTGAGCGCACCGCCCTCTATACCTATCTGAATTTCAGCAAGCTTTGTTGCCGCCTCCTCTACCCAGTGACCATCAATATCGCTGTATTCATAACTCTTTTGCGTATCTTCATATACGTCTTTCATTTCACCTGTCAGCGCATCAAGCTTCAGATAGCTTTTTTCAAGTGTTGCCGCCTTTACGTATTTGCCTCCGCTTGAAATATATATTTTTGTAACGGGCGAAAACTTAAGGATTTTTTCATATGCTGCATCGGGCGTAATTGCCGCATCGGGGTTTTTAAAATCACCGTCACGGAAATCTGCATTAAAGCTTCTTACTACACCGTTTTTTGCATCAAAGCTTATATTTACCATATTATCAACATACGGGATGCCGTTTACAATTCTTGTATATGTATCGCTTACTATATTGGAGTAGCTGTCAGTTGACTTTTTTACACTGTTTTTAATTTCATCTGCCGCAACCTTGTTTAAAAAGGCTTGCATTTTCTGTGCTGCCTGTGTCTTTTCCCTGTCCGTCAGTTTTATATCCGACGCACCGTCATAGGGAACATTATTTGAAATACTGATAACTTTTCCGTTATGTGCGTTTATAACAGCACTTAAATATCTGTAATTCTTCTCGTCCTCACTGTTGTAATGAAGTCTGTACAAATATTCTCCTCTGTCATTTTCTGTAAGGTAACTGTTACCAAGCTTAAGCGTGCTTGCAAAATTTATATACGGAAGTGATTTTAAAATCTTTTGAACTTCATCAACGCTTAAAAGTCCCTCCACCGTGCTTATCTGTGCAATCTCCTGCTCGGTAAGCGACTGCTTCAGGGCAGAGTTTGAACCACCCGTTGCCATAGAGTCCATCACGGCGCTTTCCTCACGGAAGAGGGAATTATATGTATCTTCCGCTATGACTTCACCTGTAGCCATAGATATGTAGCCGATATTATTATCCTTTACCCTGTATACAAGAACGGGATATGCACGTGCCTCTCCCTTTTTTGCATTATAATTATACTCGTCGCAGTATACAAGCTCAAGCGGGAACGCCTCGGTATATTTTTCTTCAAAATTTTCTATCTCACTGCCGTCATCAAACTGAGCATCGTAATTAAAGCTTACCGACATATCACGCACATATATTTTGTCATCGGCTATACACAGTGTAATATTTGCATTATTATCCTTTACGGGAATGGAATTTCTCACTCTGTTAAATGTCAGCGTGTAACGAAGATTCCCACCTGCATTATATGATTTTTCATCATATACAAGACAGTCGTTCTCATTTGCAAATGCCTCGGGAACTGTCTTTTCCAAAAACTCCTGAGCATACGCTATAATTTCATTCTTGGAAATCTTTGAAAGCTTTTTTCCTGACATTTCAAAGGAATAGTTATAGTAGGAATTAATTCTTCCCTCTTCATCGCAGTTTATGCTGATTGATTTTTTGTAATCCTTGTCTGTCCATTCAAAGCTGTAGCTTTTCTTATCACCGCTTTGTGCAATGTGACTTGAAAACTCGCTAAGCTCTGATGGGATTTGCACTTTTTCCTTCACAATAAGGAGAACACTTTGCATTTTTTCTGCCCCCGCATCGGCAAACGATGTAAACGGCATCAGAAGCATCAGAAAAACCATCATTAAAGAAACAACTTTTTTCATATATAATTCCTCCCTTGTAAAAATTTCCTTCTAACTACTATACGATATAACTTTGAGATTGGTTCAAAAAAACTGCGCATTATGCACAGTTTTTTCTCCTTTTTTACACTCTGTTATTCATTTTTTCAAGCATCATAGCCTTATACTCTGCAAAGCGGTTTTCCTCTATCGCACTTCGTATCTCCGCCATAAGGTTATTGTAGAAATACAGATTATGCAAAACGCAAAGTCGCATACCAAGCATTTCCTTCGCCTTAATAAGGTGGCGGATATAGCCACGTGTATAGTTTTTGCAGGCGGGACACTGACACCCCTCCTGAAGAGGCCTGTCGTCCTTTTCAAACTTTTTGTTATTAAGATTAAGTACGCCTATATCGGTAAACAGATTTGCGTGGCGTGCATTACGGCTCGTAATAACGCAGTCAAAAAAGTCCACACCGCGCTCTACCGCCTCTAAAATATTCTGCGGTGTTCCAACGCCCATAAGGTAGCGTGGCTTGTCCTTTGGCATATGCGGCTCCACCGCATCTATTATGCGGTACATTTCCTCTGCACTCTCCCCCACGGCAAGACCGCCTATAGCATAGCCGTCAAGGTCAAGCGTTGCAATCTCTTTCATATGCTCTATTCGTAAATCCTCATACGTTCCGCCCTGATTTATTCCAAAAAGCATCTGATTTTTATTTATCGTTTCGGGGAGGGAGTTAAGACGCTCCATCTCTTTTTTACAACGCTCAAGCCAACGGTATGTGCGTGCGCAGGAGTTTTTGACGTATTCGTACGGAGCAGGGTTTTCAATACATTCATCAAATGCCATTGCAATAGTTGATGCAAGATTTGACTGTATCTGCATACTCTCCTCGGGACCCATAAAGATACGTTTTCCATCAATATGCGACTGGAAGTTTACGCCCTCCTCCGTTATTTTCCGCAGCGATGCAAGTGAAAACACCTGAAACCCTCCGCTGTCGGTAAGGATAGGCCTGTCCCAGTTCATAAATTTATGTAGTCCGCCCATATCACGGATTAATTCATCCCCGGGGCGAACGTGCAGGTGGTACGTGTTTGAAAGCTCCACCTGACAACCTATTTCCTTTAAATCCAATGACGATACTGCGCCCTTTATAGCCGCAGATGTACCCACGTTCATAAAAACGGGGGTCTGTATTTCTCCGTGCACGGTCTTAAATGTTCCTCTGCGTGCACGTCCTTCCTGACTTAATAGTGTAAACATAACTAACCCTTTCTTCATTGGGGATTGTTAAGGGTGCTCCCTTAACGTAAAATCCGTTAAAACCGGGGGCGTGTACCTCGGTTTTAACACCTATAACGGGCTGGCACGGTGAGTGCCGCGCGAGCGTAAGCCCGTCCTTCGCAGCGAAACGTTTTATAGAATAAAACTTTCGTTGCGAGAGGATGACCTTGTCATCCTCTAAACATCCATAATAACAGGAAGTATCATCGGCTTTCTGTGTGTTCCTTCATATATATAATTGCCGAGTGCACTCCTTAGATTATTTTTGATTGTGTTCCAGTCACGGTTTTTGGAAATAAGCGTATCCTGAATTGAAACCGTTGCAATCCGCCTAAGCTCCTCCATAAGTCCTTCATTATCACGCATATATACAAATCCACGTGTAATAACCTCGGGGTCTGTCACCATTTTATGCGTTTTTCCGTTGATAGCGGCAACTACCATAATAATTCCGTCTTCTGCAAGATGCTGTCTGTCACGAAGAACGATGCTTCCTACATCACCTACGCCATAACCGTCAACAAGCACCTCACCCGCCTGAACGCTGCCCGTAATTTTTGCACTGTCAGCAGTTAATTCGAGCACACTGCCGTTTTCAAGCTTGAAAATATTTCTTTTATTTATACCCATTTCCTCGGCAAGCATTGCGTGTCTGCGAAGATGACGGCTTTCACCGTGCACAGGGATAAAATATTTGGGCTTTACAAGTCCCATTATTATTTTAAGCTCTTCCCTGCAGGCGTGGCCCGACACGTGTACCTCGGTCAGTGCAGAATGAATTACCTCCGCACCTTTTCTGTAAAGCTCGTTTATAACATTTGAAACTGTTTTCTCATTTCCCGGGATGGGCGATGCTGAAATTATTACAAGGTCGCCCTTTCCAATCTCAAACTTTTTATGGTCTGAAAATGCCATTCTCGTAAGGGCGCTCATCCTCTCGCCCTGACTTCCCGTTGTTATTATAACAAGCTGATGATCCTGA
Source organism: Clostridia bacterium (assembly GCA_045596985.1). Classification (GTDB taxonomy): domain Bacteria; phylum Bacillota; class Clostridia; order UMGS1883; family UMGS1883; genus UMGS1883. Next base: position 4,494 of record JAZODM010000077.1, read on the forward strand.
TACTTTTTAACATCCTCTATCGGAATAAGTGTTCCTTCAGGTATTTTAAGGTAGCCGAGGGTTGATGCAACATCAATTATATTTATCATACTGCGCCCCGATACAGCTACCTTGCGGCGGTTGCGTACTGCCGCATTTATAATCTGCTGCACACGGTCTACATTTGATGCAAAGGTTGCAACAAAAATTCTACTGCGTGTACCTTTAAATATAGTTTCGAACTTTTCACCTACTGTGCGTTCACTCATTGTATAGCCGGCACGCTCAACATTTGTACTGTCGCTCATTAGTGCCAGTACACCTTTTTTCCCAAGCTCGCCAAAGCGTGCAAGGTCAATCATACTACCCTCAATAGGCGTACAGTCAATCTTGAAGTCACCCGTATGCACAACTGTACCCACGGGCGTTTTTATAGCCATACCTACAGCATCGCTTATACTGTGGTTTACTCTTATAAATTCAACACTTATATTTTTGCTGATATTCACACTGTCGCCTGCGGTAACTCTTTTAAGCTTTGCAACACTTAAAATACCGTGTTCCTTAAGCTTCTGTTCAACAAGTCCCAGTGCCAGGCGCGTACCGTAAACAGGTACATTTACACTGCGCAGAAGATACGCAATACTTCCTATATGGTCCTCGTGTCCGTGCGTAATTACTACTGCCTTTACCCTATCCTTATTATTTATAAGGTATGTCATATCGGGGATTACGCAGTCTACGCCGAGCATACTGTCATCGGGGAACGCCATACCGCAATCGAGCACCATAATATCACCGCCCACTTCAAAGACAGTCATATTTTTGCCGATTTCATTAAATCCGCCAAGAGGAATAATCTTCAATTTTAATTTTTTAGCCATTATTTTCTCCTTTTCATTCCGCAGTTTTAGGAGATATGCCCTGCACACCCCTATATGTACATTTTTGCTTTTTATCTCCACTGCTGTATTCAGTACTCTAATCGTCATATTGATTATAACATATAACAAAAAAAAGTCAATAAGGGAAATTGTCTATTATTGACATCTTTATATATTTATCTTTTGAAATTTTGTTAACTTTTTACTTTACTATATATATATGTTGTGTTATAATATATCAGATTATGAATATATAACGCTTCATTCATAATTATACATCGCTTTTTTAGCAAATATTCATATTTTCAGGCGATTTAAAAAAAATTTAAGAATTTTTATACAAAATACTTGCATATTTATGCAAAATAGGTTAGAATATACACAACATATTTTTTTATCAGAGGCGATTTTTATGAAAAAGGTGTTTATTGACGGAAGTGCCGGCACAACGGGGCTTCGTATTCTGACAAGATTATCACAAAGAAATGACATTTCACTTATAAGACTTCCTGAGGAGCTTAGAAAAGATGCAGCAGCGAGGAAAGAAGCGCTTAACGAATGTGACATTGCGTTTTTATGTCTTCCCGATGCTGCGGCAATCGAGGCAGTAGGGATGATTGAAAACGAAAACACGGTTGTTTTTGATACATCTACTGCACACCGCACAAAAGAGGGATGGGCATACGGCTTTCCCGAGCTTTCGAAGGAGCATTTTGAAAAGGTTAAATCGTACAAAAGGATTGCAGTGCCCGGTTGCCACGCAAGCGGTTTTATAGCACTTACATATCCTCTTATAGAAAAAGGAATTATATCCCCCGATGTTCTTCTTTCCTGCCACAGCATCACAGGCTATAGCGGCGGCGGAAAGAATATGATTGCATCATATGAGGATGAGGGGCGTGACGCACTTTTAGGCGCACCCCGTCAGTATGCACTCTCGCAGATGCACAAGCATCTTCCTGAAATGACCTCTATAACGGGTATTAAGAATGCACCCATATTCTCCCCCATTGTTTCAGATTTTTACAGTGGAATGGAAGTAACTGTGCCGATTTTCAGGAGTCAGCTTGAAAGCGGCTTTGGTATTGAGGATATTAAAGAGACTTATAAAGAAAAGTATAATACACCTATCGTATTCTATACAGAAAATGCTGATGAGGGCGGATTTTTAAGTGCAAATGCACTTTCAGGAAAGGACTCAATGCAGATAACCGTCTGCGGAAATGATGATAGGATGCTCCTTGTTGCACGCTATGACAATCTCGGTAAGGGTGCGTCGGGTGCGGCACTTGAATGTATGAATATTTCAATGGGAAGTTCACCCTCACTGATGCTTGATATATAGGAAGGAGTTACAGGTATGTTTAAAATAATTGACGGCGGCATTTGTGCCGCAAAGGGCTTTAGTGCAAACGGCATACACTGCGGAATTCGCAAAAACCGTACAAAGCGTGATATTGCCCTTATTATGAGCGATGTGAAAGCGGCGGCGGCGGCAACTTATACAACAAATCTTGTAAAGGGTGCCCCCCTTACCGTTACAAAGAATAATATTGCAGACGGCTACGCACGTGCCGTTATCTGTAACAGCGGTAATGCAAACACCTGCAACGCAAACGGAATTGAAATTGCCCAGAAAATGTGCGACCTTGTTGCTAAGGAAACAGGTATTGATGCAAAGGACGTTATCGTTGCATCAACGGGCGTTATCGGACAACCCCTGGATATTGAGCCTATTGAAAAGGGCTTACCAGAGCTTGCCGCAGGACTTGGCGACCACAGTGATTTCGCATCCGAGGCAATACTTACCACAGACCTTGCAAAGAAGGAAATTGCAGTAAGCTTTAACATAGGCGGTAAGGAGTGTAAAATCGGCGGCATTGCAAAGGGCAGCGGTATGATACACCCCAATATGGCAACAATGCTCGTATTTATCACAACAGACGTTTCTATAACACCCGCAATGCTTCAGAAGGCTCTTTCAGGAGATATAAAAAACACCTTCAATATGGTAAGTGTTGACGGAGATACATCGACAAACGATATGGTAAGTGTTCTTGCAAACGGACTTGCAGGAAACAGCATAATTGACAGCGAGGGCGAGGATTTTGACATATTTATGAAGGCGCTTAACACGGTAACTGTTCACCTGTGTAAATCAATTGCCGCAGACGGCGAGGGTGCAACGAAGATGATAGAATGTAATGTAAGCGGTGCAAAAAGTGAAAGCTGTGCCAAAACAGTTGCGAAGTCTGTTATCTGTTCTTCCCTTACAAAGGCGGCAATGTTCGGTGCTGATGCAAACTGGGGCAGGGTGCTTTGTGCAATTGGCTACAGTGGCGCAGATGTTGACGTTAATAAAATAGATGTAGCGTTTTCTTCTGCGGCAGGAACAATAGGCGTGTGCAAAAACGGCGCAGGTGTAAATTTTTCTGAAGAAATTGCAAAGAAAATATTGCTTGAAAAGGAAATTAATATTATAATAGAACTTAACGATGGAAATTGCAGTGCCACTGCGTGGGGCTGTGACCTTACATACGATTATGTAAAAATCAACGGTGACTATAGAACGTGATGACAAATTTTCGCCACAAGCGAAAATCCACCATAATTTCGCATTTAATTTACGGAGGAAATAACTATGGATAACGCTCAGCGTGCACAGGTACTTATTCACGCACTTCCCTACATACAGAAATATACAAATAAAATAGTTGTTGTAAAATACGGCGGCAATGCTATGATAAGTGATGAGCTTAAGGATGCCATTATGGGTGATATTGTTCTTTTATCACTTATCGGTATTAAGGTTGTCCTCGTTCACGGTGGCGGTCCCGAAATTACACATATGCTCGATGCAGTGGGTAAGGAAACAAAGTTTGTAAACGGACTTCGTGTTACTGACAAGGAAACCGTTGACATCGTTCAGATGGTACTTGCAGGTAAGGTTAATAAAAGTCTTGTTAACCTTCTTCACCAGAAGGGCGGTAAGGCTATCGGTCTTTGCGGTATTGACGGACATATGATTGAGGCGGAGATGTTAAATCCTGACCTTGGCTATGTAGGCGAAATCACAAAGGTCAATATAGAGCCTATTACAGACGTTCTTGAAAAAGGGTATATTCCCGTTATTTCAACCGTTGGCTGTGACAAGGACGGAAATGTTTATAACATTAACGCAGATACAGCCGCAGCAAAAATTGCAGGTATACTGGGTGCAGAAAGTCTTATTTCAATGACTGATATTGAGGGTATTCTTCGTGATAAGAATGACCCCTCTACCCTTATTTCCAAAATTCTTGTTGATGAGGCACCTCAGCTTGTAGAAGAGGGTGTTATCTCAGGCGGTATGATACCCAAGGTGGAATGCTGCATAGATGCAATTGAAAGCGGTGTAAGGAAGGTATTTATCATTGATGGAAGAATACCTCACGCAATACTTATTGAAACTCTGACAAACGAAGGTATAGGCACTATGTTTGTCCGTGGAGAATAAATGTAGTTGTTGTTTACGGTGCATAGGAGAGCTATGCACCGTAATTTGGAATAATGAACATAGTAGTAAAGCAACTGATTAGGAGAATTATTATGAACACTTTTGAGAAGGATAAGACATACGTTGCCCCTACATACGGACGTTTTCCGCTTGAGATTACAGGCGGTAAGGGTGCCGTTTTGCAGGGCAGTGACGGAAAGGAATATATTGACCTCGGCAGCGGAATTGCAGTAAACACCTTTGGTTTTCGTGATGAAGAATGGGTTGATGCAGTAAAGGCACAGCTTGACAGCTTTGCACACACATCAAACCTTTACTACACATCACCATGTGCCGACCTTGCCCAGATGCTTTGTGAAAGAACAGGTATGAAAAACGTATTTTATTCAAACTCCGGTGCAGAGGCTAATGAGTGTGCTATAAAGGCGGCACGCAGATACGGTGCACTTAACAAAGGTGAGGAATATTATACAATCATAACCCTTGAAAAAAGCTTTCACGGAAGAACGCACACAACACTTGCGGCAACAGGTCAGGAAAGCTTTCATAAGGATTTCCTTCCCCTCACCCCCGGATTTGTTCATACACCGCCAAATGACATAGACTTACTCAGAAAAGCCGTAAACGAAAACAAATGCTGTGCAATTATGATGGAAATTGTTCAGGGAGAGGGCGGCGTTTGCGCCCTTGAAAAGGATTTTATTCTTGAAGCAGAGCGCCTTTGCAATGAAAACAACCTTATTCTTATTATTGATGAGGTTCAGGCAGGAAACGGCAGAACGGGTAAGCTTTACGCATATATGCACTACGGCATTACCCCCGATGTTGTTACAACGGCAAAGGGACTTGGCGGCGGACTTCCGCTTGGTGTAACGATGCTTGGAGAAAAGGTTAAGGATATTTTTGCTCCGGGGCTTAACGGCTCAACCTTTGGCGGAAACCCCGTGTGCTGCAGCGGCGCAATAAGCGTGCTTTCAAGGCTTACTGATGAATTTTTGCAGGAAGTAACAAAGAAAGCCGAAATAATAAAGGAAACACTTACAGGCTCTGACGGAATTGAGGATATTTCCGGTCTTGGTCTTATGATAGGAATTAAAACAGTAAAGGATGCGAAGGAGATTGCAAATGAATGCCTGAGCCACGGTGTGCTTGTACTCACTGCAAAGGATAAGGTAAGACTTCTCCCCCCGCTCAACATAGATACAGAGCTTCTCAAAAAAGCGCTTGAAGTAATTAAGGAGGTATGTAAATTATGAAACACTTATTAAAGCTCGGCGACCTTACAAAGGAAGAGATTGTAAAAATTCTCGACCTTGCCGATAAGCTTAAATACGAAAAGAGAAACGGAATAGAGCACCATCTTCTCAAGGGAAAAACACTCGGTATGATTTTCCAGAAATCCTCTACAAGAACGAGGGTATCATTTGAAGTTGGTATGTTTGACCTCGGTGGCAGCGCACTGTTTTTAAGTCCCCGTGATTTGCAGATTGGCAGAGGCGAGGTTGTAGAGGATACTGCAAGAGTTCTTTCAAGATTTCTTGACGGCATAATGATTCGTACTTTCGAGCAAAAAGAGGTTGAGGATTTTGCCTCCTACGGCGACATCCCGATTATAAACGGTCTTACAGATTATTGCCACCCCTGTCAGGTGCTTGCAGACCTTATGACAATCCGTGAGAAAAAGGGGAATCTCGAAGGACTTAAAATGTGCTTTGTCGGTGACGGCAACAATATGGCAAATTCACTTATTGTCGGCGGCATCAAAATGGGTATGGAGGTTTCTATCGCCTGCCCCAATGGATATGAACCTGACAGAGATATTATGAAATGGGCAAACGAAAACGGAAAATTCACCTGCACCGCTGATGTTTTTGAAGCTGCAAAGGGCGCAGACGTTCTCTACACCGATGTATGGGCATCAATGGGTCAGGAGGATGAATCTCAGGCACGTGCAGAAATCTTTAAGAATTATCAGATAAACTCCGACCTGATGAAGGTTGCAAACGACGGCGCAATGGTGCTTCACTGTCTTCCCGCCCACCGTGGTGAGGAAATTACAGGCGAAGTAATCGAGCAGCACGCAGACGAAATTTTTGAAGAAGCTGAAAACAGACTTCACGCACAAAAGGCCGTTATGGTTCTTTTGATGGCTGACTAAATAATAAGAGAAAGGCTTGGTTTTATGAAAGCATACTTAGTTCTTGAAAACGGAACTGTTTTTTGTGGCGAGCAGTTTGGCGCAGTAACAGAAGAAATCGGCGAAATTGTTTTTTCAACAAGTATGGGAAGCTATATTGAGGCGCTTACCGACCCTTGTTATCACGGACAAATTCTCGTGCAGACATATCCACTCATTGGAAATTACGGAATGATATACAGCGATATGGAAAGCTCTAAGGCACACGTTAAGGGCTATATTGTGCGTGAGCTTTGCGATTATCCGTCAAACTTCCGTACTGACGGCACTCTTGAGGAATTTCTTAAAGAGCAGGGCATTATGGGAATATCAGGTGTTGACACACGTGAAATCACCAAAATCATCCGCAGTGAGGGTACAATGTCTGCCATTATCACAACTAAGGAGCCCGTCTTTGACGAATCTTCAAAGGTTGATATGAAGGATGCTGTCAGCATGGTAAGCACAAAGGAAAAATATGTTGTTAACGAAGGCGGCAGTGTAAAGATAGCACTTCTTGACCTCGGCACAACAAAAAGTGCGATAGATAATCTTGCAAAAAGGGGTGCAGCAGTAACAGTTCTCCCCTATAACACATCTGCGCAGGAGCTTCTTTCCTATGACGCAATATATCTTTCAGACGGTCCGGGAAATCCACTAGACTACACAGAAATTGTAAAAACTATTTCCGAGGTATTTGGTAAAAAGCCGATTTTCGGGACGGGTCTTTCGCATCAGCTTCTTGCAATGGCAAACGGCGCAAAATGCGAAAAGCTCCCCTACGGACACCATGGTGCAAACCAACCCGTAAGAGAAATTCAGAGCGGCAGAGTATACATCACAGCGCAAAATCACTGCTATGCCGTAGTAAGTGACACTCTTCCAAAGGGAGCGGAGCTTACCTACGAAAATCTTAATGATAAGAGCTGTGAGGGTATTGATTATAAAGAAAAGAATGCATTTTCAATACAGTTTCGACCTATCGAGGGTGACGGTCCTAACGAAACGGGATTTTTATACGACAAATTTTTTGCAATGATTGGAGGAAACGCAAATGCCTAAGAATAAAGACATTAAAAAGGTACTCGTTATAGGCTCAGGCCCTATTGTTATAGGACAGGCTGCAGAGTTTGACTATGCAGGTGCACAGGCATGCCGTGTCCTTCGTGACGAGGGAATAAACATAGTGCTTGTAAACTCCAATCCTGCAACAATTATGACAGACAAGGCTCTTGCAGATGAAATCTATCTTGAGCCTCTCACAGCAGACACAATAAAGAGAATTATTGAAAAGGAGCGCCCCGACTCACTCCTTGCTTCCCTCGGTGGACAGACAGGTCTTACCATTGCGATGCAGCTTGATAAAGAGGGCTTCCTTGACAAAATGGGTGTTAAGCTTATCGGTACAAATGCCGAGGCTATTGACCGCGCGGAGGATCGTGAGCTTTTCAAGGAAACAATGCTCAAAATCGGTCAGAGCTGTATTCCGTCAGACATTGCAAACACTGTTGAAGACTCACTGCGCATTGCTGAAAAAATCGGTTATCCCGTAATTGTACGTCCTGCATTTACACTCGGCGGTGCAGGCGGCGGTGTGGCATATGACAGTGACACCCTTGCAAAAATTGCAAACAACGGTCTTACCCTTTCCCCCATTACTCAGGTGCTTATTGAAAAGTACATCTACGGCTGGAAAGAGGTAGAGTTTGAGGTTATGCGTGACCACGCAGGAAACGCAATCACAATCTGCAGTATGGAAAACGTAGACCCCGTTGGTATTCACACAGGTGACAGTATCGTTGTTGCACCTGCTGCAACACTTTCTGATAAAGAGTATTCAATGCTCAGAAAAGCGGCTCTTGATATCATTACAGAGCTTAAGATTGAGGGTGGATGTAACTGTCAGTTTGCACTTAATCCCGATAGCTTTGAGTACGCCGTTATCGAGGTTAACCCCAGAGTTTCACGTTCATCGGCACTTGCAAGTAAGGCTACGGGTTACCCCATTGCAAAGGTTACTACGAAAATCGCTCTCGGCTACACACTTGACGAAATTAAAAACGATGTAACAGGTATAACGTATGCGTGCTTTGAGCCTGCTGTTGACTATATGGTTGTTAAATTCCCCAAGTGGCCGTTTGACAAATTTGTATATGCAGACAGAAAGCTCGGCACACAGATGAAAGCAACCGGTGAGGTTATGTCAATCGGTAGTTCCTTCGAGTCTGCACTTATGAAGGCTGTTCGTGGTGCAGAGCTTAAAACCGCAACCCTTTACCATAAAGAGGTTCAGGCTATCGATGATATTGAAAAGAAGCTTTATGACCTTGACGATTTAAGACTCTTCACCGTTTATGAGGCGATTGTAAGGGGTATTTCAATCGACAGAATTAACGAAATAACACGCATTGACAAGTGGTTTCTTTCAAAGATTAAAAATATTGCCGACTTTGAAAAGAGTATACGCGGCAACTTAACAAGTGAGCTTTATCTTAAGGGTAAAAAGCTCGGCTTTACAGACGAGGCACTCCAGACAATCAGCGGATGCCGTGTGCCGGAGCACCTTAGTTGCTCATACAAAATGGTTGACACATGTGGCGGTGAGTTTGCGGCAAAGACACCCTACTTCTACTCAACATATGACGAAAACTGTGAGGCACGCATGGTTTCTACCAATAATAAGAAGGTTATCGTTTTAGGCTCAGGCCCCATCAGAATAGGTCAGGGTATTGAATTTGACTACTCCTCTGTACACTGCGTATGGGCGCTCAAGCAAATGGGATATGAGGTTATTATTATAAACAACAACCCCGAAACCGTTTCAACCGACTTTGACACTGCGGACAGGCTTTATTTTGAGCCACTTACCCCCGAGGATGTTATGAATGTTATCGAGGTTGAAAAGCCGGAGGGCGTTGTGGTTGCCTTCGGTGGACAGACTGCAATCAAGCTTGTTAAATTCCTTGATGAAAGCGGTATTAAAATCCTCGGCACATCAGCGCAAAGCATCGATATGGCAGAGGATCGTGAGCAGTTTGATGCTCTCCTTGAAAAGTTTGATATCAAGCGTCCCAGCGGTCTTTCTGTAATGACTAAAGAAGAAGCTCTCGAATCTGCCCAGACGCTCGGCTACCCCGTCCTTCTTCGTCCCTCTTATGTAATCGGCGGTCAGAACATGACAATCGCTTACAAGGAAGAAGATGTTGTGCAATATATGGACATCATTCTTTCACAAAAGATTGATAACCCCGTTCTCGTTGATAAATATATGATGGGTAAGGAGCTTGAAGTCGATATTATAAGCGATGGCAAGGATGTTCTCATCCCCGGTATTATGGAGCACGTTGAGCGTGCAGGTGTACACAGCGGTGACTCTATCGCGGTATATCCTCCCTTCAATATAACAGACAAGATGCTTGACAAGATTGTTGACTGCTCAACAAAGCTTGCACTTTCTCTTAAAACGCAGGGACTTATCAATATTCAATATGTTGTATATGATAACGAACTTTATGTTATTGAGGTTAATCCCAGAGCATCAAGAACAGTTCCTTATATCAGTAAGGTTACAGGCATTCCTATGATCGACATTGCAACACAGGTTATGCAGGGTGCGCCGCTTCTTTCCTTAGGCTACGGCAGCGGTCTTTACAAGATGCCTCCCTACTATGCTGTTAAGGTTCCCGTATTCTCATTTGAAAAGCTTTCGGGTATCAACTCCATCTTAGGCCCTGAAATGAAGTCAACGGGTGAGGTTTTAGGTATAGGTAAAACCCTTAATGAAGCACTTTTCAAAGGACTTATTTCTGCAGGCTTCAATCTTGAAAGCCGCGGCGGCGTATATATCAGTGTTGACTCCAAGGATAAGTATGACCTTATCGAGCTTGCGAAGAAGCTTTATGATGCAGGTCTTGAAATCTATGCAGATGAAACAAATGCACTTATTATTGACTCTCTGGGTATTCCCGTGGAAACAGTTGAGGGTGAAAAGATTTATTCTCTCCTTGAAAGTGAAAAAATTGGTTATATAATTCACACCAATTCAGGAAGACCTAAAGAAATTGAGAAATTTATAAGACTACACCGCAGAGCGCTTCAGTTAAGCATTGCATGTCTTACATCTCTTGATACTGCAAATGCGCTTGCAGACATTCTCTTAAGCCGATTCAATCAGTATAATACAGAGCTTACAGATATTGCAAAGCTTCGCAGCGAAAAGCTTAACATCCCCTTTATCAAAATGCAGGGAACGGGCGACGACTATATATTCATCAATAACTTTGACGGTAAGCTCACTTCTCCGGAGGCACTTTCTATTGTATTCTCCGACCGTCGCAGAGGTATAGGCGGCGACGGACTTGTTCTTATCGAAAAGTCAGATGTTGCAGATGCAAAGATGCGCATATTCAACACAGACGGCAGTGAGGGACGTATGGCAGGTAACGCTATCCGCTGCGTAGGTAAATACCTTTGGGATAATGGCTATGTAACCCACCGCCATATCACAATCGAAACTGCAAGCGGTGTAAGAAAGCTTACCCTCCACCTCTTTGATCACAAGGTTACAAGTGTAACTGTACAGATGGGTAAGGCAGAGTTTTCACCAGCACTTATCCCCGTTGATATGCCGCTTGACAAGGTAATTAACGAAAAGGTATCCATCGGCGGCAAGGATTATAATATCACCTGTCTTTCAATAGGTAACCCACACTGTGTTGTTATATGCAACAATGTTTATAATATTGATACCCAAAAAATTGGTCCCCTCTTTGAAAATGCACCTATCTTCCCCGAGCGTATCAATACCGAATTTGTTAAAATTATTGATAAGCGTACCATCAGAATGCGGGTTTGGGAGCGTGGTAACGGAGAAACACCTGCCTGCGGAACGGGTGCGTGTGCTGCGGCAATTGCGGCAGTTGAAAACGGCTACTGCGACAAGGATACCGATATTTCAGTAAGGGTTGAGGGCGGCGAGCTTATTGTTCGCTACACTGACGAGGGTGTATTCTTGACGGGTGATGCCCAGAAGGTATTTGAAGGCATCTATGAATATTAATAAGGATGACAAGGTCATCCTTTCGAAAGAGAAGTTTTGCAAAGCAAAACATTCTCTTTCGAGTAAAGGGCTTTCGCTCGCGCGGCACTCACCGTGCCAGCCCTTGCAAGGTGTCAAAACCGAGGTACACGCCCCCGGTTTTGACAGATTATATGTTAAGGGGCATCCCCTTAACAATCCCCAGAGTTAGATTTTAAAATGAATATTGGTGTATAAACACACGTTTTATACACCAATATTCAAAAAATTATGAATTTTTATGCAAAAACACTTGCATAATTATACATTTAGTGTTATACTGTTTTCATTGAAAGAATGAAAACGAAAAAGGAGATTTTTAAAATGGATAAGAAAGATATAAAAAAAGTAGTTCTCGCCTATAGCGGAGGACTTGACACATCAATAATTATTCCGTGGCTTAAAGAAAACTACAACAACTGTGAGGTTATTGCCGTTGCAGGTAACGTAGGTCAGAATGATGAGCTTGACGGACTTGAGGAAAAGGCGATAAAGACAGGCGCTTCAAAGCTTTATGTACTTGACCTTACAGAGGAATATGTAAATGACTACATCATTCCCACAATGAAGGCAGGCGCAATTTATGAGGAATATCTCCTCGGTACAAGCCACGCACGTCCGTGTATTGCAAAGGGTCTTGTTGACATTGCACTTAAAGAGGGTGCAGATGCAATCTGCCACGGCTGCACAGGTAAGGGTAATGATCAGGTGCGTTTTGAGCTTGCAATAAAGCACTTTGCACCTAAAATGCCTATCATCGCTCCCTGGCGTATATGGGACATCAAATCACGTGAAGAGGAAATTGAATATGCAGAGGCGCATAATGTTCCCCTCAAGATTAACCGTGAAACAAACTATTCAAAGGATAAGAACCTCTGGCACCTTTCTCACGAGGGACTTGACCTTGAAGATACAGGTAATGAGCCGCAGTACGAAAAGCCCGGCTTCCTTGAAATGGGCGTATCTCCCATTATGGCACCCGATGAACCTACATACATTACAATAGATTTTGAAAAGGGTATTCCCGTTAAGTTTAATGACAAGGCTATGAGTGCAAAGGAAATCATCCTTGCATTAAACGAGGTTGGCGGAAAGAATGGTATCGGTCTTCTTGACATCGTTGAAAACCGTCTTGTAGGTATGAAGTGCCGTGGTGTATATGAAACCCCGGGCGGTGCAATTCTTTACAAGGCACATAGCGTACTTGAGTCAATCTGTCTTGACAAAATGACTCTCCACGAAAAGCAGAAGCTTTCCATCACCTTTGCAGAGCTTGTTTACAACGGACAGTGGTTTACCCCCCTTCGTGAGGCGCTCAGTGCTTTCGTTGACAAAACTCAGGAAAAGGTTACAGGTAAGGTTAGACTTAAACTTTACAAGGGCAATATGATTAACGCAGGCGTATGGAGTGATTACTCACTTTACAGTGAAGAAATTGCAACTTTTGGTGAAAGTGATTACAACCAGAAGGATTCAGAAGGCTTTATCAACCTCTACGGACTTCCGATTGCAGTGCAGGCAATGGTTGATGCAAAGAATAAATAATTCTGCAGAATTATTTATTCTTTGCAAGTGCGAAATGCGAAGTTCGAAGTGCGGAATGAAATTTTTTATTCTTCACTATCTCCCATTATTTAAAAACTATGGGCTGGTGACTCTGTCACCAGCCCAATAACTTAAAGAAGGTGTTTTTATGGATAAAATGTGGGCAGGGCGCTTTTCCAAGGCGCTCGATAAAGAGGCGGACGATTTTAACTCCTCCATACATTTTGATTGTAAGATGTATAAGCAGGATATACACGGCTCAATTGCGCATGCTGCGATGCTTGCCTCCTGCAATATAATTTCTGACGAAGATTGTGCTGCCATACAAAAGGGCTTAATTGAAATAGAAAATGATATAGACAGCGGTGCTCTCCCCTTTGACTTTGATGCAGAGGATATTCATATGTTTATCGAGGCGGAGCTTACAAAGCGTATCGGTGACGTGGGTAAACGTCTTCACACCGCACGCAGCCGTAACGATCAGGTCGCACTTGACATCCGTCTTTATATGCGTGATGAGGCAGAGGAAATAATTGCACTTATCAGAAAGCTTTTATGTGCAATCCTTAATCAGGCAGAAAAGAACAAGGATACAATTCTTCCCGGTTATACGCATCTTCAGCGTGCACAGCCTATTATGTTTGCACATCATCTGTGTGCATATGCAATGATGTTCATTCGTGATATTGGCAGAATTAAGGACGCCGTTAAAAGAATGAATGTTTCCCCGCTCGGCTCCTGTGCACTGGCGGGAACAACATACGAAACCGACCGCAAAATGGTAGCAAGGCATCTTGGTTTTGACGGCATCACTTTAAATAGCATTGACGGCGTTTCAGACAGAGATTTTTGTATTGAACTTATGAGTGCATTTTCACTTATAATGACGCATCTTTCACGTTTTTCAGAGGAGGTTATTCTCTGGTCATCGTGGGAATTTAAATTTGTGGAGCTTGATGACTCCTACACAACCGGCTCTTCCATTATGCCGCAGAAGAAAAACCCCGATATGGCAGAGCTTGTACGTGGTAAGACGGGCAGAGTATACGGCGATTTAATGGCAATGCTGACAATTTTAAAGGGTCTCCCCCTTGCGTATAACAAGGATATGCAGGAGGATAAGGAGGCAATCTTTGACAGTAGCGAAACCGTTAAAAAGTGCCTCAGCATTTTTGCGCCGATGATTGAAACAATGACAGTACGCAAGGATAAGATGTATGCTGCGGCAAGCGAGGGCTTTATAAATGCAACAGACCTTGCAGACTACCTTGTTAAAAAAGGTCAGCCTTTCCGCAGTGCATATAAAACAGTAGGTCAGATTGTCGGCAAATGTATTGCAGAGAAAAAGACACTTGAAACACTTACCCTTGCAGAATATAAGGAGTTTGACGCCCTTTTCGAAGAAGATTTATACGCAGAAATCGACCTTCGAAACTGCGCTGAAAAGAGAATTTCCGCAGGCGGAACATCAATTGCGTCAATAGAAGTACAGATAGATTATATAAAAGACTTTTTACATAAAGCTATGTGATGGCTTTGTAAAACACAAACAAAAAAGAAGGATAAAACGGAATTTACCGCTTTATCCTTCTTTTTTCATAAACTTATTCTATTCCAAGTAATTTTTCCGCATTCAGATGGAATATCTTTTCCTTTTCTTCCTCTGTTAAGCTGAGTGCCTCTATTCTTTCTGCTTCCGCTTTAAGTGATACTGCAGGATAATCACTGCCGAAAAGAACTTTGTCTGAGCCGTGTGCCCGTATCATTTCTACCATTTTTTCGGGCGTAACCTCCCACATAGTGCTGGAGGTATCAAACCACACATTTTTTCCTACAAGGGACTTTGCCTCTTTTTCCCATACGCTGTAACCGCCCATATGTGCAGCAACAAATTTATGCTTTGGGAAAATTTCAAGAACTCTTGCAAGGCGCTCAGGATTTGAATAATCGAGATTTTTGTCCCCTACGTGAAGAACAATCGGGTAATCCTCCCCTATTTCCTCATACATTAAAAGAGCCTTATCATCATCAATATTAAATCTCTGAAAATCAGGATGGAACTTAAAACCGCTAAGTCCGTGGTTTTTAATTCGCTGAATTTCATATTTAACATCCTCAAAATCAGGATGCACACTGCCAAACACAATAAATCTCTCATCCCTTAAATCAAAAAGGAAATCGTTATTTATAACTACCTGTGTCGGCTTAGTAGGTGTTGAAAATATAACCGCCCTGTAAAACTGCGATTTATCCATCTCCGCCTTCATATCGGTAAATGTACCCTTACATTCCCACGGCATACCGTAATGCTCTTCAAGGTTTGCTATCGCAAGGTGCGCAATCTTCGGGTTAAATATGTGTGCGTGAAAATCTATAATTTTTCTCATTGTCAAAACTTCTTTCTCAAAAAACATTGTTGCAGTGAAACTTCACTGCAACAATTAAAACTTTTCGTTGCGAAAGGATGACACAGGTCATCCTTTATCCTGGTGGCCACTGCAGGCTTCTTCCGCCAAGCATATGAAAATGAAGATGCCCTACCGTCTGACCGCCATCTGCGCCGCAGTTATTTACAATGCGGTAACCGCCTTCTGCAATACCCTCACTCTTTGCGATTTTTGCAGCAATGCTGAAAATATGTCCTACAACAGCGCTATTTTCATCATTAAGGTCATTTGCAGATGCAATATGCACTTTTGGTATTATCAGGATATGGACAGGAGCCTGCGGCTCTATATCACGGAACGCATAAACCAAATCATCCTCATAAACCTTGCTGGAGGGGATTTCCCCCTTTGCTATTTTACAAAACAAACAATTCATATCTATCATCCTATCTGTGAAGCAATAATTTCATCAACACGTGCAAGGGCATCGTCAATCTTACTTGCATCCTTACCACCGCCCTGCGCACTGTCAGGCTTTCCGCCGCCGCTGCCGCCTGCAACTGCGGTAATTTCTTTTATTATCTTTCCGCAATGCACGCCCTTTGCCACCGCATCGGCACCTGCCATTGCTATAAATGAAATCTTTCCGTCTGTGTTTGCACCAAATACACATACACACATCGGGGTCTTTTCCTTAATAGCATCGCCCGTCTTACGAAGATTATCAACGGTAGAATTATCAAGCTGTGCAACAATTAAATTTATATCACCGATATGCTTAACACCCGACATAATATCGTTTGCCTTTGCTGCAGCCATTTTTGACTTGATTACCTCAATCTCCTTCTGACCTTCTTTAAGCTCTGCCATGAGGGCTTCAGCCTTTTTATCTATTTCATTTAAGAGATTGGTTTTAAGTGCTGCGCCCGTTCTCGCTATAACAGCGTCCTTTTCTTCAATATAGCCAAGCACACCTCTGCCTGTTACTGCCTCAATACGTCTTACACCTGCGGCAACGCCGTTTTCAGAAATAATCTTGAAAAGGCCGCACTGTGAAGTATTGGTAAGGTGTGTACCGCCACAAAATTCTACCGAATAATCGCCCATAGATACAACACGCACAACGTCGCCGTACTTTTCGCCAAACTGTGCCTCTGCACCCATTTTTTTAGCCTCTGCAATGGGAAGCTCCTTCGTTTCAATCGGAAGCATTGATAAAACTGCTTCGTTTACGAGTCTTTCTGTTTCTTTAAGCTCATCTGTTGTCATCGCCTCAAAGTGTGAGAAGTCAAACCTTAATCTGTCAGCAGTTACCAAAGAGCCTGCCTGAGCAACGTGAGTGCCTAAAACCTCTTTAAGTGCCTTGTGAAGAAGATGCGTTGCGGAGTGGTTACGGCTTATATCAAGTCTGTTCTTTTTATCAACTAAAAGTGTAACCTTTGCACCAATTTGAATAATATCTTCGCACAAAACCTCGTGAAGATAGAAGCCGTCACCTGTTTTTGTAGTGTTTATAACCTTTGCTACACACTTGCCATCTACCAGAATTTCACCTATATCTCCTGACTGACCGCCCATTTCAGCATAGAAAGGAGTTTTGTCACAAACCACAAAGCCCTTCTGACCGCTGCCGATTACTGATACTGTGCCTTCACCCGGCTCAGCAAGTCCGGTGACAACAGCTTCACACCGGAGAGAAGAATAACCTTCAAACACGGTCGGCTGCGCCCCTTCAAATACGTAAGCCTCATCAGCATCCCAGCTTGAGCCGTCACTGCGGGCATTTCTCGCAGTTTCCTTCTGTTCCTGCATAGCTTTGTTAAAGCCGTCTGTATCAACACTAAGACCATTTTCCTCCGCCACTTCAATTGTTAAATCAAGGGGGAATCCGTAAGTATCATGAAGCTTAAACGCCTGTGTGCCGCTAAGAAGCTTTTTGCCGTTTTTCTTTGTTTCTTCAATATATTCATTAAGCATAACAAGACCGTTATCAATCGTTGCCTGGAATTTTTCTTCCTCAATCTTTATTATCTTTTTGATGTAATCACGTTTTTCCTGGAGCTCGGGATAAGCCTCTTTTGAAGAGTCAATAACAGTGTCAGCAACAACGCTGAGAAATGCACTGTTAATTCCCAAAAGCTTTCCATGTCTTGCCGCACGTCTGAGAAGACGGCGAAGAACATATCCCCTGCCCTCATTTGAAGGTGTAACGCCGTCAGAAATCATCATAACCGTTGAACGGATATGGTCTGTTATTACACGCAGAGAAACGTCCTTCTTTTCATCCTTTTTGTACTCAAGACCTGAAATAGCGCAGATATGCTTCATAACATCCTGAACAGTGTCAACCTCAAAAAGATTGTTTACACCCTGCATAACAACTGCAAGTCTTTCAAGACCCATACCTGTGTCAATATTAGGATTTGGAAGAGGATTATAATTTCCGTCCTCATCCTTATCAAACTGCGTGAATACGAGGTTCCATACCTCCATAAAGCGGTCGCAGTCACAGCCCACTTTGCAATCAGGGGATCCGCATCCAAACTCTTCCCCTCTGTCAAAATATATTTCAGAGCAGGGGCCGCACGGACCTGTGCCGTGTTCCCAGAAGTTGTCCTCTTTACCCATACGGACAATTCGCTCTTTCTTAACGCCAACGAGATTTACCCATATATCAGCAGCCTCATCATCCTCTTCATAAACGGAAACCCAGAGCTTCTCCTCAGGAATTTCCATAACCTTTGTAAAGAATTCCCATGCCCAGGCAGTTGCCTCCTTCTTAAAATAATCACCAAAGGAGAAGTTTCCGAGCATTTCAAAAAATGTGCCGTGTCTTGCAGTTTTTCCCACATTTTCGATGTCACCCGTTCTGATACATTTCTGGCAGGTGGTAACACGCTTTCGGGGAGGAATTTCGGCACCCGTAAACCACGGCTTAAGCGGTGCCATACCTGAATTAATCAAAAGAAGGCTTGCATCATTTTTGGGAATAAGCGGAAAGCTGTCAAGTCTGAGACAGTCCTTTGTTTCAAAAAAACTGAGAAACTTTTCTCTTATTTCATTAACTCCCATTTTTTTCATTGTTACACGTTCCTCTCTCTATGTAAAAGTATTTTTAAACCTTTTAATACAATTTTATATTATACATTTTTTTGTCTTTGATGTCAACTATTCTAGAGGCGTTTTTACGGCAATAGTGCAATTTATTTGAACATTTTATGGATTATTCGTTAATTTTCAAAAAAGCCTTTACATAACAGTGCCAAATATGTTAAAATGTAGAAAGGATTTTGTTTATTTTTGTTTTGAAGGAGATACTATGATTAACGATAAAAAAATTATATTTTCGGGCATTCAGCCCTCCGGTGATTCGGTAACGCTGGGAAACTATCTTGGAGCTATAAAACACTGGACAAAGCTGCAGGACGAATACAACTGTATTTTCAGCGTTGTCGATATGCATGCAATTACTGTCCGTCAGGAGGCGGCGGCACTTCGTAAGAATACGCTGTCCCTTCTTGCACAGTATATTGCCTGCGGCATTGAAAGTGAGAAGAATATTCTTTTCATTCAGAGCCACGTCAGCGCACACGCGGAGCTTGCATGGATTTTAAACTGCTATACCCAAATGGGTGAGCTTAATCGTATGACACAGTTTAAGGATAAGTCAAAAAAGCATCCTGAAAATATTAATGCAGGACTTTTCACCTATCCCGTTCTGATGGCGGCAGATATACTTTTATATCAGACAGACCTTGTTCCTGTCGGTGTCGACCAGAAACAGCATCTTGAGCTTGCACGTGATATTGCACACAGATTTAATTCCATCTATGGCGATGTTTTCGCAGTTCCCGAAGCCTATATCCCCGAAAAGGGTGCAGGTGCAAAGATTATGAGTCTTCAAAACCCCACCGCAAAAATGTCAAAGAGTGACCCAAATCCCAATGCGTGCATATCGCTTCTTGATAAACCCGAGGATATCGTACGCAAAATCAAGCGTGCCGTTACGGACTCGGAGGCAGAGGTTTGCTACAGGGAGGGTAAGGACGGTGTAAATAACCTTCTTACCATTTATTCTTCCGTTACGGGAATAAGCATAGATGATGCGGTTAAAGAATTCAGTGGCTCAGGCTATGGCGATTTCAAGCTTCGTGTCGGTGAGGCGGTTGCCGAGCATCTTATCCCAATTCAGAAAAAATACGATGACCTTATGAAAAACAAGGATTATCTTGAAAGCATATACAAAAACGGCGCCGAGGTGGCTTCTTCTGTGGCACGGCGCACAATTAACAAAGTAAAGAAAAAGGTTGGCTTTATTGTAGGTTAACATACGAGGTGTTTTATGAATAATAACAACATACTTGTTGCGTTTATCGTTGCATTTATAATCACATTTTCAACCACGCCGTTTGTAAAAAAGCTTGCCTTTAAAATCGGCGCAGTTGATATTCCGCGCGACTCACGGCGTATGCATAAGCGCCCGACGGCACGTCTTGGCGGTCTTGCAATCTTTTTTGGTTTTATTATAAGCGCAATGATTTTCTCGCACATTGATAAAGAAATTGCAGGTATTTTAATTGGTGCTACAATAATTGTTATTTTAGGTATATTTGATGATATATATGCCCTTAGTGCCAAGATTAAGTTTGCAGTGCAGCTTGTCGCAGCACTTTGTCCGGCGCTTGCAGGGGTAAGCATTGATTTCATCAAGGTGCCGTCTTTTATTTCCGATTACGGCTATATCGGTCTTGGCTACCTTGCAATCCCCGTTACGCTTGTCTGGATTGTAGGCATTACAAATGCCATCAATCTTCTTGACGGACTTGACGGTCTTGCGTGCGGTGTATCATCGATTTCGGCACTTACGCTTTTATGTATTGCTATCATCGTCGGTGAGCCGACAGTTGCCTTTGTAACGAGCGCCCTGGCAGGTGCGTGCTTTGGCTTTTTGCCATATAACTTTAACCCGGCTAAGCTTTTCATGGGTGATACAGGCGCACTGTTTTTAGGGTTTGTCCTTGCAACTATTTCAGTACAGGGACTTTTTAAGGGATATGCAGTAATCAGTATTGCCGCACCGCTTCTTATCTTAGGGCTTCCGATTTTTGATACTGCATCGGCAATACTTCGCAGAGTAAAAAATCATCAGCCCATTATGTCCCCTGACAGGGGACATCTTCACCACAGACTGGTTGATGCGGGCTTTTCACAAAAGCAGGCAGTTACAATTATATATATTCTTTGCTTAATTCTTTGCATCAGCGCAGTTATTCTTATTGCAACAGGTGCAATATCCTGGTGGGTATTTATCGCAGTAATCATCGGTTTTATACTGTTTTTATATCTTACCCCCAAAATTATAGAGCTTCTTACAGAGAGCCATAACTAATTCAGGAGGATTTTATGATTAAAGTATTTACAGTATTCGGCACACGTCCCGAGGCTATCAAGATGGCACCGCTCATTCACGAGCTTAAATCACGCCCTTCCATTGATTGTAAGGTTTGCGTAACGGCTCAGCACCGTGAAATGCTCGATATGGTGCTTAACCTTTTTGACATCAAGCCTGACTTTGACCTCAACATTATGACGGAGCGTCAGACACTTGCAGGTATTACTACAAAGGCTCTTACAGGTCTTGAGGAGGTTTTCCGTCAGGAAAAGCCTGACCTTGTACTCGTTCATGGCGATACATCTACAACCTTTGCAGGAAGCCTTGCTGCATATTATAATCAGGTAAAGGTCGGCCACGTTGAGGCAGGTCTGAGGACGTATGACAAATACTTCCCCTTCCCGGAGGAGATAAACCGCCGCTTAACAGGCGTTATTTCAGACCTTCACTTCTCGCCCACTAAAAATAACAGGGCAAACCTTATAAATGAAGGGGTTAATCCCGACAGCATCTTTGTAACGGGAAACACTGTTATCGATGCTTTCAAAACCACCATTAAGCGTGATTTCTCCTTTACAGGAACTCCCATTGAGGGGATTGATTTTTCAAAGCGAGTTATACTTATGACGGCACACCGCAGGGAAAATTTAGGTACTCCGCTTGAAAACATCTGCCGTGCAGTTGCACGCATAGTGCGCGACTTCCCCGATGTTGAGCTTGTATATCCGGTGCATCTTAACCCCGCTGTGCGTGAGGTTGCATGGGGAGTTCTCGGAAATATTCCGCGTGTGCACCTTGTAGACCCGCTGGATGTTGATGTGCTTCACAATGCGATGAACAAGGCTCATCTTATCCTTACAGATTCAGGCGGTCTTCAGGAGGAGGCGCCTGCTCTTGGCAAACCCGTCCTCGTTTTGAGGGGTGAGACAGAGCGTCCCGAGGCTGCTGAGGCAGGTACCGTAAAAATCGCCGGAACTGAGGAGGATATTATCTATTCTCTCACATCGCAGCTTCTCTCCGACGAAAATGAGTATCACAGAATGAGTGTTGCGGTAAACCCCTACGGTGACGGAAACGCATCAAGAAGGATTACCGATGCTATTTTATATCATTTCGGCATTACGAGCTGCCGTCCTGTGGAGTGGCTCTGATGCGGCGTGATTTAATAAAGGCTCTTTCAGCTTTTACGCAGCTTGGTATAAGCACAATGGTAAGCTTCCTTCTATGGATACTTATAGCTTTGTGGCTTAAAAAGACCTTTACTCTTGGAAACGGCATAATGGTTGCCGGTGTGATATTAGGCGCAGGAAGTGGTTTTCTTTCCTTTGTAAAAGGTCTTAAGGAATTTGGGAAATCAGTTTCCCCCAAGGAGAAAGACAAATGAATAACAGTGTATATAAAGAAGCGCTCAGGGTAAGCGTTGTAATATTTTTACTCGGTATAATTGAATTTATTGCATTTACTGCATTTTTTTCCTTCCGCAGTGATATTATAATAGGTGTTCTGTATGGCTGTGCTTTCACCAGCCTTAACTTCTTTTACCTTGCTTACAGTGTTAAACAAAGCACACAAAAGAGTGAAAACGGCGCCAAAGCTTATATGAGTGCGACCTATTCTTCACGCATCTTTTTGACAGCAGCTATGATATTTATTGCTGCAAAGGTGGATTTTATAAATATTTGGGCAGCAATAATTCCGCTTGCCTTTACAAGGATAGCCGTATTTATAATTTCGCTATTAAACGCTTCGACTAAACAGAAAGGGTGAAATTTCTTGGACGTATCTGTTTCAGGACCGAAAATAATATTTACCATTCCGATATTGGGTGGAATACACATAACGGAAACGATTGTAAACGGCTGGATTGTAATAGCTGCGCTCACGCTTGTCTGCTTCTTTTTAGGAAGAAATCTTAGTCTCCGCAACCCTTCAAGGCGTCAGGTCGTTGCAGAAAAGCTTGTAACAATGCTCTACTCTCTTGTTTCTGACGTTATGGGTAAGCATAATCTTCATTTTGCTCCCTACATCGGCGCTTTGTTCTGTTACTCAATATTAAGCAGCCTGCTGGGTCTTACAGGGCTTCGTGCACCAACCGGTGACCTTAATACAACGCTTGGCTTTGCACTGATAGCATTTTTTATGATTCAGTTCTTCAATATAAAGAACAAGGGTTTTCTGGGTTGGCTTAAAGGCTTTAGTGAGCCGGTTGTCTTTATGACGCCACTCAACATCATAAGCGAAATTGCAAACCCCATTTCAATGGCATTCCGTCATTTCGGTAACATTGCATCGGGCATTGTAATTACAACCCTTATTTACGGAGCGCTTGCCGCTGCAAGCAAGCTTCTTTTAGGATGGATTCCCGTTTTGGGAACAATTCCGATTTTGCAACTTGGTATTCCTGCCTTTTTATCAATTTACTTTGACGTTTTCACAAGCTTTTTGCAGGCATACATCATATCAATGCTCACAATGGTTTATGTAGGCGGTGCAAACGAGCCACAGGAAGGATGACCCTGTTCTCCTTTCGAAGCAGAAGTTTTTAGAGAAATAATAATTTTAAATTATATTTGGAGGTATTTATTATGGAAATGACAGAAGCTATTATCCGTGCAGCATCCGCAGTTGGTGCAGGTCTTGCAATGATTGCAGGTATAGGACCTGGTATTGGTCAGGGTTATGCAGCAGGTAAGGCTGCCGAGGCAGTTGGCCGTCAGCCGGAGGCAAAGGGTGATATTACATCAACAATGCTTTTCGGTTGTGCCGTTGCAGAGTCAACAGGTATCTACGGTCTTGTTGTTGCAATGATTCTTCTCTTTGCAAATCCCCTCATCTGATTTTAGGGCGGTGCTTTGCGCCGCCAAACAAACTATAAGCACACGGGAATAATCCGAACTCGGATTACTCTCTTTCGGTTAGGGGGTAACTTTAATGGAATTTGTATCACTTGACACTTGGACACTCATTTTTACGTGGGTAAACCTGTTTATCCTGTTTCTAATTATGAAAAAACTCCTTTTTAAGCCTGTTACAAAAATGCTCGAGCAGCGTGAAAACGAGGTCAGCTCTATGTATGAAAAGGCGGAGAGCGCTCAGAAAAATGCCGAGCAGCTTGAGGGCGAATATACACAAAAGCTTTCAGAGGCTAAGGAAGAAGCACAGCGCATTATGAAGGATGCGACAGATGCAGCAAATAAAAAAGGTGAGCAGATTGTTTCTGACGCTCAACAGAAGGCTTCTGCCGCAATTGCAAAAGCACAAAGAGAAATTGAGCGCGAGAAGCTCAGCGCAGTAAGCGAAATCAAAAAGGATATTGCATCCATCGCCGTTTCGGTAGCTGAAAAGGTTATTGAAAAGGATATTAATGAAAAGGACTACGAAAGGCTCGTTGAGGAGTTTATAGAAAGCTCCGGTGAGGAAAAGTGAAATCACTTTCCTCAGTTTATGCAGCCTCTCTCTTTTCTTTAGCAGATGAGGAGAATGTGCTCTCGGAAATTATGGATGAGCTTTTAGCTTTG
The DNA here is from genome assembly GCA_045596985.1 of Clostridia bacterium. Lineage (GTDB taxonomy): Bacteria > Bacillota > Clostridia > UMGS1883 > UMGS1883 > UMGS1883. The sequence continues at coordinate 28,948 of JAZODM010000077.1, forward strand.
CGCAGTGTTTTTTTGGAAAACGCTGATTACGCACCGCTTCTTGACTCACCCACAGTTCCTCTTGCCACAAGACTTTCGCTGATTGATGAAGCTTTCGAAGGCGTAAATGAATATGTGAAAAACTTTATTAAAATTCTTTGCGAAAAGAAGTGTACACATCTTTTCCCCGATTGTGTGAAGAATTTTGAAAAGCTTTATAACAAAAAATATAACATTGAAAATGTCACGGTAATAACGGCTGTTCCGCTAAGTGAATCACTCAGGGAAAAGCTCCGTGCAAAGCTTTCCGGGGATTTGGGAAAGGAAATTATTCTTGACCTTAAAGTGGATAAGAATATCCTCGGCGGGCTTATAATCAGAACTGAAAATTCGCAGACGGATGCGAGCGTGCGTGCAAGGCTTGATGCAATCAGGGCGCAACTCTCATCTGTATATTGATAGAAGGTGAAATTATGCAGCTTAAATCTGATGAAATCAGTAAAATTATAAAAGACCAGATAAAAAATTATTCAAATAAGACCGAGCAGAAAGAAACCGGCTACGTGGTTGAGGTTGGTGACGGTATTGCCAAGGTTAAGGGACTTGATAACTGTATGAGTAATGAGCTTGTAGAGTTTTCAGGCGGCGAGATGGCAATGGCGCTTAACCTCGAAGAAAACCTTGTAAGCCTTGTTATCCTCGGCTCAGACTCACAAATACGTGAGGGTGATGTTGTAAAACGCACCGGACAGGTCGTAAGTGTTCCGGTAGGTGAAGCACTTATCGGCAGAGTTGTAAATGCACTTGGTCAGCCTATCGACGGCAAGGGTGACATTTCAGCCACCGAGTACCGTCCGATTGAATCACCCGCACCCGGAATTATAGAAAGAAAATCTGTAAGTGTTCCGTTGCAGACCGGTATTAAGGCAATTGACTCTATGATACCTATCGGCCGCGGTCAGCGTGAGCTTATAATCGGTGATCGTCAGACGGGTAAGTCTACTATCGGTATAGACACCATCATCAATCAGAAGGGTAAGGATGTTATCTGTATATACGTTGCTATAGGACAGAAAAAGTCCACCGTTGCCCAGATTGTTGAAACTCTCCAGAAGAATGGTGCTATGGATTATACAATCGTTGTTGCTGCAACGGCAAGCGAGCTTGCACCGATGCAGTATATTGCGCCCTACGCAGGATGCGCTATGGGCGAACACTTTATGTATCAGGGTAAGGATGTGCTTTGTATTTACGACGATTTGTCAAAGCACGCGGTCAGTTACCGTGCACTTTCACTCCTTATCCGCCGTCCCCCGGGACGCGAAGCATATCCCGGTGATGTATTCTATCTTCATTCAAGACTTCTTGAACGTGCGGCTCGTCTGTCTCCTGAGTATGGCGGTGGCTCACTCACTGCGCTTCCCGTTATTGAAACGCAGGCAGGCGACGTTTCAGCATACATCCCCACGAATGTTATCTCTATAACAGATGGACAGATATTCCTCGAAACGGAGCTTTTCCATTCAGGCGTTATGCCTGCGGTAAACCCCGGTATATCGGTAAGCCGTGTTGGCGGTAATGCACAGATTAAGGCTATGAAAAAGGTTGCAGGTACTCTTAAGCTCCTCTACTCTCAGTACCGTGAGCTTCAGGCATTTGCACAGTTCGGAAGTGACCTTGACCCCGACACCAAGATGCGTCTTGAGCAGGGTGAACGTATTGTTGAGGTTTTAAAGCAGGATAAAAATGACCCTGTAAGTGTTGAGCATCAGGTGGTTGTTATATATGCGGTTGTTAACGGTTACCTCAAAAACATCGAGGTAAGCGACATAAGAGATTTTGAAAAAGCGCTTTTCGATTATGTTGACACTGCTTATCCGGCTATAATTTCAAACATTGCCGAAACAGGTGAGTTTTCCGCTGAAACTGAAGAAATGATGAAGAGCGCAATTACAGAATGTGCAGAAAAATTCATAGCCGCTAAGTGAGGTGACATATAGTGCCTTCAATGAAAGCAATTAAAAACCGTATTAAAAGCGTTGAAAATACACGTCAGATTACAAAGGCAATGCAGCTTGTCGCTACGAGTAAGCTAAGACGCGCGAAGGAACGTATCGAGCAGAGCAGACCCTTCTTTGAAATTTTATCACAGACACTTTCTGATATTGAAAGGTCTAACAAGGACTTCTCCTCCCCTTTTACTCACCGCAGTGAAGGCGGAAGAGCGTGTCATATAGTTATTGCCGGTGACCGCGGACTTGCAGGCGGTTACAACAGTAACCTTTTTAAATCGCTAAGCTATAATGACGGTGACATTATTTTCCCCATAGGAAAAAAAGTTACAGAATACTTTGCGAAAAAGGATGTTTCAATTTTCACAACTGAGTATACTGTTGCGGCAGATATAGGTATTTCTGACTGTAACACTATAGGTGCTTCCCTTGCCGATGCATTTTTAAAGGGGGAATTTACATCGCTTGATATTTCGTATACGAGCTTTGTAAATGTTCTTACGCAGCTTCCCAAAACTCAGGAAATACTTCCCATAGCACCCCAAGAGGGTGAAAAAAGTGAAAACAGTCTTATTCTTTATGAGCCTTCTCCTCAGGCAGTGTTTGCAAAAATAGTGCCGCATTATATAAGCGGTATTATATACGGTGCACTGTGCGAATCACTTGCATCAGAGCTTAGTGCAAGACGCACTGCAATGGAAAACGCTACCGATAATGCAGGTGAAATTATAGACAGTCTCAGTCTTAAATACAACCGTGCACGTCAGGCGGCAATTACGCAGGAGCTTACAGAGATCGTCGCAGGCTCGCAAGAAGGATGACAAGGTCATCCTTTCGAAAGAGAAGTTTTGCAAGCAAAACATTCTCTTTCGAGAAAAGGGCTTTCGCTCGCGCACCGCTCACCGCGGTAGCCCTTGTAAGGAGTCAAAAACGAGGTACACGCCCCCGTTTTTGACGGATTTTATTGTCAAGGGGAAACCCCTTAACAAACC
>JAZODM010000078.1:0-24609 GCA_045596985.1 Clostridia bacterium
CCTTTTCCTTGCGAAGTGCAGCGGAAACAAGCTCACACTTATCAGGGGTCATTCCTGCCTGATTCATCAAAAGCTCCAGCTTCATAATTTCTACATCATCATTGAAATTACGAAGCTTATTTACGCCGGCAGTATAGTAGCGGCGGATGATTTCCATCCTTGATGCATCGCAGCATACCTTGTCATCGATGATGCAGTTGCCTGCCATATTAACGCCCATATCAGTGGGGGATTTGTACGGAGAACTCCCCTGAATACGTTCAAAAATAGTGTTAAGCACGGGGAATATTTCAACATCGCGATTGTAGTTTACAGCGGTTTCCCCGTAAGCCTCCAGATGGAAAGGCTCAATCATATTAACATCGTTAAGGTCAGCGGTTGCCGCCTCGTAAGCAAGGTTTACAGGGTGCTTAAGCGGAAGATTCCATATAGGGAAGGTTTCAAATTTTGCATAGCCTGCCGTAATGCCGCGTTTATGGTCATGGTAAAGCTGGCTGAGGCACGTTGCCATTTTTCCGCTGCCGGGGCCGGGTGCAGTAACAACGACAAGGGAACGGGTTGTCTCAATGTAGTCGTTTTTGCCAAGTCCGTTCTCACTGACAATATGCGGAATATCCGAGGGGTATCCCGCGATAGGGTAGTGGCGGTAACATTTTATGCCCAAAGCAGTAAGCTGCTTTAAAAAAGCGTTTGCAGAGGCTTGTCCGTTATATCTTGTAAGAACTACGCTGCCAACATACAAATCAAGCTCGCGGAAAGTATCAATAAGACGCAAAACATCCTCGTCATAGGTGATGCCCAAATCTGCACGCATTTTATTCGCCTCAATATCGGCGGCGTTTATGGTGATGACGATTTCAACATCATCTTTAAGCTGCTGCAGCATACGCATCTTGCTGTCAGGTGCAAACCCAGGCAGTACACGTGATGCGTGATAGTCATCAAACAGCTTTCCGCCAAATTCAAGATACAGTTTGCCGCCAAAAAGCGCAATACGCTTTCTGATTTGTTCAGACTGCATTGAAAGATATTTTTGATTGTCAAAGCCTGCTTTGCTCATCGCTTTTCACCTCAAACCAAATAATACAAAAAATAGTATATCACAAATTTTGACAATATAAAAGAACAATTTTCAAAATTTTTAGTATAATATAAAATTTAATTAAGTTTGCTTGAAATTGAAAAAAACTCTTGCTTTTATCAAAGTTATATTGTATAATTATTTAGCATTGTGAGTTGAGCATTGCAACTTCAATAGATATGCAGGTATGGCGGAATTGGCAGACGCGTACGGTTCAGGTCCGTATGAGAGCAATTTCATGCAGGTTCAAGTCCTGTTACCTGCACCAAAAAAGCGGAGCACCCTTGTGGGGTGTTCCGTTTTTTTATGACGGGGACTTGAACCTTAAGAAGGCAGTGAGCGTAAAGAAAACGATTGATAATCGTTTTTAGTGAGCTGATGCGCAGGCGGGTACCGAAATGCGAAAGCATTTGGGTCGGCAAGCAGGTAAGACGCGAAGCGGCTGTGTCCTGTTACCTGCACCAAAAAAGCGGAGCACCCTTGTTGAACTGCCCCAATTTGTACTGTCTGCACAAATTGGGGCAGTTCACTTCGTCGGTGCTTTTTTCAATGAATTGTCTAACGGCACTAATTGAAATCTACGATTTCATGAATTGAGCCTTACGGCTCATGAATTGCACCTATCGGTGCATTTAAAGGCAATTCAATTCATGTTGCGCAGCAACAATTTATGGTAAAACCAATTCATGACAACGGAGTTGTCAAATCATTGAAAAATCATTTGTATGTAAATCATTCTCCTTTGCCATAAACAAAAGAGTTCAAAAATTAACGCTTAATTCATTTTTGCGAAATGACCGCTTGACAAGCACTTACAGGGAGTGGTATAATGCAACTTGTAAAGACAATGATGGAAAGAGTGGTCGTGCGTTCCTTATGTGGGCGCGCGGTGAAGACCAGTCCGGAGTTTCAATACCCAAGTAGCAGCGAGTATTGCCGTCGCCTTGCTTTAAAAGGAAAGGGGTAGTCCCTAAGGTGAAAAATCAAGGTGGAACTGTGCAAATTTTTGCACCCTTGATGGGCGTAGTTTATTGCTATGCCGATCAAGGGTGCTTTTTGTTTGAACGTTTTTAAAAAAGGTAAAAAATAAGGGTATTTATAACAATTGAACAGTCGGAGAATGTGAAAAATGAGAAGAACTGTACTATAAGGCACACAGTTGAAAAAGTAAAACGCAAAACAAAGGAAAAAATATATGGAGGAGATTTAAGATGTCAAAAGTTTTTAAAAGTCCGGTATTTCTTTTAAGGTGGCTCAATGCTTCAGTTATGAGGTGGCCGGCAACGGCAGTTATTGTTAATCTGTTTTATTCAGTGGCAATGATGATTACAAATGGCACAAGGCTTATGGATGATAATGTGTCCGTACCTGCCAACAGTATCTATATAATGCTTTTTGCCCTTGCATGGGGATTTGTTTTCACAATTCTCACACCGCCACTTTCCCAGAGAAGCGATATTGACGATACGGGTCTTGTGGGCCGAGGAATTTACGGTATATTCTGCTTTATGATGTTTTTAAACGCAGAGAGTAGGCTTACAAGGCTTGTTCTTCTTTTCTGTGTAGCAGAAAGTGTTATAAATATCTTAATTTCAAGAAAATCCGCACATAAGAAAAAGGAAAAATCAGAGGGCGAAATACTTATCAATATGGTTGCAGAGGGCAAAATTGAAATCAAGAATATGCTCCATAGAGAAATGAGGGCTATGTGCGAAACAGCAAAAGATTATGACACTATTGCAAAACTTGACGAGTCGCTTGCAGAAATGGACGAAATGGCAGACACCCGCCTTAAAACACTTGAAAAAACAGAAGGTATTTATGTATTACCGAAAGAAAAAGATTCAAAAGGGCGCACTTTCACAAAACTCAGTTGTAATGAGGGAGAGGTAAAATCCCCAGGCGTTATTGTAACACCGAGAGGGGTATTTTCTCTCAATATTATTTACGATAATATCAAACTCAAAAAGGAATCAGAAGAAATGTTTCGTGTGGAAAGGCCAAATGGCCAGCCGGTAGATATTAGGATGTATCTTTCAGATATCTTTGATAGATACAAAGCCCTTGCGAATATTACGGAATTTAAGTATTCTCTTATGAACATTGTTGTTGCATTCGGGAATGACGATGTGATGGAAATGATTACATTCCATAAAATGCCTGTTGTTATAACAGGATTGGGTAATCTTGAGACCTTTATAAAGAGTGTCAGCGAAAAAACAGGCAGATACAGTCCGGAGGAAGTAAAGGAAATTTATGAAATGGTTAAAAAACATGTTGTAAAGGAAGGTTCTGCAAAATGAAAAAAATAGTAACATTAATGATGGCTCTCCTTGTAATGTGCATGACTTTTATACCTGTGTTTGCACTCCACGTGGAAATAGAGAAAGTAATGGTAAGGGTTCCCAACAGTGAAACACAGGGAGTAATGAAAGATGGTCCCGTGACCGAAGCGGTAGGTCGGGGAGAAGAAGTAGAAGACATTTTCGGAAAAGAAAAAGGCCCTGATATGTTGGCACTGGCTATTGCAATTGCGGTCGCTGCAGGTATTATGGGTTTCCACTACCTTGATAGCCATAAGAGAAATCAATATGTTTACAATCCCGAGAATGAGTCGCTGGAAAATGCTATAAATGAAATTATCGGTTCAGTAAAATCGGGAGTGGCAAGCAAAGCCCCCCAAAACTTCTCACAGGGCACTTACTCCGGTGCAAGCACCGCATCAAATCCCGCCTATGACGCAAACCGACATATGATGGACGAAATGACAAGGCAGGTTAATCAGCAGTCTATGGACTTTGCTATGGAAGAGTCAAGAAAAGCGGTAACACCTTTCGACCACGGCGGTTATCAGCAGGGTTACGGCGTAAACCCGTCAGACACTATGGCAGGCGATTTGAATAATATGATGAACAATATGAATAATATGGGCGGAACGGGATTTTAATGCAAAAGTCTAAGCGCTGAATTATGCGGATAGACTGTTTAAAACCAAAGTTTTTAAACAGTCTATGATGTGGCTGCGTGGATGGTAATTACGCCTCTTTCGGAAAGGTTAATCCAAGTGTAGAGTATTCCCGTTGATACACCTGATTTTACAAACGGCAAATGGTGTTTAGAATAATAAACAGACATCTTAATTTGAACTATTAATGTTCTAATTAAGATGTCTGTTTTTTGCAGCAAAAAAAAGATTTTGATATATGGGTTCTAAATAGAAACAATCTTTTGGATTTCATCAATCACAATTTTCCCAAAAATCTTTTACCGCTTTTTCATACCCGCTTTTATCAAACATATAGCTCATAGCGTGAGTCGCACCGGGAACGATGAAAAGCTTTTTTGGTGCGTTGCAGGCTTTGTAATTTTCGTATGTCATTTCAACGGGGACAAAGGTGTCATCGCTGCCGTGAATAAGAAGAACGGGGACGCGGCATTCTTTCATTGCATCAAGTGTTGTATAGTCCTGTGTACCTACCTGAATTTTCTTTTTGCATAAATCATCAAGAGCCTTGCTTCTTGAATTATATGAAAAACGGGTGTTGTTCTCGACAACATATTTCCAGATTGCATTAGCAGAGGTAAAGCCGCTGTCCGCCATAATACCGCGCACATTAGGAGGCAAGTCAAATCCGCCTGCCATTAATACCGTCGATGCCCCCATTGATATTCCGGCAAGATAAATGGGGAGAGTGCTTTTGATGCGTTCGTTTGCCCAGTTTATCCAAGCCAGGCAGTCGAAGCGTTCAATCATTCCAAACCCCATATAATCACCACCGCTGTTGCCCTGAGCGCGTTGCTCTGCATAAAGAACACTGCAGCCGTTAGAGTGCCAGAAATCTGCAATCGCGCCAAAGTCACGCGTCCACGAGGAACGCCAGCCGTGCATTGCGATGATAAGCCGTCTGTCACCTTTTTTGTGATGGTAGTGACCTACAAGGCTTTCTCCGTCACGGGCAGAAATTGTAACCGTTTCGCAATCGCTGTTTTTTAGCTTTTCTGACGATTGGCAAAGCTTAGCGGTAAGCTCTTCGGGAATAACTACATCGTTCAGGCGTTTGCCGTCTTTGAGCTTTATGGGTTCTTCACGGTCAAGGGCAGCATCTACTACAAATTTGCTTAGCCTGCGCGAAATAGTATTTATTCCTGCTGCAGCTGCCGATAACGCAGTCATTCCTGCTCCTGCTATAATCCATTTTGCTTTTTTGTTCACGGTGTTCTCCCTTCGTTTTTTTCATCATATCACTTCATTCATTTTATCCAAAGAGCCGGGAAAAATCCTGATTCTGTAATTTTTTCGGCAGAGAAGATAAGGATGTGGAGCATATTATAGTAAAACTACGCAACAAGATAGTTTGATGCACTGCCGGAGTCGTTGCTAAAATTGTATGCATACATTTGCGCTAATATGTTGACGAAAGTCGAATGTTAATGTATAATGTTGGAAATAAGGGTGGTGATTATATGGCATTTCCGAAGTCAAGAATTTTATCAACACAGCAGTTAATCAGGGAGATTATTGAATCTAATCGTAACGGGGAGCGTTTTTGCTTTATTTTAGGATCAGGAGCATCTGTTGAATCAGGTATTCCAAGCGGAAATGCACTTGAAATGCGCTGGATGGATTGCATTATGGGTGAAGCGGATGATTTTGAAACTCCACGTATGGATTCTGAGACAACGCGCAAATGTGCAAAAGAGCTGTATAAAGAAAAGTTAATAAAAAATAATTTTTCTGAAATTGAAAAGGCGTGGAAAGAAGCAAAAAACAGCGGAAAGCCAATATCGAGTGAATATTATTTTGATATATATAAGCTGAGATTTTATCCGAATCAACGCAACGGATACAGATATCTGGAGCGCATTATGGAACAATGCGAGCCAAGCTTGGGTTATCATTCATTAGCCCTTATGCTGACAAGAACGAAATTAAATAATCTTGTTATCACTACAAATTTTGATAGCCTTGTAGAGGATGCATTATTCTTATATACCGATAAAAGACCTTTGGTAGTGAGTCACGAATCGCTTGCGGGGTATATTGAATCTGATATTCAACGCCCTATTGTTGCCAAGGTGCATCGCGGGTTGATGTATGCGCCGTTTAATAGCCCCGAAACTACTGATAATCTTAAAGCGGAGTGGAGAGAAGCTCTGAATTACGCTTTTAACACATACACACCCATTGTAATTGGTTATGGAGGAGGTGACCATAGCCTGATGTCGTTTTTGAAGGAAGAAACTACAGCTATGCGTCACGGTATATACTGGTGTTACAGACAAGTTTCCGGATTACCCGAAGAAGATGTTCAAAAGTTTGTAAAAGATAAAAAGGGATATATGGTTGAAATTGGAGGCTTTGACGCGTTGATGATGGAAATTGGAAATGCGTTATATAAAGAAGAAATAACTCCAAGTGGTACAGACGCATATTTGAAAAATCAGTATCATCAGCGCGTGCAACAATATAATGAACAGTGGGATGAGCTGAACAAAAAACCTGAATTGGAACAGGTTCTCCAGCCGATGAATGAAGCCGAGCAACATAAGGAAGAACAAAGAGAAAAAGAGAATATGTTAACTACCTGGGATTATGCACGCCGTGGTAAGCGTGCACACGATGATGGAAATTATCAACAAGCTATTGAAGAATATGCGATGGCAATAAAAAGAGATCCCAATAATGCTGTTGCTTATAATAATATGGGTGTAGCGTATAAAAAATTGAATAGCTGTGATGAGGCGCTCAAACAATATATAAAAGCAGTTGAAATAGATCCGGATTATGCTACTGCTCATAATAATATTGGAACGGTGTATCATGATGCAGGGAAATATGAAGAAGCAATTGAGGAATATACAAAAGCAATTGAGTTGGGAGAGAACTATTCTGTTGCATATAATAACCGTGGAATAACATACAAATTTTTAGGAGAACACGAAAAGGCAATACAGGATTATGCAACTGCAATAAAAATGGATCCTAAATATAAGAATGCTTATCTTAACCGTGCGAAGGTATATCGCACAATTGGGGAGAACAATCTTGCCGATGAAGATGAAAAAATTGCTGCAGGCTTATAAGAGGTGTGTTAAATAAAGCTACAGATTACTTTTTTTGCGCCGTGCTTTATTGTGAGAAAGAGGGGGTGACGGTATGAACGAAAAATGTATATTAGATGAAAATAAGCTGTGCAGTGACTGTGGAGAGTGTGACGTGTGCGACCTTGACAGCGGTAAAAAATGTGACAACTGCGGAAAGTGCATCGGTCTTGACGCGGACAGCCGTGCAATAGAAATTGAAGATGTCATTTTGAAAAGGTGAGTGATATGCAGGTGCAGTTTTTGTGTACCTGCATTTTTTTGTTGCACAAATGTGCGGCGTGTGGTATACTGTAAAATGAGTAAATATATTGTATTTAAAAAGGGGAATTAAGATGGAAAACGTCAATATTTTGGGAGTTAAGGTCAATAAACTGACAATGGATCAGGCAACAAAAAAGGCGGCGGAGCTTCTGGAAACGGACGGTCTTAGCACAATTTACACCCCGAACTCTGAAATTATACTTTACGCGTCTGAAAATGAGGAGTTTACAGACGTGATTAACAGTGCCGATATGGTTGTCCCTGACGGTATAGGTGTTGTATACGGCTCGAGAATTTTAGGAAACCCTTTAAAAGAAAGAGTTGCAGGATTTGACCTTGTGTGCAATTTGTTTGAGGTGATGTCAAGGGAGGGTAAGTCCGTTTATCTTTTAGGTGCAAAGCCGGGCGTTGCCCTGACGGCAGCGGAAAATCTGCAAAAAAAATACAGCGGAATTGTAATAGCAGGAACTCATGACGGTTATTTTAAAGATGATGAAGCGGTTATAGCAGACATTAACAATGCTACGCCCGACTTTTTGATGGTTTGCCTGGGCTTTCCAAAGCAGGAAATGTGGATATACAATAATAGGGAAAGGCTTAATGCAAAGCTTGCCATCGGTGCAGGCGGATGCCTTGACGTTTTTGCAGGAACGGTGCAGCGTGCGCCGCAGTTTTATTGCGACCACGGTATTGAATGGCTCTACCGCCTTATAAAGCAGCCGTCAAGATTTGTGAGGATGCTCGCACTTCCAAAGTTTGGCTTTAAGGTGCTTTTAAAGGGACGCAGATACAGATAAAAGGAAGTTATATTTTATATGCTTGAATTTAAGTGCATTTGTGCAGACGATTATGAAAGATATAATAAATACCGTGCCCTTGATGCGACATATGCCTCCGAGGGTGTATTTGCCACAATGTTTATATGGAATAAATATTATAATCTTGAGGTGGCTGAAAACGGTGAATTCTTCTTTATAAGATTTAATATAAAGGGGAAGGAGAGTGCATACTTCTTTCCGATTGGAAAAGGCGATTTAAAAAATGCCGTAGAGCAGCTATGGCAGTATTCAAGGTCAAAAGAGGAGAAGCTGCGTTTTTTACTTGTAAGCCGTGAAAATACGGACAAGCTTACTAAAATGTACCCTGATAAATTCAGTGCAGAGCCTGACAGAAACTGTTTTGACTATGTGTACCTGACAGAAAAAATGATTACGCTTTCGGGGAAAAAGCTTCATTCAAAGAGAAACCATTTAAACTACTTTTTTGAAAATTACGACTTTAAGTATACAGAGGTCAACGAACCGCTTCTTTTAGAGGAATGTGCAAAAAAGGCGTATGAGCTTATAGGCGCAAAAACGAAAAACAGAAATTCCTTTGAGCTTGGCGCAATGGAGCGGTATTTTGAAAATTATTTTAAATTTAACCAAAAGGGCGGCGCAATTATCATAGATGGAGAAATTGCGGCGATGACGTTTGGGGAAAGGTTAAACGAAGAGACGGCACTTATTCAGATAGAGCTTGCCGACGATAAATACCGCGGCGCGTATCAGGCAATAAATAAGCTTTTTTGTGAAAAAGAATGGAAGGATTGTCTGTACGTTAACCGTGAGGAGGATATGGGAATAGAGGGCCTTCGGAAGGCAAAGACAAGCTATCAGCCCGAGTTCCTTGTTGAAAAATTTGTTATTGAGGAGATTAAGGTATGATTTATATTTTTCTTGCAGACGGATTTGAAGAGGTAGAGGCACTTGCCCCGCTTGATATACTTCGCAGGGCAAATCTTGACACTGTGACAGTAGGTGTTACGGGGGAATTTGTGACAGGTGCGCATAATATCACAGTGAAGGCAGATATTTCACTTAGTGACGTTATACTTGAAAATATTGATGCAGTTATTCTTCCGGGTGGACTTGGCGGCACAGAAAACCTTGATAAAAATGAGATTGTGAAAAATGCGGTAAAATATGCCAACGATAATAAAAAGCTTGTATGCGCAATCTGTGCAGCACCTTCAATTTTAGGTAAAATGGGACTTTTGCAGGGAAAACAGGCAACGTGCTACCCCGGCTTTGAAAACACATTCGACGGAGGGGAATATGTAAAGCAGTCAGTTGTAAAATGCGGTAATATCATAACCTCCGACGGTATGGGCAGTGCGTATAAGTTTGGCTTTGAGATAACTTCTGCGCTTTTATCAGAAGAAATTGCAGAAAAAATCAAACAGCAGATACAGTATTAAGGTGGATTATGGAACAAGATTTTTTAAATTCTCTCATACCTGTGCGCAGTGATTTTCTGACAGAGCTGAGAAGAAAGTCGGCACTCGAGGAAAGCTATGCACCGATAGTGCAGAGAGAAACAGAACAGTTAATAGTAACACTTTTAAAGCTGACAAAGCCCAAAAGAGTTCTTGAAATAGGAACGGCAGTGGGCTACAGTGCAATACTTATGGCAGATAACCTCCCCGAGGATAGTCAGATAATAACTGTAGAACGCTATAAAAAGCACGCAGATATTGCCGTTGACAATATCTTTGCGGCAGGCTATGAAAAGAAAATCCGTGTTATAGAGGGCGAGGCAGCAGAGGTTCTGTGCTGGCTTGAGGGTGGGTTTGACTTCGTATTCCTCGATGCGGCAAAGGGGCAATACATAGAATTTTTGCCCGATATAATGCGGCTTTTAAATCCGGGCGGAATACTGCTGTCTGATAATATTTTGTACAAGGGTATGGTTGAGGACGAGGAAAAGGTTGAGAGAAGAAAGGTTACGATTGTAAAAAGGCTGCGGATGTATCTTGAGGAAATAATGAATAATCCGTCCCTTACAACATCTATTATACCGATTGGTGACGGTGTTGCGTTGTCGGTAAAAGCTGAACATATCTGAAATGAGAGGAAATAACTATGCAAAAGGTTGAGCTTCTGGCGCCTGCCGGAAATTTGTATAAGCTTAAAATAGCACTTAAATACGGCGCAGATGCGGTATATATCGGCGGAGAGGCTTTTTCGCTGAGAGTTGCGGCAGATAATTTTACCCCCGAGGAAATGAAAGAGGGTATAGAATTTGCGCACGCAATGGGTAAAAAGGTATACGTTACTGCAAATATTATTCCGCATAACCGTGACCTTGCCCAAATGGAAAAGTATTTTAAAGAAATTTATGAGCTTGGTGCAGATGCGGTTTTGATTTCCGACCTTGGTGCGTTTAATATATGTAGAAAGGCGGCGCCCGACCTTGAAATCCATATAAGCACGCAGGCGAATAACACCAACTATATGACGGTGGAATCGTGGCACAAAATGGGTGCAAAAAGGGTGGTGCTTGCCCGTGAAATGACTCTTTCTGAAGTGCGTGAGATAAGGGACAATATAAGCCGCGAGTGCGAGCTTGAAATATTTATGCACGGCGCGATGTGTGTTTCTTATTCGGGAAGATGCCTTTTAAGCAACTATATGACGGCACGTGACAGTAACTACGGTGCGTGCAGCCATCCTTGCAGATGGCAATATGCCCTGATGGAGGAAAAACGCCCAGGTGAATATATGCCCGTGTTTGAAAACGAGCGCGGAACATTCATTATGAATTCAAAGGATTTATGTATGATAGAGCACGTTCCCGAGCTTATTGCAAGCGGTGTAAGTTCCCTTAAAATAGAGGGCAGGGTAAAGAGTGAGTATTATGTTGCAACGATAGTTGCCGCATACAGAAAAGCAATAGATAAATACTATGAAAATCCGTCAGAATATGTGTTTAACCCCGAATGGCTTAAAGAGGTTAAAAAGGTCAGCCATCGTGATTATTACACAGGATTTTTCTTCGGTATACCCGATACGGGTGCGCAGATATACGGGACAAGCTCCTATATACGTGAATGTGATATTGTAGGCATAGTTCTCGATTATGACGAAAAGACAAAGCTTGCAAAGGTAAGTCAGAGAAACCGTTTCTTTAAGGGTGACGAGATAGAAATTATGCAACCGGGGGAGGACTTCTTCACGCAGAAGGTAGAGGTTTTAAAGGACGAGAATATGAATGATATAGAGGTTGCCAATCACGCGGCAATGACGCTTTATATAAAAACGGACAGACCCGTTGTAAAGGATGCAATGTTACGCCAACAAAAGGATTGATATTATGCGGATACTTGGAATAGACCCCGGAATTGCAATTGTCGGCTACGGCGTTGTGGATAAAGAGGGAAACAGATACAAAACAGTTGCCTACGATGCCGTTACAACGCGTGCGCACACTCCGCTGGAGGAGAGATTGCAGCTTGTATATAAGGGCGTTGATGAAATAATAAAGATGTACAGACCTGATGCGATGAGTATTGAGGAGCTGTTTTTTAACAACAATGCAAAAACCGCTATTGCAGTAGGTCAGGCAAGGGGTGTGATACTTCTTGCGGCGGTACATAACTCAATTCCCGTGTTTGAATATACACCGCTTCAGGTAAAGCAGGCACTGACCGGCTACGGCAGGGCGAGCAAGGCGCAAATTCAGCAGATGATGAAATCCATACTCGGTCTTGAGAGTGTGCCAAAGCCCGATGACGTTGCAGACGCGCTGGCTATTGCGGTATGCCATGGAAACAGTATGAGGTTTAATTCTATCAGGAATTTTGGAGGAACTGTGTTATGATTTCTTTTTTAAGAGGTATAATCGCATCTAAAAGCGAGAGCGGTGCAGTAATAGATGTAGGCGGAATAGGATTTTTTGTAAATATGCCATCATCTGATATTGCAAAGCTTGGCTCTATGGGCGAAAATGTTACGGTAAATACATATTTTCAGATAAGGGATGAAGAGCCGCAGATGTACGGTTTCCTTACAAGTGATGAAATGAGCTATTTTAACAAGCTTATTTCGATTTCCGGCATAGGGCCCAAGGCGGCGCTTGCCATATTGGGAACGCTCAGTGTGCAGGATCTTGCCTTTGCAATAATTGCAGAGGACGTTAAGGCGATTACACGTGCCCCCGGTGTGGGAACGAAAATGGCGCAGCGCGTTATTTTAGAGCTTAAAGGAAAAATAGACACGCAGGAGGCAATCGGTGCAAACGCTTCCCCTGCACAGAATATGCCCCGCGGCGGTGTAAGAGCCGATACCGGTGCGGTAAATGCCCTTATTGCATTGGGTGCATCACCCTCCGAGGCGCAAAAAGTTGTTATGCAGATAGACGGAGAATCAATGAGTACCGAGGATATTATAAAAGAGGCTTTAAGGAGAATGTCAAATGGAATTTGATGAAAGAATTATATCTACACGCCAAATAGAGGGCGACAATGAAATTGAACATTCCATACGCCCGAAAACGATGGACGAATATATCGGTCAGGACAAGGTTAAGGACAGCCTGAAGATATACATAGATGCTGCACTGCAAAGACGTGAGGCGCTTGACCATTGTCTGCTTTACGGCCCTCCGGGACTTGGTAAAACGACGCTCGCCTCGATAATTGCAAACGAAATGGGTGTTAATATCAGGGTGACAAGCGGCCCTGCTATTGAAAAACCGATGGACTTGGCGGCAATTCTTACAAACCTTGGCCCGCAGGACGTCCTTTTCATTGATGAAATTCATCGACTTTCACGCGCGGTGGAGGAAATACTCTACCCTGCGATGGAGGACTTTTCGCTTGATATCATAATCGGTAAAGGCCCCAGTGCACAATCGGTAAGGCTTAGCCTGCCGCCGTTCACGCTTGTGGGTGCAACGACGAGGGCAGGGCTTTTGTCGGCGCCGCTTCGTGACCGCTTTGGTGTTATTTCAAGGCTGGAGCTTTATACAAAGGAAGACCTTACGACGATAGTTACGCGCAGTGCGCAGATTATGAATGTCGATATTGCGCCCGAGGGTGCGGCAGAAATAGCGTCACGTTCAAGAGGGACGCCCAGAATTGCAAACAGACTGCTCAGGCGTGTAAGGGATTTTGCCCAGGTTTGCGCTGACGGCACGATCACAAAAGAGGTTGCCGATAAAGCACTGAAAATGCTTGAAATTGATGCCCTGGGTCTTGATGCAACGGATAAGAAAATGATAACCTCAATTATATATAATTTTGGCGGCGGCCCTGTGGGCCTTGACACACTTGCCGCGACAATCGGTGAGGACTCGTCCGCAATTGAAGATGTGTACGAGCCATATCTTCTGCAGCTTGGTTTTATTAACAGAACGCCGAGGGGAAGGTGTGTAACACGTCTTGCGTACGAGCATTACAACATAGCTATGCCAAATAATGCTAACTCAAAGCAGATTAGCTGGGAATAACAATATTACGTTTTCATTACAAATGCAAGGTACGGGCAGGATTTTGCCTTTGTATGTCGAATATTGCTGTAAAGTATCATCTTTTCGATTAAAAAGGGGTGAAACGGTGAAAAAGACAGTCTCTTTAATAATTTTACTTATTATACTGTTGCTCACGTTTATGAATGTAAACGCGGCGCAGCTTTACTATAACGATGAATACCACCCATATTATGCAGGTGACGTGCATCTGAGCATTAATGGAAAATTACTTACCGACCTTCCGATGCCGCCCGTAATTATAAATGAGTATACTATGGTGCCCGTCAGGGAGGTTTTTGAGGCGTTGGGAAGTAACGTCATATGGCATGACGATACCTGTCAGGTGGAGATTGCAGATAATGGCGTGTCGGTGCTTGTAAAAATAGGTGACAGAAATACGTATGTAAACAATGCTCTTGTGCGTATTGATGAGCCGCAGCCGCTGCCGATGCTGATTGGTATGGATGAAACACTTCTTAAATCGATGGTGCCGGTGCGGTTTATTGCAGAAAAGCTTGGCTATAAGGTTGGATGGGACGATTCCACGCGCACTGTTTCAATATCGGAGGCGGAGTCTGAAATAATCGGCGGCACGGTGAGCGACGAGGAAGACGTAATGCCTGAAGAATATGGAAGCTTCGGCACGGTAAAGGCATCGAGCGATGACAGATATGATTACGTCTATATAAGCACACGCTACGGGATTTCGCCCAAGGTTACAAGGTATCAGAACCCTGAGAGGGTTGTGTTTGACTTCCCGGGGGCTACGTTTACAAGCCTTGGCGGAACGGTGCAGCTTGGCGGAAACTGCGTAGAGCAGGTGCGATATTCCAATTTTGAAAATCAGGCGCGTCTGGTGCTTGATATAAAGGAAAGCACGCAGGCAATGATAATGTCAAGTGAACAGGGAATAATGATTCGTGCCGAAAAATCAGAAAACGAAGAAATTGTGTATGATGCCTTTGAACAGCGGGTTTATTTTAACAAAAGCTATGTAGGCAGCGGAAAATCGGTAGAAAACGGCTATGCTGTAACATTTACCAACCTGACACTTGAAAATCAGAAGATTGAGATACACGACGGAATTATTTATGAAATCATTGTGAAAAACGGTGCGGGCGGATGTACAATTACGGTAGACGGCAGCAACAAGCTGACATACACGGCGGAAAAGGGCTTTTACAAGAGTGACAAGCCCGTAACGCAGGAGAAGCCGCCTGTAAATAGCGATGGCGTAACGCGTGTTGTGATAGATGCAGGACACGGTGGCGATGACCCCGGTGCAGTAGGCTATAACAGCAGCGGTAAGGCGGTAGCATATGAAAGTCATATTAATCTTGCGGTAGCGCTGCTTGTCGGAGAAAAGCTTGAGAAAAATGGAATCGAGGTTATATATACAAGGGATACTGACGATTATATAACCCTTGCAGGGCGCAGCGAGCTTGCAAACGAGAGCGAATGTGATTTATTCGTAAGTATTCACTGTAATTCCATTGAAAACGGCGCGATAAACGGTACGCAGGTATATTACCATCCTGCGTCAGAGGTAGGAACAGTCCTTGCAGAAAACATTTACGATAAAATGGTTGACCTTACAGGTCTTTCACCGAAGGGTACACAAAACGGCTCACACCTTTACGTGATACGTACAACGGTAAGCCCGGCAGTGCTTGTCGAAACGGCGTTCATCAGTAATGAGAGTGACAGAAACTATCTTCTGAGTAAGAGCGGCCAGGAAACAATGGCGGAGGCAATTACTCAGGGTATAATGGAAACGATAAAATAAAAAAAGCGGTTGTGTAAAAATGAAAAATTTTATCACAATCGCTTTTTATTGTGCAGGAAATAGCAGTTTATACAACTAAGCAAAGCTTAAAAACTTGAGCGGAACGCTCGGCAATGTGTCCTTTTGGTGTCAAAAGGACGAAAAACGTGGGGGTTTCCCCCTACCCGTTTGAAACAAAGGCGCCCTGCTGCTCTGCCGTTTACATTGCGCCTGTTTCTGCACAACCCTGCGCCATCGCTTCATCTGCCACCGGCAGCGCTCAGGCTCGGTTCCCCAAAAACGGGATTTTTTTATTTGTTAAAGGATACCATTCTCTTTATCTATTTTTTTATTACGATAATATAAGATAAGGTCTGCGCCAACCATAACGAAGTTAAGTACATAAAAGAAAAGAACATACCATTTTTGTGCGAATGCCGCCATATATGCTTCGTTTACAAATTTAGACGCTATTCCTGCAACGTAGCCGAAAAGAATGAGGTATAAAAACGCAAGGCTCTTACCCTTGGTCGTTCTTGCACGATACGATTTTAATACGTTCATCGGCCAGGACGCACCGAAGCTTACAATCATTACAATTTCTAAAAATTCTGCCATTATGTATTCCTCCAATGTGAAATTTGGATTATTGTATCATATATTCTGCATATTGTAAAGTACAGAACTAAAAAATAAATCGGGGCATATTATATCAGGAGGAGGAAAAAACGGTGAATAACAGATATGTTCGTTTGTTAAGGAGAATAGTTGCGCTTTCCCTGATAGCTTTGGGGCTGTTTTTTTGCATTGGAATATATTATTTTTCACGCTACTTAAGACCGAGAATTATATCAATTTCGCAAAGCTATGCCGAAAATATGGTTTCAAATATAATTGACAATGAAATACAGCGCCTTATGCTCGAAGAATTTTTGAGCTATGACAAAATCACCCTGATAAGCCGTGACAGTCAGGGGCGAGTTACGTCAATAAGTGCAAACTCCGTTCTTATAAATAATTTTGCAAATGACCTTGATATAATAATCGGTGACAGAATTGACGATGCTGATACTATAGAAAACAAGGTTTACTTATTCGGTCTTATCGGTGCAGATATTTTTGCAGGTATGGGGCCAAAAGTGCCGATACGGTTTCAGCCCGTTTCCGTTACGCACGCAGATGTTACACATACGTTTGAAGAAACGGGTATAAATCAGACGCTTCATACAATTAACCTTAAAGTGTGGGTTGAAATTGAAATCCTTTTTCCGCTCGCATACAGCACTATGACCGTTGAATCAGAAATGCCGATAGCGCAAACGCTGATTGTGGGCACAGTACCAAATGCTTATTTTAATAAAAAATAAAGATTGTGAAAATATTTGTTAATGCAGGTTGAAAAAAATACAAAAAAGGTGTAAAATAATATAATGTCCTACTATAGTAGAGTGCAAAGGAGGGGAAAGTATGAATTTTAAACTGGTATCGGATTTTGCGCCTACGGGTGACCAGCCCGAGGCGATAGAAAGCCTTGTAAAAAGTATTGAGAGCGGTAACCGCGGGCAGGTTCTTTTGGGTGTTACGGGAAGCGGTAAAACCTTTACCGTGGCAAACGCCATTGCAAGGATAAATAAACCCACCCTTGTACTTGCGCACAATAAGACACTTGCGGCACAGCTTTGCAGCGAGTTTAAGGAATTTTTCCCCGAAAATGCAGTTGAGTATTTTGTTTCCTACTATGACTACTATCAGCCGGAGGCGTATATCGCCTCCAGCGATACGTATATAGAAAAGGATGCACAGGTAAATGATGAGATAGACAAGCTCCGCCACAGTGCAACTATGGCACTTTTTGAACGGCGTGACGTGATTGTTGTCGCATCGGTAAGCTGCATATATGGACTTGGTGACCCTGAGGATTACAGTACGCTGGTGCTTTCAATGCGCCCCGGAATGCGTAAAGACCGTGACGAGGTTATACGCAAGCTTGTCGATATGCAGTATGAGCGCAACGATATTAACTTTATCCGCGGAAAGTTCCGTGTACACGGAGACGTTGTGGAAATCTTCCCCGTGAGCAGTGCGGAAAATGCGGTGAGGGTGGAGTTTTTCGGTGACGAGATTGACCGCATTACGGAAATTGATGTATTGACGGGCGAGGTGCTCGGTGTGCGTCAGCACGTGGGTATTTATCCTGCATCTCATTATGTAACAACGCCCGAAAAGAGAGAAATTGCCATAAAATCTATCAGGGCAGAGCTTGATGAAAGACTGCGAGAGCTTCGCGCAAATGACCGCCTGCTTGAGGCGCAGCGCCTTGAGGAGAGGACAAACTATGATATAGAAATGATGCGCGAAATCGGTTTTTGCAGCGGAATAGAAAATTATTCACGCCATATCAGCGGAAGAGAGCCGGGAAGTGCGCCCTACACGCTGATGGATTATTTCCCCGAGGACTTTCTTTTGGTGGTTGACGAGAGCCACGTTACAATTCCGCAGGTGCGTGCAATGTATGCAGGCGACAGAAGCCGCAAGGAAAGCCTTGTTCGCTACGGCTTTCGTCTGCCGTCGGCATTTGATAACAGACCCCTTAATTTTGAAGAATTTGAACAGAGGATAAATCAGGTCGTTTTCGTAAGTGCGACACCTGCGCAGTATGAATATGAGCATTCACAAAGTGTTGCGCAGCAGGTAATTCGTCCTACGGGACTTCTTGACCCGGAAATTACAGTCCGTCCGATTGAAGGACAGATTGATGATTTGCTGACAGAAATTTATGCGCGCAGCGAAAAGAAGGAGCGCGTCCTCGTAACAACGCTTACAAAAAAAATGGCGGAGGATTTGACGGACTATCTGCGTACAATGGGCGTGAAGGTAAAATATATGCATTCAGACGTGGACACCCTTGAACGTATGGAAATTGTACGTGATTTAAGGCTTGGCGTGTTTGACGTGCTTGTCGGAATAAACCTCCTCAGGGAGGGACTTGATATTCCCGAGGTATCGCTCGTTGCGATACTTGATGCCGATAAAGAGGGCTTTTTAAGAAGTGAAACCTCGCTTATACAGACAATCGGCAGAACTGCAAGAAATGCAGAGGGTAAGGTCATTATGTATGCCGACAGAATAACCGATTCAATGCAGCGTGCCATTGATGAAACTAACCGCAGACGTGAAATTCAGCAAAAATATAATCAGGAGCATAATATTGTTCCCCGTACTATTAAAAAGAATATCAGTGATGTGATTGCCGCAACGCAGGCACAGGAGGAAACTTCGCCGAAATTAAATGTGCAGAAGGTAATAATGCAGCTTGAAGAAGAAATGAAAAAAGCCGCTGAGGAGCTGCGCTTTGAAGATGCGGCAAAAATACGTGACCGTATAAAACGACTCAGGAAAGAGGTGCTTTAAAATGAGAAAAGAAGAAATAGTTATACAAGGCGCCCGTGAAAATAATCTTAAAAATGTAGATTTGACAATCCCCAGGGATAAGATGATAGTGTTTACCGGTGTTTCAGGCTCGGGAAAAACGTCGCTGGCATTTGATACTATCTATGCCGAGGGACAAAGAAGGTATGTGGAGTCGCTTTCCTCATACGCCAGAATGTTTTTAGGACAGATGGAAAAGCCGGAGGTTGACTATATAGAGGGACTTAGCCCCGCTATCAGTATTGACCAGAAGACAACGAATAAAAACCCCCGTTCAACTGTCGGTACAGTAACGGAGATATACGATTATTTAAGGCTTCTTTATGCACGTGTGGGTATACCGCACTGCCCAAGCTGTGGAAAGGTTATTTCCCAGCAGACACTTGACCAGATTGTGGACAAGGTATTATCACTTCCCGAGGAAAGCCGTGTGCAGATCCTTGCCCCGGTAGTGCGCCGCAAAAAGGGCGAGCATCAGAAAATATTTGAAAATGCGCGCAAGAGCGGCTATGTACGTGTGCGTGTTGACGGAATAATTTATGACCTGTCCGAGGAAATAGAGCTTGAAAAGCAGAAAAAGCATAATATTGAAATTGTGGTGGACAGGCTTGTTGTGCGCGGTGATATACGCCGCCGCCTTGCCGACTCTATAGAGATTGCACTGCATCTTGCAGAGGGAATTGTTATGATTTTAAACGGCGAGGAGGAAATGGTTTTCAGCCGTAATTATGCCTGCGACGATTGCGGTATAAGCTTGGAGGAGCTTTCACCGAGAATGTTTTCCTTTAACAATCCGCTCGGCGCGTGCCAAAGGTGCAGCGGTATCGGTCTTCTAAAGCGCGTTGACCCGTCGCTCGTTCTGGTAAGTGATGAGCTTTCTGTCCTGGAGGGTGCTTTCAGTGTAAGCGGATGGCGCGCCCCTGATAAAGAGGGCAGTATGGCAAACGCGACCTTCAGGGCGCTTGCCAAAAAATATAATTTCAGCCTGAGTGTCCCCGTGAAAAAGCTGCCGCAGGAAGTCATAGATATTATACTCTACGGAACGGGCAGCGAGGAAATAGAAATTGAGCATGAGGGAAAGCGCGGACTTTCAAAATACAAGGCCACGTTTGAAGGTATTGTAAATAATCTGCAACGCCGATATGATGAAACGGACAGTGAATGGGCAAAGTGGGATATCGAAGGATTGATGCGCGAAATCCCGTGTAACGAATGTAAAGGCAGGAGGCTTCGCCGCGAAAGTCTGAGTGTTACTGTGGGCGGAAAAAATATTGACGAGGTATGTAACCTTTCGGTAAACAGTGCCAAAGGCTTTTTCGAAAAGCTTGAGCTTAATGCGCAACAGACGATGATTGCCGAGGAAATACTAAAGGAAATCAATGCGCGAATAGGCTTTCTTAATAATGTGGGACTTGAATATCTGACCCTTGCACGCTCGGCAGGAACTCTTTCGGGCGGCGAGGCGCAGCGAATAAGACTTGCAACGCAGATTGGCTCAGGCTTAGTGGGCGTTCTGTATATTCTTGACGAGCCGAGCATAGGTCTTCACCAGCGCGACAATAACAAGCTTATTGATGCACTTAAATCACTCAGGGATATGGGAAATACCCTTATCGTTGTAGAGCACGATGAGGATACAATGCTTGCGGCAGACCATATCGTTGACGTCGGCCCCGGTGCAGGCGTGCACGGCGGGCAGATTATTGCGCAGGGAACAGCCCGGGACATTATGAATAACAAAAACTCCCTCACGGGGGATTACCTCAGCGGCAGAAAGAAAATTGAGGTTCCGAAAACGCGCCGCATTGGTAACGGAAATAAGCTCCGCGTGGTAAAGGCTGCCGAGAATAACCTGCGCGATGTAAATGTTGAAATTCCGCTCGGCGAATTTGTTTGCGTCACAGGTGTATCGGGCAGCGGTAAAAGCTCGCTTGTTAATGAGGTGGTTTATAAGCACCTTGCATATAAGCTTAATCATGCGAAGGCAGTGCCCGGAAAGCACAAGACGATTGAGGGTATAGAAAACCTTGACAAGGTAATTGATATTGACCAGTCGCCTATAGGAAGAACACCGCGTTCAAATCCTGCCACCTATACGGGGGTGTTTGGCGACATTCGTGAGCTTTTTGCAATGACACCCGAGGCGAAGGCAAGAGGGTACAGTGCAGGAAGATTCAGCTTCAATGTGCGCGGCGGCAGGTGTGAGGCGTGCAGCGGTGACGGAATTATAAAAATCGAAATGCACTTTTTGCCGGATGTATACGTCCCGTGCGAGGTGTGCAAGGGTAAGCGATATAACCGAGAAACCCTCGATGTTCATTATAAGGGCAAGAACATCTATGAAGTGCTCGAAATGACAGCAGGAGAAGCGGTGGAATTTTTCGATTCTATCCCAAAAATTAAAAACAAGCTGCAGACTATAAATGATGTCGGGCTGAGCTATATCAAGCTGGGACAATCCTCGACAACGCTTTCAGGTGGTGAGGCGCAGCGCGTAAAGCTTGCGACAGAGCTTTCCAAACGCTCTACGGGAAGAACAATTTATATTCTTGACGAGCCTACAACGGGGCTGCACGCGGCAGATGTACACAGACTTATAGATGTCCTGAACAGACTTGTTGACGAGGGAAACACGGTGCTTGTGATAGAGCATAACCTCGACGTGATAAAAACGGCAGACCACATTATAGACCTTGGCCCTGAGGGCGGCGAAAACGGAGGTACAGTTGTTGCCTGCGGAACGCCTGAAGAGATCAGTAAAAACGAAAAATCATACACGGGTATGTTTCTTAAAAAGATGCTTTAAATGTGTAATGAGTGCCCCTCCTGTATAATACATTTTATATAGGAGGGGTTTATTATGGCTGAAATATCAAATTCAATCAAAAGGGCAGGTAACATTATTATTGAAAACAGGCAGAAATTGACGGCAAGCGGAGTCTGCGATGTAGAGAATTTTTCACCTGATAAAATTATTCTTTTAACGACAGATTCAATTCTTACCGTAACGGGCAGCGGTATGAAAATAAAAAAGCTCTCTACCGAAAACGGCGATATTTATATCGAGGGCGAGATAAACGGCTGCGTATATTCAAAGGGGAAAGGTGATAAAGAAGGCTTTTTGAAGAGGGTGCTTAAATAATGCAGGTTTCCTCTTCTCATCAGATGTATGTGTTTTTGCTTTGCGTGGCACTCGGCATAGGGTGCGGAGTGTTTTTCGATTTTCAGCGCAGTATACGTAAAATCTTTTTTGCAGGAGTGCTCAGAACAACGCTGGAGGATATTTTATTTGCGTTTATATGTATCGGTGCAGTGCTTGCGCTCGGCTTTTTCTTTAATAACGGGCAGATACGCTATTACCAGATTTTAGGAAGTATAAGCGGTGCGCTTTTTTATGCGGCATTTCTCACAAGAGGGGTAACAAAGCTTTTTTCGGTTTTTTACAGTGTGACAGGAAAAATAATTGTAAGGCCTATTATTAAAATTTGCGCTCTTGCAGTAGTTCCGCTAAGGTATCTTTTAGCATTTGCAAAAAGGCTGCAGAAGGAATTTAAGGGGGCGAATGTCAAAGCTTTGCGCGCACTGCAAAGCAGTCGGAAAATGCTCAAAAAAAGAATTAAAATGTTGTAAAAAAATCTTTACAAATGAAATTCTTTCAGTTATACTATAGAATGTGAGGTGAGTAGAGTGCGCGAAACGTCAAAAAGTTCTGTGCGAAAACAAAAGAAAAAGACACATAGCTATTATTTGCGGCTGACGGTCTGCTTTTTGATTATTGCAGGATTTTTGTATACACTTGTTTCGCAGCAGCTGCGCCTTATCAGTATCCGTCGTGAAACCGCTCAGTGTGAGAGGGAGATTAGCACGATGGAGAAAGAGTATGATGTGTTAAAGGAAAAGGCAGAGTATAACTCCACTGACAAATTTTACGAGGATAAGGCCCGCGATGAGGGCTATGTGCGCGAGGATGAGACGGTGTTTGTAGTCGGCAACTGATCAGTGCAAAAAAACTTGATTTATATATTATATTTTTACATACTGAAAGGGGTAAAGTACCTTTATGGCACTTGAAGTAGGACAAATAGTAGAAGGTAAGGTTTCAGGAATAACAGGGTTTGGTGCATTTATCGATTTGCCTGACGGTGAAACGGGTCTTGTACATATTTCAGAGGTTGCGAGAAACTATGTCAAAGATATAAATGAGCATCTTTCGATGGGTCAGACAGTTAAGGTTAAGGTTCTTTCGCTTGACGAAAAGGGAAAGATAAGTCTTTCTATCAAAAAGGCGCAGGAAAATCATTCGCCGAGAAGGGCTGCAGAACCCTTTACGGGAAAGCCTGCAGAAATTGACTGGAGCAGCGAAAATGACCAGAAGGATATGTCATTTGAGGATATGATGGCAAACTTCAAGCAGTCAAGTGATGCCCGTATGCTTGATATAAAGCGCAATGTAGAAGGTAAGCGTAATAACAGAAGAAAATGATGGGGATGTAAAAAACAGCACCGATCGTTTATTGGCGGGAAATTCATATTACAAAGAATAGAACATTCTCGAAAATCATAAATTTTAGTAGGAATCCGTAAAAACGGATTCCTATTGTTTTTATGCCAATAAACTACGAACAAACTTCGCCTCTCGACGTACCCTCGTACGCCTTCGGGTTCCCACGGAAAAGGCGCACACACCCTTTCCGTGGCTCAGTTTATCCGTTCCGCACTATTTTTTCCATCCCCAAAACTAAGTGGTTTTAGATTTTGTTTATTTACCGCAGACTGTATTTGCCCAGTGTTTCAACATTTTTTATTTCACGTTGCATGATTTCTGCCATTGACATATTAAGCGCATTGCAAAGACTTGCTATATAAAACAAGTTTTCACCAATTTCGTTTTGTATAGCACCCAGACATTCAGGGCAGAGATTTCCGCTTGCCCCGCTATTGTGCTTTTCAAGAGGATTGGGACTTTTCACTCCGTTTATCTGTATGCACCCGCATCCTGTGGCAGAGCGCACTGTGCTGCGACACATTTTACTGCAGGAAATTTGGCATTTTGTAAGAATGTCAAGGATATTGCTGTTTCTGATAAGAAGTTTTTGCACTTTCTTCTGAAAATCTTCTGTAGGTGTGGAACCCATTTCACTCACCTCAATTTCATATTTCTGTATGTAATTATATAGTTTGGGCGCGAGATAGTCAATGTAAGAGTTTGTAATAAAATGTCTTGTTAAAATTATCAAAAAAAAGCTTGACAAAAGCCTTTACATAATGTATACTTTTTAAGTGTTCGTTATGAGAATGCTTGATTAACTCGCAAGCTATATGGCCCGTTGGTCAAGCGGTTAAGACACGGCCCTTTCACGGCTGAAACACGAGTTCGATTCTCGTACGGGTCACCAAAAGCAGTAAGTCGGATGACTTGCTGCTTTTTCTTTTTGTGAGAAATTGGTATAATAATTATGAGATTATGTAGGGGAGGCGTTCCGCCTCCCGCTTTTTGTGGATGGTATGGGAGTTTGTCTCTACAGGTGTATTGACAAATTGTGCGTAGGGGATGGCCTCCCGGACATCCCGCTTTGGTACGGATATAGGCACCCTCCCCTGCTGTTTTTAAACTGCGAAAAAGCGTAGCTATTTATAACTGATTACTCCATATAAATCTATACTGCAAAAAAAGACA
>JAZODM010000079.1:0-18941 GCA_045596985.1 Clostridia bacterium
CCAGTAGCCGAAAGAGAGTAATCCGAACTCGATTTTTAGAGGCGGATTTCCGCTTTCGCTGTGTTAAAATACTCGGAAATACACAAAGTATTTCCTGTGTTTTTGCCTTGCGCAACCAAAAATCCGCTCTCTAAAAATTCAAGGACCTGAAACGGATGAAATTTTGAGCACGGTTTGGTGCGAAGGATGCAGCAAGGCTTTGTGCCTTGCAAAGACGACAAGCCGAAAGATGCCGAAATTTCGCCATTTCAGGCGAGTTTGGATTATTCTCTTTCGGCTATTTCCTTAAGAATATTTATAAGGGTTTGCATATCGCTTAATGTACCAATTGTAATTCTGTTATAATCACAAATTTCCTTTTTATCAAAATGACGTACAAGAATACCCTTTTCACGTAATTTCTGGTAAATCTCACTTCCCGAAATTTGGTTATGCTTTGCAAAAAGGAAGTTTGCACTTGACTTTGTGAGTGTAAAGCCCATCTTTTCAAGCTCCGACGCCGTGTATTCCCTCGTTTTAATTATTTCACGGCAGTTTTTCTTTGTATATTCCTCATCCTCCATAGCGCCGATACCTGCCGCCATAGTCATTTTATTTATATTGTAGGGGTTGGTGGAATATTTGATTGTATTCAAATCGTAAATTAGCTCCTTGCAGCCGACACCGAAGCCAAGGCGCGCCCCCGCCATGGAGCGTGACTTTGAAAAGGTCTGCGTTACAAGCAGATTGTCGTATTTGTTAACAAGGGAAACTGCACTGTCATTACCGAAATCCACGTACGCTTCATCAATTACAACAAGATTGTTTTTATTCGAGCTTACTATCCTTTCAATTTCCGAAAGAGTAAGCGCAATTCCCGTAGGTGCGTTTGGATTTGCGATAAAAATATTTTTATTAATTCCTATGTAATCCTCTACGTTGATTGTAAAATCATCACGCAGGGGAATTTCCTCATAGGGTATAGAGTTAACTTCTGCAAAAACGCTGTAAAATCCATAGGTTATATTTGGAAAAACGCAACTATGCTCCTTGTCACAAAAAGCCATAAACGCAAAATTCAATATTTCGTCAGAGCCGTTTGTCACAAGTACGTTTTCATACTCTACTCCTAAGTTCTGCGCTATCTTTTTTGTAAGCTCCATACACTGCGGGTCAGGATAAAGCTGGAGTATCGATGCCGCCTGAGAGGCATATTTCTGCGCCTTTTCACTTGGGGGAAATGGCGACTCATTCGTATTAAGCTTGATATAGCGCATATCCTTTGGCTGTTCCCCGGGAGTATACGGAATTAAATTTTTATACTTATTGCTGAAAAATCTACTCAATCTTCTTCACCTCTTATGACGGCGCTCTTTGCGTGCGCCCCGAGACCCTCCGCCATAGCAAATTTATATATATCGCCGCTCACCTTTTTAAGAGCGTCCTTTGTATAATACGTAAACTGCGTCTTTTTAATAAAATCGTCTACGGAAAGCGGACTTGAAAACCGTGCCGTTCCGCTTGTGGGCAGAGTATGGTTTGGTCCTGCAAAATAGTCGCCGAGCGCCTCGGGACAGAATCTGCCCATAAATACCGAGCCTGCGTTCTTAATCTTGTCAAGATAGTCAAACGGATTATCAAGGCACAGTTCAAGATGCTCGGGTGCAATTTCATTTGCGGCAATTACTGCCGTTTCTATATCGCTTACAATTATTATTTTTCCGTTATTGTCAATACTTGTCCTTGCAATATCACTGCGCTCAAGAAGCGGGATTTGCACTTCAAGCTCGTCTGCTACCTTCTGGGCAAGTTCACGGCTCTCCGTTACAAGAACCGCACTTGCCATTTTATCATGTTCTGCCTGAGAAAGCAAGTCCGCCGCAACAAAAGAAGGATTACTTTTTTCATCGGCAATTACAAGAATTTCACTCGGTCCTGCAATCATATCAATTGAAACCTTGCCGAAAACCTGCTTTTTCGCCTCTGCTACAAAGGCATTTCCGGGTCCTACAATTTTGTCAACCTTGGGCACACTCTCTGTACCAAAGGCAAGCGCCGCTATCGCCTGCGCCCCGCCTACCTTGAAAATTCTGCCCACTCCCCCGATTTTTGCCGCCGCAAGAATTACGGGGTTAACCTTGCCGCCCTTGGCAGGTGTTGTAATCACGATTTCACTGCAGCCGGCAAGCTTTGCAGGGATTGAGTTCATAAGCACACTCGAAGGGTAAGCCGCCGTACCACCCGGAACGTAAAGTCCCGCTTTTTCA
Source organism: Clostridia bacterium (assembly GCA_045596985.1). Classification (GTDB taxonomy): domain Bacteria; phylum Bacillota; class Clostridia; order UMGS1883; family UMGS1883; genus UMGS1883. The sequence goes on from JAZODM010000079.1 coordinate 2,247, forward strand.
ATCGGGATAATCTTCTGTCCGCAGATAACGCCCTCTTCTTCACTGATAATAAAGCTCTGGCGAATTTGTCTTTTGTGGAAGTTTTCAATATTTTTTGCCGCCTTTTTCATAATTTCAATAAGCTCGGGCGAAACGGTTTTAAATGCATCCTCAATTTCCTGCGCGGTTACCTCGAGGCACTCGGGCGCACCGCCGTCAAATTTGTCGGCATATTCCCTAAGAGCAGCATCACCGTTTTTTCGTACATTTTCAATTATCTCTGAAACGGTATTTTCAAGGCGGGAGGTATCCTCTTCCTCTCTTGCAAAAATATCGTCAATGCTTAATTTATCGTAATCGTATATCTTAATCATAGTTTCCTCCGATATATTCGTCTATTGCATCCTTAATGGCGCTTATCATTTTATTTTTGAACTTATAGCTGACCTTATTTGATATAAGACGTGCGCTTATCGGCACAATTGTTTCAAACGGGCGCAGATTATTTTCTTTGAGGGTTGTCCCCGTTTCAACAATATCCACAATAACATCTGAAAGTCCCAGTATCGGCGCAATCTCGATAGAGCCGTTAAGCTTTATAATATCAATTTCACGGCTCAGGGAGCTATAATACTTTTTTGTAATATTGGGGAATTTTGTCGCAACACGAAGCGTCCTTTCAGGATTGTCAAAAAAGCCTTCCATTCCTGCTACCGCCATACGGCATTTACCCATTTTAAGGTCGCACAGCTCGTAAACATCGGGATTGTATTCAAGCAAAATGTCCTTTCCTGCAACGCCGATATCCGCCGCGCCGCGCTCAACATATATTGCAACGTCAGACGGTTTTACCCAAAAATATCTTACTCCGTTTTCCTCATTTTCGAAAATGAGCTTTCGGTTGTTTTCGTGTATGGCAGGGCATCCATAGCCTGCTTTTTCAAAAATGTCATATACCTTTTCGCCAAGTCTGCCCTTTGGCAGTGCAATATTAAGAAGCTTATCCATCGATTATCTCGCCCCCTTTTACTACCTTGTACACCTTTTTTGCGCGAAGCTGTGACGGCGCGCTTTTTTGTATATTTACAGACAGATTTTCTTTTTTAAGCTTATCTGCCGCACGCAGAACGTCACACACACTCACTTCATCATTATAAACGAGCAGCGCGTCACAGTCAAACTCTTTTTCTTTTTCGTCTATACGCTCGAGCATATCTGAATAAACTGCAAAGCCGATTGCGCCGCCCTCTTTATCCATTGCCCTCAAAAGATTATCGTATCTTCCGCCCGAAAGAACACTTCCCGGCAATTTATCAACATATCCGCGAAATACTATTCCGTTATAATAGTTTGTATCGTCTATAATTGAAAAGTCAATCTGCACATTGTCTGCCTTGTTATACTGTGTAAGTGCTGATACAAGCGCCTTTAAATTAGCCAGCGCGTCCATCATTTCGCGGTTGATACACAGTTTTTCGAGGGCTATGATTGCATCCTTTGCACTGCCTGAAATCTCGCACAGCTCAATCATAATACCCTTTATTGCACTGCCTACACCATTTTCCTCGCAAAGAGTGCGCAGCGCAGAGGTGTTCTTTGCACCAAGAAGCTTTATAATGCTCTTTTTAACATCGTCATTTACACCTGCAGCGTTTAAAAGTCCCGTCACTACCCCTACAGAGGATATATCAAGGATATAGTTATCACTTATAGCCTCAAGGCTCTTTATTGCAAGAAGGAGAACTTCGCACTCCTCAACAGTGCTGATATCGCCCATACATTCTATACCCGACTGCATAATTTCCTTTATTTCGTGGGTTGCGTTGTCGGGGCGGTACACATTTTCGTTATAGTAAACCTTGCATACTCCGCCGTTCTTTTTATAATTTTTTATTATGGAAAGAGTTACGTCAGGCTTCAGCGCAAGAAGTCTGCCGCTCAAATCAGTAAAGGTAACAATCTTACTGCTCCCCATAAAGTTTTTGTTGCGCACATACATATCATACTCTTCAAAGCGGCTCATCTTAAACGGAGCATAGCCGCTTTTATGATACAGAGAGCGCAATGCATACATAATTCTTTCTTCAGTTTTTAAAATGTTTTCATCAAGCATCATAACGCCAATCATTCCTTATAATTTGTTTGCTTTAGTATTTTACCACGCTAAAGCGGTAAAGTCAATATAAATTATAATTTTTCTCGAAAAAAATTATATATGTAGGGGCGGATACCCACATCCGCCCGCATATTACATTAAAACAGGTTGTAATTGTTTTCCCTTTAGCGCACTTTCTATTGCCGGAATAAGCATCTCCCACTTTGCAACGAGCGAGTTGTTTTTTCCTATTGGGTCATCCTGACCAAAGGGAACAAAGAATATATTTTTTGTATTGAGAAGCAGGCCTATATTTTTGGCACTTGCCCCAAGTCCGTCATTTGTTGACGGCGCAATAATTATCGGGCAGTTATTCCTGAGAGCCGCCTTTGTTGCCAGCGGCACACATCCGTCATATATCCCCTGCGCAAGCTTACCGAGGGTATTTCCCGTACACGGAGCAATCACAAGGGCATCGATAAGCTTTTTCGGGCCGATAGGCTCTGCCGCGAGAATTGTTGCAATGATTTTTCTGCCGCAGATGCCCTCTATTTCATCTATAAAGTCTGTGCATTTACCAAAACGTGTATCTGTAGAATACACCGTTTCGCTCATAATAGGAAAAACATCATACCCCTTTTCCTTTACCTTGCGCAGTGTATCCGTAACAACTCTCATAGTGCAAAAGGAGCCGGTAAATGCAAATCCTAATCTAAGCGCACACTCGTCCATATCTATTCACCTAACTCACTGAAAATATTACAGACTGTTTCCTTTATGATATTGCCCGCGCTTATCGGCGCAACCTTCCCAGGAAGGCCCAGCGCCCATATAACCTTCACACCTAAATCAAGTGCCGCATCCATATCCACACCACCCGGCTTTGAGGCAAGGTCAATTATCAGCGTATTTTTTGCCGCCAGAAGATTTTCACGCTTTATTATCCTTGCAGGAACAGTGTTATACACTACATCTGCCCCCTCTATGCAGTCATTAAAATACGAAAAATCAGCCGCCCCAAGTCCCATACACCGTGCCTCGGCACGTGCAGAGCTTTTGCGCGCGCATACAGTTACATTTGCGCCCATATTTTTTAGCAGCATACAAAGTGGCTTTGCCACCTTTCCAAAACCTGTCACCACAATATTTGCGCCGTGGATTGTTATGGGAAGCTCTTCCATTGCTATCTGGATTGCCCCCTCCGCCGTCGGAACAGCGTTGAGGATTTCAAACTCCTCGCGCAAAAAATAATCTACCCACCGAACACAAAACACGTCTGCCACTGCCTTTACCGCCTGCGACATTTTTCCTGCTAAAAGGAGCTTTCCGCTTCCCATCATCTTGCACAGGTCTTTAATAAGGACACTCTCACTAAGGTCAGGCGCATCAACACTCTTGTCATCTCTGCTGCAGGGAAGCCCCAAAATTACCGCGTCACTTTTGTCAAGCGCATTTTTAAGTGGCTCACTCCCGTCAAAGCGCACCGCATCAAAGCCCTCATCACAGAGCGCTTTTAAAAGATACTGTGTTCTTGAATCTCCGCCGATAATAAGCAATCGTTTAATATTCATAATGAAAACACCTCTCTATATATTATTACAGAGAGGTGTTAAATGTTAATATTTAAAGAGGAAGCGTTACTGTAAATTCCGTTCCCTCCTCACGGCTGCTTCTGACAGTTATTTTTCCTTTATGAAGCTCCGTAATTTTCTTTGCAATGGAAAGTCCCAGACCGTAGCCGAGGCTGGCGCGTGACTTATCTGTGCGGTAAAATCTGTCAAATATTTTTGTAAGTTCTTCTTTGGGAATATGCTCCCCGCCGTTATGTACGCAAAGCCGCGCAAGCTTTCCCGATTCTGCAGAAAACTCAACCCTGACCGTTCCGCCCTCGGGCGAGTATTTTATTGCATTATCCAGAAGTATCAGGCAAAGCCGTGTTAGCTGCGATTCATTTGCATGGGAGGCATATACATTTTCCTCTATATCATAGGAAAAACGAACGCCTTTTTCAAACGCAACCGCCTCAAGATTAAGTACAGATGATTCTATTATTTCCGAAAGCGGTGCTGCGCCCATTTGAATATTCTGACCATCGCTCACCCTTGCCATAAAGAGCAGACTTCCCGTAAGCTCGGAAAGGCGCTGCGCCTCACTTTTAATATATTTAAGCCATTTTTCCTGCTCCCCGACAGTTTTTTCGCGCTGGGACAGAATTGCATCAACATTTGTATTTATTGCTGTAAGCGGTGTTTTAAGCTCGTGCGAGGCATCCGCAACAAACTGCTTTTGCTTATCCCACGCATCCTTTACCGGTGCAATCGCTCTGTTTGCAAAGTGCATACTTACAGCAAATATTAGGATCAGAAGAATTGCCGCACATATGCCAAAGCTTACTGCAAGCTGCAAAAGGAAGCCCTTCTCCGCAGTAATATCTGCAAGCGCAATGATTTTTGCACCTTCTCCGATTTCACGCTTTTCAAAACGCCATACTATGTCCTCACTCTTAAATTCACCACGCTCTAAATTCTGATTAAGTGCTGCCTGCGCCACCTTTTTATAATGCTCACTGTTTTCACCAAGCATCGAGTTTGTCCTTACCGTACCATCACTTTCTACGAAAACTGAAAAGGTACGCATATCGCGCAAAACTCTTTCATTTTGCGGTTTTTCCTGCGCTCTTTCCCTGTTATCGTATACGCGGGGTTGCTGCATAGGTCTGTGAAATGAAAACGCGCGGAACAGTGATTCATTTATATCGCGCTGCATATTGTTGTAGGTCATTGCAAAAATCGCGGAAAATGCCAATATGACAAGAAAGAACGTACTTATCATATTCATCAGCAGTATTTTATTGCGCAGTTTTTTAAGCATTTATAAAACCTTCTTGCATCAATAGTTTATCTTATACCCAATTCCCCTGAGAGTCCCTATCGTGACATTTTTTGAAACAAAAGCAAGCTTTTTACGCAGAAAGGATATATATACCTCAACATAATTTGCCTCCGCCTCCGATTCAAAGCCCCAGAGTTTTTCTATTATATGCTCTTTAGAAACAACCATAGATTTATTTATTATAAGGTACTCCAAAAGCTCGAACTCTTTTTTTGTCAGCGCCGTTTCGCGCTCAGCACTATAGAGCTTCATCGAATTTCTGTCAAGGTGTATATCTCCAATACGAAGCTCGTTATTATTTGCAAGCACCTCACCCTTGCGCCGTGTAAGCGCGCGAAGCCTCGCCAGAAGCTCGCCCGTGTCAAACGGCTTTGGAAGATAGTCGTCCGCCCCGCAGTCAAGTCCCTTTATTTTATCGCTGACCTCACTTTTTGCCGTCAGCAAAATAACGGGGGTGGAAATATTCTCACTGCGAAGTGCTTTCAACACGTCAAGACCATTTAGCTTAGGCAGCATTATATCAAGTATAATTGCATCATAAATATTACTAAGTGCACAGTCGAGCCCTGCCTCACCGTCGTTTACGGTATCGACAGTATAATTGTTTCGCATAAGAATGTGCGACAATGCCTCGGCAAGGTATTTCTCATCTTCAACAACTAAAACTCTCATAATGCACCTCTTTTCTGCAAATATACTACTTCCAAAAGCTTAAAATTGGCTTAAAATTGATTAAATCATCTTTACGTCGATTTGACAGAAAAATTTATCCACCAATTCCTTTGTTACAACTCCTGTTTGTTCAAACTGTGTATTTGCAGTACCGCACGCCATTGCAAGCTTTATGGCATTTTCAATGTCGTATCCCATATCAATTCCTGCGGCAATGCCTGCAACTGCACTGTCACCTGAACCTACGGCATTTACCACCTTTACATCGGGAGTTGCGAATTTATAACAACATCCCTTTATCATAGCTGCTGCACCCTCTTTACCTAAGGAAATAAAAGGAACTTCTATCCCTTTTTCCAAAAGAAAGGACAACGTTTCTTTTATGTCATCATCTGTTTTAATTTCCCTGTTCATAAGTGTGGAAATTTCGTCCTTATTAGGCTTGACCATATATGGCTTTGCAGAAAGTATTTCCTCGAGTGTCTTTCCGCTTGTATCCGTTATTATTCTTTTTCCTTTTTCCTTTGCGATGCAAATAAGCTCTGTATAAAAATCACTTGTAAGTCCTCTCGGCAAACTTCCCGAAACACAGATTACATCGAAGCTTTCAATATTAGCAGAATACTCTTTTATAAATCTGTTTTTTTCTTCCTCCGAAATACAGGGGCCCGCCTCCAAAATTTCACCCGACTTGCCACTTTTGTCCGAAATATTTACACAAGTACGACTTTCCCCCTCAATATCGGTAAACAGGTTTTTTATTCCCTGCTTTTCCACCTCCGCCTTGATGAAGTCGCCTGTATATCCGCCAACAAACCCCATTGCTGCCGTTTCTCTGCCAATAATTGCCGCCACGCGCGCCACATTTATTCCTTTTCCTCCGGCAGATTGTGAAACTCCTTTAGCTCTGTGTACCTTGCCTATTTCAAAATCTTCAATAAAATACACTCTGTCAATTGTAGGATTTGCTGTAACTGTTAAAATCATAGTTTTTCTCCTTTTTATCTGTCAAAACAATTGTATAATTCGCGAACGATTTAGGCATCAACTTTTTAGCGATATACTCACTTCACGCTCCAGCGCGATATATTTTTATACGGGAATCCTGACTGCGGTTGAAGCTTTCCCATAACCTTTTCGCCCGTTATAAGGGTATCCCTGCAAAATACAAGTCCGCAAACGGGCTGCTCGCGCGAGAATACCTCCTCAAAATTAAACGCAGCATCAGAAAGGGAATCCTTGCTTGGCGATGCAGCTATTGCAGAAAGGGCAAGATTCATATAGTCGCTTTTATAACCATAGTTATTAAGCGCACCGCTCTCTGAAAACAGAAATTCAAAATCATACAGATTTCCAAGCCTTGTTCCGCCTAAGTACGCTTCAAAGCGTCCGCCTTCAATCTCCCTTTTATAATCCTCAAACTCAAGCTCTTTTATATTAACCTCAATTCCTGCGGCAAAGAGCTGCTTTTTTATAAGCTGCGCCGTTTTAACGCGGCTTTGGTTGTCACTGTTGACAAGCAGGGTGAAGGAAAGCTTCTCCCCCCTGTCATTTTTCAAGAGGCGCGTTTCTTCATCAAAAGCGTACCCTTCAAAGAAAAGCATTTCGTGTGCATTCGACAGGTTGTACTGCGCAATTGTCGACGCTGCCGTTATTTCCTTTGCGCCCGGGTGTAGCGGTGCGTTTGCAGCATCTGCCGCACCAAAGTAACATTCGCCTGCAATAACGCTGCGGTCTATCGCGCAGGAGATAGCTGCCCTTACAGACTGTGATGAAAAGATGCCGCTTTTATGGTTAAATGCCATAAATTCATATTTTGATGACGGGTAGAGTGTGCTCCTTGCATTACTTTTGGGTGTACTGTTCTGAAGGTCAAATGACTCCCCTGTAGTAGTATTTATAACGCCCGTATTAAATGCCGAGGTTGCCGTCTGCATATCACGTATTACATATATGGTTACATTTTCGCACAGTGCTTCACCACCGTGCCACTGCTCAAACCTTTCAAGCTCAAGGCTTGTTGAAACGAGATACTTTTTAAGTCTATATGCACCTGTTCCCACGATGTTCTCACCAAGATTTGCGTTATGTGCCGCAACAATTGGGAATGTCAGCGAATAGGCAATCTGTCCATACGGTCTTGAAAGCGTAATTTTCAGCGAAAGCGGGTCTATGCTTTGCGCGCTTTCTATATATTGAACGCCCCCTGCATACTGCAGATGCGGATTTTCCTTTAAAAGGTTTATTGTATGGATTACATCACCTGATGTAAATTTAATCCCGTCATGCCACGTAATAGCATCTTTGAGCATAATTATTGCACTTCTACAGTCGTCTGCAATCTGTATACTGCGCGCAAGAACTCCCTGCGGCTCCATCATATCATTAAGGGCAAAAAGCGGCTCATAACAAAGGGAAAAGGCATCCCCCACACTCACATTTTCCGCTTCAAGCGGGTTGAGTGAGGTCGGAATGCGCATCTGCATCACAATGCTTTGCCCGTTTTGCTGCGTATTCTTTTTTTCGTTCGTTTTGTTTTCTCTGCAGCCGCTTAGAACAAGCATCGCCGCTAAAAGCACAGACATATATTTTAAAACTCTTTTGTGTTTCATACTTAATCCCTCATACAAATTATTCCACCGAGCGTTCCGCTTTTTCCGTTTTGTCCGCGGTGGGAAAAGAATAAATCATTATTACACTTTGTACATATCCCCGAAAGTGAAATGTTTTCCTCATTTACTCCGCACTCTTTTATAAGGTCAAAATTCACTCTGCCCAAATCGAGCATATATTTATCCATCGGCTTTTGCAGATAATATTTTTCTTCAAATTTTAATGCAACGTCACCATCAACCTCGTAGCAGCACTGCCCTATGCACGGTCCGATAGCTGCGTATATTTTTTTTGCATCTGCGCCCATCTCTATAAGCTTTTGCACCGTTTTTTTCGAGATACCGCTCTGTGTTCCCCGCCAACCTGCGTGCACTGCGGCAATTGCACCTATGTCCTGTGCGTATATAAGTACAGGCACACAATCCGCACTATAGCATAAAAGCGGCACATTTTTAAGAGTAGTGATGCACGCATCAACGCCGTAGTCCCAAGGGGTTTTAACACCATATCCGATACGTTTTTCGTCTATCACCTCAACTCTGTCTGTATGCTCCTGACGTGTGGAGGTAAGCGCTTTTACATCAAGCGAAAGCTCTCTGCACAAAATCTCCTCATTCTTGTGTACGCACGCTATATCATCGCCACGTCTCGGGCTCATAGAAAGGCTTTCGTATGCGCCCTGGCTTACCCCGCCCTTTCTCGTTGTAAAGCCGTGTACAATATTTTCAAACTGTGAAAGCACCTGGGCTTGATAAAGTGCAATTGTTCCTATTTCTGTAATACACATAATCTTTTAATTTCCTCCGCTTTTCCGGTTTCTTCATTTATTTTTATAACAACACCGCAAAGCTGTACCTGCCCCCTTGCCACATTAAAAGGCGGGCGTTTCTCCCCCGGTGGGAGTATGAAACGGGCAATGGAAACATCCTTATCAAGCCCAAGTACGCTGTGCCGTACCCCTGTTCTTCCCACATCTGTAATATATGCCGTACCATTGGGAAGAATTCTTTCATCTGCCGTCTGGATATGTGTATGTGTTCCTAAAACTGCACTTGCCTTTCCGTCAAGATAGTAACCAAGTGCCTCTTTCTCACTTGTTGCCTCTGCGTGAAAATCTATAATAATATTATTTGTCTTTTCCTTTGCCTTTTCTATCAGCTTGTCCGCCTCAAAGAAAGGAGAACGGTTATCCTCATTCATAAATATTGTGCCGATAAGGTTAATTATTGCAAGCTTTTCGCCTTTGGGTGTATTTACAATTGCCATACCCTCGCCGGGGTTATCCCCGATAAGATTTGCAGGACGGATTATGTTCTCCCCCGCATTAAAAAGCCTTATTACATCTTTTTTGGAATAGGTATGATTTCCCATAGTGAAAAAATCTATCCCTGCACGGCAAAGCTCCTCATAGCCGTTTGTATTCATTCCAAGGCCGCCTGATGCATTTTCGCCGTTTGCGATTGTATAGTCAATATTATATTCTTCTTTAATATCGGGGAGCAGTTCAAACACGCCGTCACGTCCGCTGCGCCCCATAATGTCACCAATAAATAAGATGTTCATTTTCAATACCTTTCCTGGAAAACGAAAGGGCATTTGATATAACAAATGCCCCTTGTGCTTTCTTAATTACTTAGCATAGTCTGTAGTACGAGTTTCACGAATAAGATTAATCTTAATCTGTCCGGGATATTCAAGCTCGCTCTCAATCTTCTTGACGATTTCTCTTGCAACAAATTCCATATCGCCATCACCGATTTCCTCGGGCTTAACCATAATACGAACTTCACGTCCTGCCTGAATTGCATATGATTTTTCAACACCTGCAAACGAGGTGGCAATTTCTTCAAGCTGCTGAAGTCGTTTTATGTAGGCTTCGATATTTTCCCTTCTTGCACCCGGTCTCGCCGCACTTACCGCGTCGGCAGCCTGCACCAGGCAAGCAACAATCGTCTTCGCCTCCACATCTCCGTGATGTGCTTCAATCGCGTGGATAACGTCTTTATTTTCGTTATACTTTTTCGCGATATCAACACCGATGGAAATATGACTTCCCTCAATTTCGTGGTCAACTGCCTTACCAATATCGTGAAGCAGTCCTGCGCGCTTTGCAAGCGCAACATCCACACCAAGCTCCCCTGCCATAATTCCGGCAACGTGGGCAACCTCGATAGAATGTTTAAGTACGTTCTGACCGTAACTCGTTCTGAATTTAAGCTTACCCAAAAGCTTAATAATTTCAGGATGTAAGCCGTGTACACCCGTATCGAATGTAGCCTGTTCACCCTCCTGCTTAATGGTTGCGTCAACTTCTTTTCTTGCACGCTCCACCATTTCCTCAATTCTCGAAGGATGGATACGTCCGTCTGTAATCAGTTTTTCAAGCGCAACTCTTGCAACCTCTCTGCGGATGGGGTCAAATCCTGAAAGGATTACCGCCTCCGGAGTATCGTCTATAATAAGGTCGATACCTGTGAGAGTTTCAAGTGTTCTGATGTTTCGGCCCTCACGACCGATAATTCTTCCCTTCATTTCATCATTGGGAAGCGAAACAACCGAAACGGTAGTTTCCGCAACGTGGTCTGCCGCACAGCGCTGAATACCTGCGCTGATAATGTTCTTTGCACGTTTGTCGGCCTCTTCCTTGGCCTGTGTTTCAATTTCCTTAATCATTATTGCAGCTTCATGACGAACCTCGTCCTCAACATTACGAAGTAAATATTCCTTTGCTTCCTCCGCTGTCAATCCTGAAAGGCGTTCAAGCATTTCTATCTGCGCCTTATGGATGCCTGCAATTTTTTCCTTTTCTTCATCGGCTTCCTTGATTTTTTTATTCAAAGTTTCGTCCTTTTTTTCAAGGGACTCAGTCTTTTTATCAAGAGCCTCTTCCTTTTGCTGTAGTCTGCGTTCCTGCCTTGAGATTTCAACACGTCTTTCCTTAAGCTCTTTCTCAGCCTCATTACGGTTTCTGATAATCTCTTCCTTTGCACTGAGCAACGACTCGCGCTTTTTGTCCTCTGCCTTTTTTGTAGCTTCCTCGACAATACGCTTTGCCTCTGCCTCTGCCCCGCCTATCTCGGCTTCAGCTATCTTTTTTCTGTATGAAATACCTAATCGAAAGCTAATCACTCCGGAGGCGATTGCAAGAACCAGTGCAACTACAGCAGCAATGGCAATTTCCATTGTAGCACCTCCTTATATATATTAAGCTTTATGCACATATTAATGTACATAAAACACAATTATATTATATATTTTTTCAGCAAAACTGTCAAGAATAAATATTTCTTTTTATGCATTTTTTAGAAAAATAAAAAATTTAAATAATCGCGAAAAAAGTTGTTGCATTTATAAAAAACTTATGCTATAATAGCTTTTGCTGAATTGATGTTTAATTTTTTAACATACTCATTTTTTCGGAAAGAGGTGAATGTCGTGAGAGAAGGTATCCATCCTGATTATAAGCAGACAGCCATCAAATGCGCATGCGGTAATGTAATTGAAACAGGTTCTACAAAGGAAAACATTTTCGTTGAAATTTGTTCTAAGTGCCATCCTTTCTTTACAGGAAAGCAGAAGCTTGTTGATACAGGCGGTCGTGTTGAAAAATTCAGAAAGAAGTTCAATATGGACAAATAATTACAGGGATAGTCGCAGCGTTAGCTTGCGGCTATCTTTATTTAACGGAGGTTTTATCTATGAATATACCCGATTATAAATATAAATATGATTTGCACGTTCATACCTCCCCTGTCAGTAAATGCGGCGATATTGACCCGAAAGGCTGTGTTGACCGTTATATGGAGCTGGGTTTTTCAGGGTTTGCAATTACAAACCATTTCGGGGCCACGGTACTTCGTGATTTTAAAACTAAAGAGGATTTTATGAAGTTTTATATGCACGATTTTTTCGCTGCAAAAAAATACGGCGAAGAGGTAGATTTTGACGTAATTTTCGGTCTTGAAATACGTTTTCCCGAAAGCACCAACGAATATCTCGTATACGGAATAAGCGAGGAAGATGCTTATCGCGCCTACGACTATATTTTCGGGAGTTACGAGGGCTTTTATAAAGGCTTCAAAAACGATAAAAATGTTATTTTGCAGGCACATCCCTACAGACATCCCTGCTTTTTGCAAGACATCAATATCCTTGACGGGATTGAGGTTTTCAATATGCATCCGCATCATAACTCCTGCGTTTCCCTTGCGGCAAGGACGGCGCAGGAAAACCCGCACCTTATCATAGGCGGCGGCACGGACTTCCATCACGAGGGGCATCAGGGGCTTTGCGCACTCTGCGCCAAAGAGAGAATAGAAGATTCCTTCGCTCTTTCAAGGCTCCTTAAATCACGCGACTACGTTTTTGATGTTTGCGGAAACAAAATACTTCCTTATAAGGCATAATTCGTATTGATTTTTACGTCTGAATGTGATATAATTAATAGGATAATATTTTACGAAGGAGCTTTTGTATGCGCGCTTTAATTCTTACCTGCAACACCGGTGAGGGGCATAACAGTGCCGCACGGGCAATTAAAGAAGCTTTTGATGCAGAAAACATATATTGTGAGATTGCAGATTCACTGGCATTTTTGTCACCGAAGGCATCTAATTTTATTTCCAAGTGGCACGTGCGTCTTTATAAAAAGGCTCCCACTCTTTTCGGACTTGGTTATAAGGCGGCAGAGCTTACCGATGGCAGGCATAAGCGTTCAATGCTTTATGAAACTGTAACCAAAGGGGCGCGAAAGCTTATAAAAAAAGTTAATGAAGGAAACTTTGATACTGTTATCTGCACACATCCTTTTTCTGCAATGACGCTCACACGTGCAGTGAAAAAATACAGACTTTCCGTTGATAAAACGTATTTTATCTCAACAGATTACACCTGCAGTCCCGGTGTTTGCTACAGTGACCTTGATTACTATATTATCCCCCACGAAAGTCTGGAGGATGACTTTATTGCGCACGGCATTGCGCAAGATAAGCTTTTTGCAGGCGGTATACCCGTCAGCAAAAAGGTACATACTTCTTTAAGCAAGGAGGAAAGTAAGTGCGAGCTTTCCATTCCGGAATCCAAGCGTGTAATTCTCCTTATGTGCGGAAGTATGGGTTGCGGCCCGATGAAGGTTATTGCGCGCAAAATGGCAAAAATATTAAAAGATGATGAATACTTTGTTGTTATATGCGGCAGCAACAGAAAGCTTTATCAGAGTCTTCGCTATCTTGATGACCCCGGCAGCGTGCGTATTTTAGGCTTTACGCGTAACGTACCTTTATATATGAACAGTGCAGACCTGCTTTTATCAAAGCCGGGCGGTCTTTCCACAACGGAGGCTGCCGAGAACAATCTGCCAATGATACTTATAGATGCAGTGGCAGGCTGTGAAACGCATAATATGAATTTCTGGGTAGGAAACCATATGGCCCACACGCGCGATGACTCTACAGAGCTATGTGCCCTTGTGCGCGAGCTTTTGGATAACGAAAGCGCTCTTTGTGAAATTAAAGATAATCTGTCCAAAAATTTCAATTACAGCAGTGCAGATAAAATATTTGACTTTATTAAAAAGAACTATTCCCGTTAAAAACATAGCAGGAGGAAAATAAATGGCAGGTATAATGGAAAAGCTCTTCGGCACCTATTCGCAGAGAGAGCTGAAAAAAATACAACCGCTGGTGGATAAGGTTCTCTCCTACGAGGAGGAGTATAAGGAACTTTCCGACAGTGCGCTCAAGGCAAAAACCAGGGAGTTTAAAGACAGACTTAAAAATGGAGAAACGCTTGACAGTTTACTGCCCGAGGCTTTTGCAGTTGTGCGCGAGGCTTCGTGGAGGGTGCTTGAAATGCGTCACTTCCCCGTTCAGATAATCGGCGGAATTGTTCTTCATCAGGGAAGAATTGCCGAAATGAAAACGGGTGAAGGTAAAACGCTTGTTGCAACTCTGCCTGCATACCTCAATGCGCTGACGGGTGAAGGTGTGCATATCGTAACGGTAAATGACTATCTTGCCCGCCGTGACAGTGAATGGATGGGTAAGCTTTACAGATTTTTGGGGCTTAGTGTAGGTCTTGCAGTAAGTCAGATGGAGCCTGCAGCAAAACAGGAGGCGTATAATGCCGACATAACCTACGGAACAAATAACGAGCTTGGCTTTGACTACCTTCGTGACAATATGGTTATTTACAAGCAGAATATGGTGCAGCGCGGTCATTCCTTTGCCATTGTCGATGAGGTTGACTCCATATTGATTGACGAGGCGCGTACCCCCCTCATCATAAGCGGTGCCGGTGAAAATTCCACGCAGCTTTATAATGTAGTTGATAAATTCGTACGTACCCTTACCTCACAAAAGTTTAAGGAGCTTGACGATAAGGAAGAAAATGAGGTTCTTGATGCAGATTATATAATTGACGAAAAGGCAAAGACCGTTACCCTGACACAAAGGGGTATTGAAAAAGCGGAAAAGGCATTCAATATAGAAAACCTTTCCGATCCTGAAAATATGACGCTTTCGCATCATATAAATCAGGCGATGCGCGCACACGGCATAATGCACCGCGACGTTAACTATGTTGTAAAGGATGGCGAAGTGCTGATTGTCGATGAATTTACGGGCCGTATTATGGTCGGCAGACGTTACAGCGACGGACTTCATCAGGCGATTGAGGCTAAGGAGGGCGTAAAGGTTGAGAGAGAGAATAAAACCCTCGCAACAATTACTTTCCAGAATTATTTCCGTCTTTACAAAAAACTCAGCGGTATGACGGGTACTGCAAAAACGGAGGAAGAAGAATTTCGTGGAATTTACTCTCTCGACGTTATTGAAATCCCGACTAACAAACCGCTTTTAAGAACAGATGAAAATGACCAGGTGTATAAAAATCACCGTGGTAAGATAAAGGCAATTGCAGACGAGATTGAGCGCGTTCACAAAACAGGTCAGCCCATACTTGTCGGTACTATAACAATTGATAAGTCGGAAGAGCTTAGCAGTGTGCTTAAAGCGCGCGGTATCAAGCATCAGGTGCTTAATGCAAAGCACCACGATAAAGAGGCACTGATTGTTGCGCAGGCAGGTAAAAAGGGCGCAGTTACAATTGCAACAAATATGGCAGGACGAGGAACTGATATTGTTCTTGGCGGTAATGCCGAATATATGGCAAAAACCGATATGGAAAGGCTTGGCTATGACGAACGCCTTATTTCGGAGGCTACCGGTTTTGCCGATACAGACGATGCGGCAATAATCGAGGCGCGCGAAAAATATACCGAGCTTTATAACAAGCATAAAGAGACTATTTCCGCCGAGGCACAGGAGGTGCGCGAGGCAGGCGGTCTTTATATCATCGGTACAGAAAGGCACGAATCACGCCGTATAGACAATCAGCTCCGCGGACGAAGCGGCAGACAGGGCGACCCCGGTAAATCAAGATTTTTCATTGCTCTTGATGACGATTTGATGCGTCTTTTCGGCGGCGAAAGAATTGAAAGAATGATAACCACTCTGCGTATTCCCGAGGATGAGCCTATTGAGCAGGGACTCCTTACAAGCGTAATAGAAAACTCCCAAAAGAAGGTAGAGGGTAAAAACTATTCTGTAAGAAAATATGTCCTGCAGTATGACGATGTTATGAATCAGCAGCGTAATGTCATTTATGAGCAGCGCCGCAGAGTGCTTGACGGAGAAGACCTCAAGGATACCATTATGCAGATGATTGACCAGATTATTGATGGTGCAATGACAACATATGCAAGTGCGCAGTACCCCGATGACTGGAATATGACAGGTCTTATTGATTATGTTGAGGGGATGTTCTTCACCCCCGGTACTCTTGATTTTGCAGAGCGTGATTATAACACGCTTGACCACGATACAGTACGCCGCGAAATCAAGGAGAAGGCTATGGAAGCCTATAAAGCCCAGGAGGAGCTTTTTGGTGATGCAATGCGTGAGGTTGAGCGTGTTGTAATGCTCAGAAGTGTTGACAGCCGCTGGATGAACCATATTGACGATATGGAGCAGCTTAAAAACGGTATAAACCTTCGTGCATACGGTCAGCATGACCCCGTTAAGGAATATCAGTTCCAGGGCTTTGATATGTTTGACGAGATGATTACCCTTATCCGTGAGGATACTGTCAGAAACATATTCCACGTAAAGCCGCAAGCGCCCATTGAAAGAAAGATGGTTGCAACCCCCACCGCGACCTCTCACGGGGATGGTTCGGAGGCAAAGCGTCCCGAAAGGCGCAGTGCCGAAAAGGTAGGAAGAAACGACCCCTGTCCGTGCGGAAGTGGTAAAAAGTATAAGAATTGTTGCATGAATGGATGATAAAATAAATATAATTGAAAATTGACAATGGAAAATGGACAATTATGGTGTCCTTCGGACAATGATAATGCAGGAGTGCATTCCAATCCATCGGATCCGTCTGCA